>NZ_CAXSTD010000005.1:0-268671 GCF_964240315.1 Blautia sp. Marseille-P2398
GGAACTCGGAACAAAAATGCTTCCAATTGTTAATTCACTTGCTGACTTTGGTAACTACTATAAATCAATTATTGAACGGAATTAGGTACGTTAGTATTTGAAAAGCTCGAACAATTTCAGCTTTTTGAAACTGAGAAATCGGAATTTAACGCTTAACGAGGAGGAATAAACATGGCAAAAAAAGAAGAAAGATTTGAAGTTATATTTAGAGATGGAAGTTCGCTTAAGGACGAAGGGATTCGCCAAATTCTTGTAGATAAGGAGACTGGAGTTAATTATCTTTGTTGGAAATCTGGATACGGGGCTGGTATTACACCTCTTCTGGACTCTGAAGGAAAAGTCATAATTACAAAGTAAAATTCAGCGTTTTCAAGGGTTTGCAGAGAATTTAATAACAAAATATAACAGTTATTAAATCGCTTAAAACAGGTGAAATCTCAATCGGTATTTGACATAGGAGTGCGATTATATGAAAAAGAAAATTATTCTATCAATAGCATTTATTATCAGTTTATTACCAATGTTCCTTAATCAATATGGTGAGCTAAAAGGCGTACAGGAAATCACAGGTTTAATAAATTTGCTCAATCCCATTGGAATGGTGTCTGTTATTTTGTTTGCTGTGGGTGTATGGTTTCCCTTCAAGGAACAGGTTGTTGGCAAAAGTTTAGGTGCATTAGGCACAATTGGTATTGTTGTTTCTGAGATATATAAGTTCTTCACATGGCACGTAATGAATATAACGGGCGAAGTAAGTATCCATAAAAGCATTAGATTTGCATTCCCAGAGTTTTATATTGGTTTGATAATTTCTATTTTAATGGTGGTTACATATTTTGTTATCGACAAGAAAGTAAGTGCTACATCTGTTTCAAATTAACAGACAGATTTCAGTTTGTAGAATTCAAAAATTTAATATGAAATGTGAGATAGAGCGTATGGAAATTAACTATACGTTCTATTCTTTTTGCCTTTTTTGAAAAAAGTGATTAAAAAACTATTGACATTTTGTTACTGGAGGAGCGCAAAGATTCCTTCTGATACAAGCAAGTTCCCACCCCCTGCTTATTGCTTTTCGCAATTAAAGCAGGGGACTTACTTGACTTCGGCTAAAAAGATGGAATATAGTATATTGTCGCACATTGACACTTTACCATGATAAGGTTAAAATAAAGATAAATTATGCACTGCAAGAGAAATTGGACAGTTGCAATATTATTCTGAATTTCGGCGGTTTGCCGGGATTATTTGGACAGGAGCGAATATGTTATGATAGCAGAAAAAATGAAACCTTATGTAAAAAATAATTCAGCCATCCGTATGATGTTTGAGGAGGGAAATCGTCTCAGAGCCATTTACGGTGCGGACAAAGTTTATGATTTCAGTCTTGGGAATCCGAGCGTTCCGGCGCCGGAGTGTGTGAAGGAGGCTATTATTGATCTGGTGAATGAAGTGGAGCCGACAGTGCTGCATGGTTATATGAGTAATGCAGGATTTGAGGATGTGCGCCAGACGATTGCGGAATCTCTGAACCACCGCTTTGGAACTAAATTTGCAGCGAAGAATCTGATTATGACAGTTGGAGCAGCCAGTGGTCTGAATGTGATTTTTAAGACAATCCTGAATCCTGAGGAAGAAGTGATTGTTTTTGCACCGTACTTTCTGGAATATGGTGCATATGTGCGCAATTTTGATGGCAAGCTTGTGGAAATCTCTCCGGATACAACCACATTCCAACCGAATCTTGAGGAGTTTGAGCAGAAGATTACAGCAAAGACAAGAGCAGTGATCGTAAATACACCTCACAATCCCACTGGTGTTGTATATTCCGAAGAAACCATTAAGAAGCTGGCTGCAATTCTTGAGAAAAAGCAGCAGGAATTCGGCAGTGTGATTTATCTGATCTCTGATGAGCCATATAGAGAGCTGGCTTATGACGGTGTAGAGGTTCCGTATTTGACAAAATATTATGACAATACCATTGTTGGCTATTCTTACAGTAAATCTCTGTCCCTTCCGGGAGAGCGTATCGGTTATCTGGTAATTCCGGATGAAGCAGATGGCAGTGAAGAACTTATCACTGCTGCGGCTATTGCCAACCGTACTATCGGATGTGTCAACGCCCCATCCCTGATGCAGAAGGTGATTGCCAAATGTGTAGATGCAGAAGTGGATGTAGCTGCATATGACAAGAACCGTCTGGCATTATATAACGGACTGAAGGAATGCGGATTCGAGTGCATTAAACCGCAAGGCGCATTCTACCTCTTTGTGAAATCACCGGTAGCAGATGAAAAAGCGTTCTGCGAAGCTGGAAAGAAATATAATATTCTCATGGTTCCGGGAAGTTCCTTTGCCTGCCCGGGTTATGTGAGACTGGCTTATTGTGTATCTTATGATACTATTATTAATTCCCTGCCGGAGTTTAAGAAACTGGCAGAAGAGTTTGGACTGTGAAAACAGCGGGGATTGACATTGGGACAACAACGATAAGCGGTGTTGTTCTGGAAAAAGAGGAAAACGGACAGGCAAAGATTCTGGAGGCAAAAACTGTAGAGAACGGTTGCTTTATCGAAACCGGAAATGAATGGGAAAGAATACAGTATGCAAAAGAAATTGTAGAAAGAGCAGTGAATCTGCTGGATTATTTCCTGGAGAAGTATCCGCATGTTGAGCGGATTGGGCTCACAGGGCAGATGCATGGAATTGTCTATGTTGACAAAGAAGGAAATTGTGTCAGTCCGTTATATACATGGCAGGATGCCAGAGGAAGTATCTGCGATGGGGATCAGATTCCTTTAACAGAAGAAATCCGGGAAAGATGTCAAATCCATGCTGCTTCAGGATATGGGCTTGTTACACACATTTATAATATCAGGCATAATCTGGTTCCGGATTCGGCGTTGAGTTTCTGTACAATCATGGATTATTTTGGAATGTATTTAACGGGACGAAAAAAACCTCTGATACATGTAAGCAATGCAGCAGGTTTGGGATTCTTTGACAGTCGTAAGATGTGCTTTGAGAAAGAAAAACTGGCTGAAATGGGAGTGGACGTAAACTGGCTGCCGGATGTCTGTACGGAAATAGAAAAACTGGGTACATACAGAGGAAGGACAGTTACAACAGCAATCGGAGACAATCAGGCAAGCTTCCTTGGAGCAGCAGGTGATGAGGAGAATACATTACTGGTCAATATGGGAACCGGTGGACAGATTTCTGTTCTTTCCGGTCAGTATTTTTCGGGAGATGGAATTGAGGCGAGACCTTTCCTGAATGGGAAGTATCTGCTTGCGGGAGCATCTCTGTGTGGTGGCAAGGCGTATGCGCTCTTGGAACAGTTTTTCCGGAAAATTGTAAAAGAAGCGACCGGACAGGAGCAGCCATTATACAAAGTAATGGAAAAGATGGCAAGAACAGGGAGAGACCAGAATAGTGAAAGAACTGAAAGCCGAAAGATTAAAGTTGAAACAACATTTGATGGTACGCGGGTGAATCCGGAAAAAAGCGGCAGTATTACTCAGGTATATTCCGAAAACTTTACACCTGAAGATTTCTGCTATGGTGTTCTGAAGGGAATGAGCACAGAATTGTATCAGATGTATATGACTATTCAGAAAGGAACTGGTATAAAAATCAGACGCATGATTGGTTCAGGGAATGGACTGAGAAAAAATCCGGTACTGTGTGAAATTATTGCGGATATGTTCAAGGCAGAACTTGTTCTGGCAGAATGTGAAGAGGAAGCTGCGACAGGGGCAGCAATGAGTAGTAGTATGTATAACTATATCAATTCCCCCAGATAATAAAATGAAGCAGTGAAGCGGATTGTGAATAACCAATTGATTTTAATACTGGAATTTGAGGAAAGGGGCTGTCCTGAAAATAGACAGCTCCTTCTTTACTGTCCGATTTATTGTATGTTATTTTTCGACATGTTCAGATATATTTTGGAGCATGCCGGAAAATTTTATGAAAACTGCAAAAAAAATCAGGAAAAAAAAGACAGCATTTTAAACGCTATGGAAAAAATGCAATTTTTGAAAAAACAATTATTGTAATAATCTCCCGGACGTGACATAATAAGAATGGAAAAGTAAAAAGCAGGTTAAATTCTGATTAGAAACAGGTAAAATAACCTGCTTACATTATGCGCCGATTTTCTGAGATGAGGTGGGAAATCAGGCAGACGACAAAGGAGAAAATAATGGGAATTTTTTCAATGATATTGTCATTACTGAGCGGAGTAGCGTTATTCCTGTTCGGTATGTCATTGATGGGCGACGGCCTGAAAATGGTTGCCGGAAATAAGCTGGAAGCTTTCCTGTATCGAATGACAAACACACCGCTGAAGGGAGTTGCTCTGGGTACTGGTGTTACCAGCGTGATTCAGTCTTCTTCTGCCACAACCGTTATGGTCATTGGTTTTGTTAACTCAGGTATGATGAAACTGAAACAGGCCATCGGTATTATCATGGGAGCCAATATCGGAACCAGTATTACCGGATGGATCCTCTGTCTTTCTTATATTGACGGAAAGAACGGAATTGCGAAGATTTTATCTACAGCAACAATTTCAGCAGTAGTAGCGATTATTGGTATTATCCTTCGCATGGCATGTAAGCGTTCCGTGCATAAAAATATCGGTAATATCATGCTTGGTTTTGCAATCCTGATGACAGGTATGCAGACAATGAGCGGTGCTGTTTCACCACTGAAGGACAGCCCCACATTTACAAACATGCTGACAATGTTTTCCAACCCGCTGATAGGTATTCTGGTAGGTATTGCATTTACCGCAGTGCTGCAGAGTGCATCTGCCACAGTCGGTGTATTGCAGGCGTTATCTGTAACAGGTATCCTGACATTCTCCAGTGCATTCCCGATCGTTCTTGGTATCGGTGTAGGTGCTGCCTGTCCGGTTCTGATTTCAGCAATCGGTGCGAATAAGAATGGTAAACGTACAGCACTTGTTTATCTGATCAATGACCTGTTTGGTCTTATCCTCTGGTCAGTGATCTTCTACACTGTAAATGCTGTTGTGCATTTCGGATTTATGGATATGATTATGTCACCGGTTGCAATTGCTTTACTGAATACTGTATTCCGTGTAGCAACAGTATGTGTTCTTTTCCCGTTCATACCGAAGATCGAGCAGCTGGTGTGCTGGCTTGTAAAAGACAGTGCAGAGGAACTGGAAGATGAAGCAGACTTTGATCTTCTGGAAGAACGTCTTCTGAATTATCCGGCACTTGCTATTGGACAGTGTCATCGTGCCATGAGCGGTATGGCAAGGAAGCTTCGCAAGAATGTCAACCGTGCCATGAACCTTCTGAATGAATATCAGCAGGATAAATTTGATAAGGTACAGAGAAAAGAGAACCTGATCGATAAATACGAAAGCCGTCTTGGGGAATATCTGATGAAGCTCACAAAGCATGAGATGAACAGTGCCCAGACAAGGCAGGCATCCCTTTATCTTCATACCATCAATGACTTTGAGAGAATCGGTGACCATGCATCCTACATTGCCTATATGTCCAGTGAAATGCATGATAATCACACTAATTTCTCACAGGAAGCCTGGGATGAACTGAATGTAGTAATGGAAGCAGTTCGCGAGGAGATCAACCTTACCTGTCGTGCATTCCTCAATGATGACAAAGAGATGGCACAGAGAGTTGCACCGCTTGGAATGATTATCACATCCTTATGCAATGAGCTGAAGATGCATCATGTAGAGCGTCTGAGTAATGGCAACTGCGGACTGGAAGAGGGAACTGTATATACAGACATTCTCAACAGCTTCAACCGTATTGCAGCACATTGTGCAAGTGCAATGGTAGCTCTCCTTAAGAGTGGAGACGAGAATCCGGATATGCATATCCATGATTCCAAGATTTACCCATCTGACAGCGTGGAATATTATACATACTTCAAGGAATATCGCCAGAAGTATGAAATCGTAAAGAACGAGGAACACATGCGAAGCATGGAACCGGAAGAGGTAGAATAATACTTTTATACTACAAAGCAATAAATATATATGATATAATGACAGCAGATGATCTGGAAACGGATGTCTGCTGTTTTCTATTATATTACTGGGCATGCAAGATTGTAGGAATGATTTTTTGAATACGTTCCGGAGTGTGCAGACTGACGAGCCAGCAGGCAGGATCATTTTTGTAAATCAAATATATTCATTCAGGCAGAGATTCTTCCTGTAGACTGGATCAGTTATAGCAGGCGGAAATTGTGCAAACATAACACCCAAAGGAGGAAGTAATTATGTTATTCGACAGCAGAACAGTTTATCTCGGTGCATCCAGGGACAAATATGAGCAGTATTGTAAAGCCTTAGATTCAGAGAAAATCAAATACAAAACAAAGAGAGTTAACCACGAAGAAAAAATGATAGCCCCGGGCAGGGGAACTGCCCGCAGCATGGGTGGGAACTTCGGAACAGATAAAACATTGTATGAAATCATGGTCGGAGAGAAAGATTACGACAATGTAATGGAGATTCTGACAGCACTGAAGTAGACGGAATCTATCCTGAAGAAGAAAGTATGCAAAAAAGTGTGCAAGATAATGTGCAAGATAACGGAAATCCTGGAGGTGTTTTGTGGGAGAATATAAACCGCCATTTACAATAACAAATGAGATATTATCATATGTGTCTTCAATTTCTGAAAAAATAGGGCGAATCACGGCAATCAGAAGTCTGGAAACAAAACCGCACCTGAGAAAGAATAACCGAATTAAATCTATTCATTCATCTTTAAAAATAGAAGCGAATTCTCTTTCTCTGGGGCAGGTTAGGGATGTAATTAATGGCAGGCTTGTACTGGGGGAACAGAAAGAAATACAGGAAGTTAAAAATGCATATGCGGCGTATGAAAGCCTTTCGGAAATTAATCCCTATAGTATAAAAGATTTAAAGAAATTTCATGGGATTATGACAAAATATCTTGTGGAAGAATGTGGGGAGTTTCGCCATGGAGAAGAGGGAGTCTTTAATGGAGATGAATGTATTTTTATGGCACCTCCGGCGCAATTTGTACCGCAGCTTATGGATGAACTGTTTGAATGGATGAAGAAATCAAGGAATAGTGTTCATCCATTGATTATGAGCAGTGTATTTCATTATGAGTTTGTCTTTATTCATCCATTTGCTGATGGTAATGGAAGAATGGCAAGATTATGGCACACTGCGATTTTGTCTAAATGGAAACCTGTATTTGAGTATATTCCAATCGAAAGCCAGATTGAAAAATTTCAGGATGAATATTATGATGCGATTGCCAGATGTCATGTTTCGGGAGAATCTACCATTTTTATAGAGTTTATGTTGTCGCAGATAGACAGGATTTTGGAAGATATTTCGCTTCAGATGAATGAAGAAAATGAGCAGTTTTCAGAAACTGTCAGGAAAATGCTTGAAATCATGGAGTATGATACGCCTTATACAAGAAAAACACTTATGGAAAAACTGGGGTTAAAGTCCAGAGATGGATTCCGCAGAAATTATTTGCAACCCGCACTTGAGATGAATTTGATCCAAATGACATTACCAGATAAACCGAATAGCAGAAATCAGCGATATATGAAAGTATGAATAGCAGGAAGCTTATCTGATTTATAGCAATCTATAGCAATTCCATAAAATACTGCAAGCAATCCAGCCCATCATAGTGTGAAGTCCTGCATCAGATATCTTTCTTGTCTTTCGCACTCTGCTGAACTGTCTTGATTGCATTATTTATAAGAATTGCTATAGTTAAATGGATTGAATAAATTTCTCTACATAATGCAGAGCCGCTCCGATTGCCGGTGTATATTGTCCGTTGGTACCGACCAGAATCTGTGTTTTATTCAGTATGAATGGGGCGGCTGTATGGAGATGTTCTGTCAGATATTCAATATCTTCTTCTGTAAAATAAGGTGCCAGATATCCGCTGAGGATGATCGGTGCATCGATAACAAGGTTAAGATTCTTCATGGCAAATGCCAGATGGTTTAAAAAATCTTTCCAGATCTGTATGATCTGGGGAGATTTTTTTTCGCGCAGAAGAGGGAAAAATTCTTTGGCAGGCATATCTGCAGCCTGTTCCAGTGCATTGGCAGAACAGTAGGTTTCCAGGCAGCCACGGCTGCCGCAGTAGCAAAGTGGGCCGTCGGGATTAATACATATATGTTCAAGAGTTCCGCTGTGCATGGAGATCCCCTGATGAATCTGATGATTGGTAATGATGCCGCCGCCCAGATTTCGGTTCAGCAGGATGATAACAGCACTGTCAAGCTCCGGATGATTCCATAATTCAAGGAATGCAGCTGATTTCGAATCATGTTCCAGATAACAGGGATATGGAAGATATCTGGAAAAATCATCCAGTTTCATGCCTGCGTTATTCATGATATCTCCATATAGTACAGTGGTATGATCCGGGGATGTGATACCCTGTGTGGCAATGGAGATGCCAAGAACTTTGTCATTGTCATACTGGCGCGATGAGATGAATTCTTTTACTGCGTCAGTAACTTGTTTATAGTAATCCGGTGTGTTGGAATATGGAAGCGGAATGGTATCCGTATAGAAAGCATTTCCATATAAATCTACAGCAGTAATATGAAACATCCCTTTTAAAATACCGATGCCAATGGAAATTTTAAAATCTGATACAATCTGAAGGGCGTTTGCCTTTCTTCCACCGGTGGATTCAAAGAAACCATTTTTTTCAATAAGACCTTCCTGTTCCAGAAGATTCAGGTTCTGACTGACAGTGGATAAACCCATCTGCAGTTCCTGAACGATCTGCAGCTTGGAGGTCGTTTTTTTTCTGTAAATGTACTGGTAAACCTTTGATTTATTTATTTTCTTGAGACTAATGTTGGTCAATCCCTTTTCACTCATAATATTCTCCTGATTATGTTACAAGATAATGTTAAGTTTCAGTTTTATTGTAGCATAGAACGAAAAAAAAACAATAAAAATATCCGGCACGATCAGCAACATCAATTTGTCAGCACACTATAGTAAAATAGACAAAAAAGTTGTTTGAAAATTAGAATTTCTGTCAATGGATTTTTTAAAAGAAAAGATATATACTCAACTTACAGTTAAGATATAAACGTAAGTAAAGAACATAACAACAAACAATAAGTATCGAATAAGACAAACAAGGAGGATATAACATGAAATTATCAATCAATGGAATCAAGGAACAGGAAGCATGGAAAAAGGCAGGAATCGCTCTTCCGGGTTATGATGTAGAGGCTGCCTCTGAGAATGCAAAGGAGAATCCGGTATGGGTTCACTTTGGTATCGGAAATATTTTCCGTGTGTTTATCGGTGGAATTGCAGATGGTCTTCTGGAAGAGGGAGTTCTGGATCGTGGGATTACCTGTGTGGAAACCTTTGATTATGATGTAGCAGACAAGATTTATGATCCATATGACAATCTGGGATTAAGCGTGATCCTGCATGGGGATGGAACCCGTGAGTATAAAGTAGTCGGAGCTTTTGCAGAAGCAGTGAAGGCACAGTCTTCTAATGTAGCACAGTGGAAACGCCTGAAAGAAATCTTCACAAGCAAATCCCTGCAGATGGTTTCCTTTACGATCACAGAGAAAGGCTATGCATTACAGAAAGCTGACGGAACATGGTTCCCGTTTGTAGAGGCAGATATCAAGAATGGTCCGGATAAAGCAGTTGGTGCCATGGCAGTTCTGGTTGCAATGCTTTATGAAAGATATAAAGCAGGAAAATATCCCATCGCACTGGTTTCCATGGATAACTGCTCACAGAACGGTGCAAAGCTTCGTGAGTCAGTACTGACAATGACAGAAGAGTGGAAGAAAGCCGGATTTGTTGATGAGGGATTTGTAAACTATGTAAGCGATGAGAAAGTAGTTGCTTTTCCATGGACAATGATCGATAAGATCACACCTCGTCCAAGCGAGCAGATTGCAGCAGATCTTGAGAATCTGGGTGTTGAGAACATGCAGCCGGTGATCACAGGTAAGAAGACATACATTGCACCATTTGTCAATGCTGAGAAACCACAGTATCTTGTAATAGAGGACAGCTTCCCTAACGGACGTCCGGCTCTGGAAAAAGGTTTCGGTGTATATATGGCAGACAGAAATACAGTTAACCTTTCTGAACGTATGAAAGTAACCGTATGTCTGAATCCGGTTCATTCTGCTACAGGTCCGCTGGGAGTAGTTCTTGGATATGAGCTGTTTGCGCATATGCTTAATACAAATGAAGATATGATGAAAATGGCACGTATGATTGCTTATGATGAAGGTCTTCCGGTAGTTGCTGACCCTGGAATCCTTTCGCCTCAGGCATTTGTGGATGAGCTTTTTAATGATCGTTTTCCAAATGAATATCTGGGAGACACCAACCTTCGTCTGGCAGTAGATGTATCTCAGATGGTTGGCATCCGTTTCGGCGAAACAATCAAAGCATATGTACAGAAATTCGGAGATGCTTCCAGACTGACAGCTATTCCGCTGGGAATTGCAGGATGGCTCAGATATATGCTTGGTGTAGATGATGAAGGAAATAAATTTGAACTTGCACCGGATCCAATGAATGAGGAACTGCAGGAACAATTTAAGGATATTGTAGTAGGTAAACCTGAAACACTCAAAGATCAGTTAAAACCAATTCTTTCCAATGAGCGTCTGTTCTTCACTGACCTTTACAAAGACGGTGTGGGAGAGAAGGTTGAGGATATGTTCCGTGAGATGATTGCAGGACCTGGAGCTGTAAGAGCAACAATACATAAATATGTTGGATGATTTTCATCAGATGGATATTATAACTGACTTTCAGGAGGAAAATGAAAATGAATTTAAAAAAACAGCATATTGGAATTCCGACCAATGATATTGTTCATTTTCTTCCCTTCTGGGAAAACGGGGTAAAGTTTTTTACAATTGAGGGACCGAATAAAGAGAAGGTTGAGTTCAGTCAGTACTTATAAAGTCAGGCGGTTAAATTCAGCGAGAAAAAGCATCTGTCAAAGCAGGTGCTTTTTGTTTTCAATATTTTATTGAGAAAAGCCTGAGAAAAGTTTAAAATAGAAAATAATAAAAAATAAACGAAAGGAGTTTTTATCATGAGTAAACGAACAGAAAGAATGAGCCGGAGTGCAGCTGAGAGAATCAACCGCAAAGATACCGTGATCAGACAGAATAATGCAGAACTCGAGGAACTGAGGAGTCAGTATGAGAATCTGGATATCTGTGAGGAGGATAAGCAGGTGATTGATGATTATATTGCCTGCAAAGATGCCAGAGCTGACAGGATGGCAGAGAAACTCTATGAAAAGGGACGAAAAGATGTAAAGAGATGTATCCGCATCCGAAAACTGATCCGCAGATGCATGATCCTGTCTGCCATTGTTACGGTGGTACTGATTCAGTATAATAAGAATGAGAAGCTGAGAGAAAGTCTGGAAGAGCTGCTGAAAATGTTCCGGGATAGAACTGTAAATGAATCAGAGGAAGATTTTTAAAATGTTTTACCGAATTCGGTTACGGTAGAACGAATGTGCTTATGTATCAGTTGGAAGGAATAAGCAATATAAATAATGCAGACAAAAATGTATTTTCGGAATTAAAAAAAATCTTCTTACAAAAGCAGAAACAAGGAAGACTCTAAGAGTGCATAAAACCAAAAAGGAGCAAGACAGCATGGGAACACAAAGATACTCAATTCTGTACAGCAGTAAAACAGGAAATACAAAAAAACTTGCGGAGAAGATCAGGGAGGTACTGCCTGAGGAAAACTGTGATTATTTTGGAACAGAAGGAGCGAAGGCTCTCTCTTCCGACATATTATACATTGGATTCTGGACAGATATAGGGAATGCAGATCCTGCAACACTTGAACTGTTAAAGAGTCTGAAAAACAAGAAGATCTTTCTGTTTGGAACAGCAGGTTTCGGAGGCAGTGAAGCCTATTTCCAGCAGGTTCTCGGGAAAGTTAAAGAATCTGTGGATGAGAGTAATACAGTAATCGGAGAATTTATGTGTCAGGGGAAAATGCCCCAGTCAGTTAGGGACAGATACGTAAAGATGAAAGAGAAGCCGGATCATGCGCCGAACCTGGATGAACTGATCCAGAATTTTGACAGGGCGTTATCTCATCCTGATAATGAGGATCTGGAGAGACTTGAAGAAATAATCAGAAGAGACCTGGAAAAATAATTAAGTCTTGACTAACAGAGGGAACTGCGGTATAGTGCTCGTTACTAAAAAAGGTAATTCATAAATTTTTATAAATTTTCACGAAAGAGAGGTAACGAGACATGACATTTTATCAGGAATTACAATTGAGTTCGACCGGCTCCAAACAGCTGATCAGAAGCACCACAGATCCCAAAGAGAAAAGACGGCACATTTTAATCTATAATTTTAAAGTGTATCTGGTTATGGCTTTTTGCGTAGCAGTGGTGAGCATGTACAGTAAGCTTACAGGGAGCAGCAACAGTGTAGTTGGTGTTACTGTTCTGTTGGCAGTGCTTGTGCTGCGGCAGGCAGATTTCGGGATCAGGACAACACATGGACTGCTTTCCATTGCAGGGATCTTCGGTATTCTTATGGCAGGACCCCGTCTGGCAAATATAGTGCCTCCGTTAGCCGCGTTTGCAGTGAATGCTGTGTGTATTTTACTGCTGATGATACTGGGCTGTCATAATGTGATCATGTACAATCATTCTACCTTTGTTCTGGGCTATTTGCTGCTTCTGGGCTATGATGTGACAGGAAAGGAATACACCTTCCGTGTGATCGGCTTGTTGGTGGGAATGGTGATCTGTATGATCGTCTTCTATAAGAACCAGAGAAACAGAGCCTATCGAAGAACCTTCCTGGATTTGTTCCGGGAATTTGATCTTAAGTCAGCAAGAAGCAGATGGTATGTGAAACTGACACTGATTGTATCCAGCGCAATGCTGTTTATGAATCTTCTGGGACTTCCCAGAGCAATGTGGGCAGGAATCGCCTGTATGTCCGTATGTCTGCCTTTTACAGAGGACTGTATCCCAAGGTCTGTGAGCAGAGGAATGTTTAATGTTGTGGGCTGTCTGCTGTTTATTGTGCTGTATCTGGTACTTCCTAAATCCATGTATCCGTATATTGGAATGATCGGAGGGATCGGAGTTGGATATTCAGCAGGATATCCGTGGCAGACTGCATTTAATACATTTGGAGCGTTGTCTATTGCAGCAGGGATCTTCGGAATGCCGGCAGCAATAGCACTTCGTATAGGCGCCAATGTTCTGGGAGCAGCTTATACGGTAATCTGCAATAAAGTAACAGATAAAGTAGCAGAGTATATAGGCACAAATAAATGTGCAGAAAATCTTTCCTGACTGAAACTGCGGAGCGGTTATAAGCAAGTAAAAAAGCGGATGATTTTATCCGTCTGATATGTGTTCTGGGAATAGAGTGAATATTAACGTACAATGACAGAGGGAGAGAGAAAGAATATGAAACAGGATACCCTGGAAGGCAGGGCGAAAACGAAAAATGGTGTAAAACGATTATGCTTTTCCGCAGTATGTATTTTACTGGAAGCAGCTTTTATCATTGCTATGATCACAAAGCTGAATCAATATGCGGAGATTATCAATCTGATGACAAGGCTTCTTGCAGGTGTACTGGTTCTTAAGCTGTATGCGTCAGACCAGACTTCATCTATGAAAATGCCCTGGGTTATTTTAATCCTTGTATTCCCTATCCTGGGAGTGGGATTGTACTTACTGATTGGTCTCAATGGCGGTACCCGTAAAATGCGGGAGCGTTATGACCAGATCGACAGGGAACTTCTGCCGTTGCTTCCCAATGACAGTGAGTGCAGGGAAACGCTTGGCAGGAAAATCCCGAAGGCAGGCAATATTTCTGATTATATACAGAAAAATGCCTCCTATCCGGTCTATCAGAATACAGATGTTATTTATTATGATGAGGCAGTCAAAGGGCTGGAGGCTCAGCTGGCAGATCTGGCAAAGGCAGAGAAATTCATTTTTATGGAATATCATGCCATTGAGGATGCACAGGCCTGGCATAAAATCCAGAGAGTTCTGGAAGACCGCGTAAAGGCAGGCGTAGAAGTCAGAGTATTTTATGACGACATGGGTTCCATTGGGTTTATCAATACAGACTTCATTAAGAAAATGGAAAATGTGGGAATCCATTGCAGAGTGTTCAACCCTTTTACTCCGGGTCTGAATGTGTTCCTGAATAACCGGGATCACCGCAAGATCACAGTGATCGATGGAAAAGTGGGATTTACCGGCGGTTACAACCTTGCCAACGAATATTTTAATTTCACACATCCTTATGGACAGTGGAAGGATACAGGTATCCGTCTGGAGGGGGAGGCAGTCCGTTCCCTAACAGTAACATTCTTGGAGATGTGGAATGCTGTCAGTGATAAGGATAAAAATGACAGTGATTTTACCGGATTTCTGGTTCAGACAGATTATCAGGCAAAGCAGACAGGCTTTATCCAGCCTTATGCGGACAGTCCTATGGACCATGAACAGGTAGGCGAAGAGGTGTATATCAGTATGGTGAACAAAGCAGAAAAATATTGCTGGTTTATGACTCCGTACCTGATCATCACAGATGAAATGAGCCATGCTCTGTGTCTGGCTGCCAAGCGCGGGGTAGACGTGAGAATCATCACACCTGGTATTCCGGATAAAAAGATGATCTACAATATCACACGATCCTTTTACCATGGACTGGTGAAGCATGGAGTGCGTATCTATGAATGGACACCTGGTTTCTGTCATGCAAAGATAAGTGTGGCAGATGACTGTATGGCAACCTGCGGAACCATAAATCTGGATTACAGAAGTCTGTATCATCATTTTGAAAACGGCTGCTTTATGGCAGACTGCCAGGCAGTTCTGGATATCCGAAATGATCTTGCAGCAACAATGGATGAATGCCGTGAAGTCACAGAACAGTACAGTACCGGACGCAGCGCATATCTGCGATTGGGACAGCTGTTTATGAGGTTATTTGCGGGATTATTATAACACTTGGAAAAAAGCAGAATATCGTGTACAATGGAATGGGGAACAGCAAAACTATTATAAATATGGGAGGAATTTTAACTATGGATCTTTCAACCTTAGTAAAAATGTCAAATACTTATGGAAGCAACCCTGCCTATGTTCTTGCAGGCGGTGGCAATACTTCTGTAAAAGATGACACCACATTGTATGTAAAAGGCTCCGGTACACAGCTTGCCACAATTAAGGCAGAGGAATTTGTGGAAATGAGCAGAGCACGTTTGAATGAGATCATGAAAACAGATTATCCGGAAGACGATGTCAAACGTGAATCGCTGTATCTTGCAGATGTTATGGCTGCAGTAACAGATGCTGACAAAACAAAACGTCCAAGTGTAGAAGCACTGCTTCATAACTTATTTGCCTATACTTATGTACTGCATGTTCATCCTACACTTGTCAATGGACTGACCTGCGGAAAAGGCGCAAAGGAACTCAGCGAACAGCTCCTTGGAAAAGATGTACTCTGGATCGATATCTGCAAACCCGGATATACGCTTGCACGTATCTGCTATGAGAAAATGAATGCTTATAAAGAAGAATACGGAAAAGATGTTCAGGTTCTTCTGCTCCAGAATCATGGAATTTTCGTTGCAGCAAATACTGTAGAGGAAATTGGAGCATTATTTGACGGCGTGAGCAGTAAATTAGAGAAACAGGTAAAGAGAACTGCTGATGTCAGTGATGCTGTTACATCTGAAAAAGAACAGGCAGCAGAGAAGCTTTCCCGGTTACTGGGACATGCAGTAGAAGTTGTACCTGTAGCAGAAGCTGATCATTTTGTAAAAGATAAAGCAGCGGCTGCACCGCTTCTGAAGCCGTTTACACCGGATCACATTGTATATTGCGGACCATATCCGTTATTTGTAGAGGATATTGACCAGGCAAAAGCTGCGCTGGATGCATTTATGGCAGAGAATGACAAAGAGCCAAGACTGATCCTGGTACAGGGAGTCGGTGCCTTTATCATGGAAGATGATAAGGGAAAAGCTGCAAAAGCACAGCTTCTTGTAAAAGATGCCATTAAGCTTGCAGTATATGCAGAAAGCTTTGGCGGTCCGCTTCATATGACGGATGATATTACATACTTTATCACACATTGGGAAGCAGAAGCATATCGCAGTAAGAAATAATATAATAAGGGGCTGTCTTTTTTTGACAGCCCCATTTTGTTGGTTTAAACACTATATTTTTAAAGGAAAAGGTTTATTTTCAGCAAATCTTATTTCTCTTCTTTTTTCTCTTTGGCTTTCCCGGATTCAGGAATATTTCCCTCACCATAGTAAGCTTTCAGATAGATTTCTTTCAGTTCAGACATTAATGGATATCTTGGATTGGCACCGGTACACTGGTCGTTAAATGCCTGTTCGGTCATTTCGTCCAGAGTTTCAAGGAAGTACTTCTCGTCTACGCCGTATTCCCTGATCGTATGTTTGATCTCAATAGTATCCATCAGTTCCTGCAGTTTTTGGAGAAGCTTTTCAAATACTTCGCTGTCGTTCTTGCCTGTCAGACCTACAGAACGGCCAATCTCAGCGTAACGTGCAAGTGTGTGCGGATACTGATACTGTGGGAAGGTACCCATCTTAGCCGGAACTTCGGCTGCATTATAGCGCAGAACATGAAGCAGAACCAGAGCATTTGCAATACCATGTGGAAGATGATGGAAAGCTCCCAGCTTATGAGCAAGAGAGTGGTTTACGCCAAGGAAAGCATTTGCGAAAGCCATACCAGCCATGCAGGAAGCATTTGCCATATGCTGTCTTGCTTCTACATCAGAACCATCTTTGTATGCACGTGGCAGATAGTTAAATACCAGTTTGATGGCATTTAATGCAAGACCATCTGTATAATCAGATGCCATCATGGAAGCATAGGCTTCAAGTGCATGAGTCATAACGTCGATACCGGAAGCACAGGTCAGTCCCTTAGGTGCGCTCATCATATTATCTGTATCAACAATAGCCATGTCAGGCATTAATTCATAATCAGCCAGAGGCCATTTGATACCTGTAGTCTTATCAGTAATGATAGCAAAAGGTGTTACCTCGGAACCTGTACCGGAAGATGTTGGAACAGCTATAAAGTAAGCTTTCTTACCCATATGCGGGAATGTAAAGATTCTCTTACGGATATCCATAAAGTCCATAGCCATATCATCAAAGTTGGCGTCCGGATTTTCATAGAGAACCCACATGATCTTGCCGGCATCCATTGCGGAACCACCGCCCATTGCGATAATGCAGTCAGGCTCGAACATTCTCATTGCAGCAGCACCGGCTCTTGCAGAAGCGAGAGATGGATCTGGCTCTACATCGTAAAAGCAGGTATGTACGATTCCCATCTGATCTAATTTATCTTCGATCTTTTTAGTATATCCATTCTTATAAAGGAAAGAGTCTGTTACGATAAAGCAGCGTTTCTTGTGCATAACAGTGCCAAGTTCATCCAGAGCAACCGGCAGGCAGCCTTTTTTGAAATAAACTTTTTCCGGTGTTCTAATCCAGAGCATATTTTCTCTCCTTTCAGCAACGGTCTTGATGTTGATAAGATGTTTCACACCTACGTTCTCAGATACGGAGTTGCCACCCCAGGAACCGCAGCCCAGAGTCAGGGACGGAACAAGTTTGAAGTTGTAAAGGTCGCCGATACCGCCCTGAGAAGATGGAGTATTGATGAGGATACGGCAGGTCTTCATAGCTGCTGCGTGTTTTTCCATCTTTTCCTTCTCTCTTGTGTCAATGTAGAGAGCGGAGGTATGTCCATAACCGCCGTCAGCTACAAGCTGTTCAGCTTTGGCAATCGCTTCGTCAAAAGTTTTGGCCTTGTACATGGCAAGTACAGGGGAAAGCTTCTCATGTGCGAATTCTTCGCTGATGTCTACAGATTCAACTTCACCGATCAGAATCTTTGTTTCAGGAGGAACTGCAACACCGGCCATCTCAGCGATAGTGGCAGCCTTCTGGCCTACGATCTTTGCATTCAATGCGCCATTGATAAGGATAGTTTTTCTTACTTTCTCTAATTCATCCGGTTTCAGGAAGTAACATCCTCTGTAAAGGAATTCTTCTTTTACTTTCTTATAAATGCTCTCAAGAACAGTTACAGACTGTTCGGAAGCACAGATCATACCATTGTCAAAGGTCTTGGAATGGATGATGGAGTTAACTGCCAGACGGATATCTGCACTGTCATCAATGATAACAGGAGTATTTCCGGGACCTACACCTAAAGCAGGTTTTCCAGAAGAATAGGCAGCCTTAACCATTCCGGGACCACCTGTGGCAAGGATGATGTCTGCTTCACGCATAACCTGATTTGTCAGATCAAGACTTGGAACATCAATCCATCCGATGATTCCCTTCGGTGCACCGGCTTCTACAGCTGCCTCCAGAACAACCTTTGCTGCCTCAATGGTACATTTCTTTGCGCGGGGATGCGGACTGATGATGATTGCATTACGTGTTTTCAGTGCAATCAGAGTTTTGAAGATTGCAGTAGATGTTGGGTTGGTTGTAGGAATAACAGCAGCAATCAGACCAATCGGCTCAGCTATTTTCTTAATACCGTAAGCAGTGTCTTCTTCAATCACACCGCAAGTTCTGGTATTCTTATATGCGTTGTATACATATTCGGCTGCGTAATGGTTCTTGATAACCTTATCTTCTACAATACCCATTCCTGTTTCTTCAACAGCATCTTTAGCAAGCGGGATACGTGCTTTGTCAGCAGCAGTAGCGGCAGCTTTAAAAATCTTATCTACCTGCTCCTGGGTAAATGTTGCGAAAATCTTCTGTGCCTCTTTCATGGCTGCAATCTTTGCAGTAAGGGCTTCAGGGGTGTCGATGATGGTTGGGATAGTGTTCTCTTTTTTTGCCATTTGGGAATCCTCCTGTTTGTGTTTTCGTTAAAAGTATTTACCGTGACCTGTTATGTTTTTATTATACAAATAAACTGATTATTCGGTCAACAGTAACATTAATATGAGTATAACGAAATATTATGGTGAAAATTGTGCATAATCACGTAAATAATGTGAATAAAATATCAATTGTCAGAATATATGAGAAAAATTTAACAATATATGTTCTGTTGACAACTGAAAGAAAGTTAAAAAAATAACGTTAATAAATTAACAATCTCGATGATGCTATTATATGACTTTGTTAATCATTTGTCAATTACATAGCATATGAAAAAGTTAACAAATACTAACTTGGAATTTCGTGAAAATATAACAATATAATTTGTAGAAGGATTTATGTTTTTCCATATGTTTGCAGGAGGATTTATGTTTTTCCATATGTTTGCAGGAGGATTTATGTTTTTCCATATGTTTGCAGGAGATTAAGAGTTACTGTGAACGGAGTGAACAGTAATGATTAAGAAAAATTAAGCCCCGCAAAATCTGCGAGGCTTAATTTTTCTTAAATTTCTATTTGTTTCAGGCTTTTCTGAAAGCGGCTCTCTTACGTTCTCTGGAATCCAGCAGTCTCTTACGGATACGGAGAGATTCCGGTGTAACCTCAAGGAGTTCATCCTGGTCGATGAAATCGATGGCCTGTTCCAGACTGAGAACTCTTGGTGGAGTTAATTTCAGTGCATCATCAGCGGAAGAAGAACGTGTGTTAGTCAGATGTTTTGTCTTGCATACGTTCAGCTCGATATCTTCGGCTTTACCATTCTGTCCGATAACCATACCGTTGTAAACCTTTGCACCAGGTCCGATAAACAGAGTACCACGCTCCTGGGCTGCGAACAGACCATAAGTAACAGCTTCGCCAGCCTCGAAAGCGATCAGAGATCCCTGTTTTCTGTACTGGAAATCTCCCTTGTAAGGAGCATATCCGTCAAACATGGTATTGATGATGCCGGTACCCTTGGTGGAAGTAAGGAACTCACCGCGGAATCCGATCAGTCCACGGGAAGGAATGTGGAATTCCAGACGGACAGTACCGTCACTGGCAGTACTCATACCCTGCAGTTCACCTTTACGTTCGCTCAGCTTCTGGATTACAGTACCGGAAAATTCTTCCGGAACATCTACATAAGCGATTTCCATAGGTTCAAGTTTCTTTCCGCGCTCGTCTGTTTTGTACAGAACCTCCGGTTTACTTACTGCGAATTCATAACCTTCACGTCTCATGTTCTCGATCAGGACAGACAGATGAAGTTCTCCACGTCCGGAAACTTTAAATGCCTCAGTTGTATCAGTGTCTTCTACACGAAGGCTGACATCTGTGTTGAGCTCACGGTAGAGACGGTCACGAAGATGACGGGAGGTAATGTATTTACCTTCCTGACCGGCCAGCGGACTGTCATTTACGATGAAGTTCATGGCAATAGTAGGCTCGGAAATCTTCTGGAAAGGAATTGCCTCCGGGTTTTCTCCGCCGCAGAGAGTATCACCGATATGGATGTCTGCGATACCGGAAATAGCAACGATGGAACCAATAGTAGCTTCCTTTACTTCAACCTTATTCAGACCGTCAAACTCATAGAGCTTGCTGATTTTAACTTTCTTACGTTTGTCCAGATCATGATGGTTTAACAGAGTCAGTTCCTGGTTAACAGCGATTGTACCGTTTTCAACTTTACCAACACCGATACGTCCAACGTATTCATTGTAATCAATCGTGCTGATCAGAACCTGAGTATCTGCCTCCGGATCTCCTTCCGGAGCCGGGATATATTTCAGGATTGCTTCAAATAACGGAGCCATATCCTTAGGAGTGTCGTTTAAGTCGATCACAGCATGTCCTGCTTTGGCAGAAGCATACAGGAACGGACAGTCAAGCTGTTCATCAGAAGCACCAAGATCCATAAGAAGTTCCAGAACCTCATCTACAACTTCATCCGGACGGGCTTCCGGACGGTCGATCTTGTTGATACATACGATTACATGAAGGTCAAGTTCAAGGGCTTTCTTAAGAACGAATTTAGTCTGAGGCATAGCACCTTCGAAAGCATCAACGAGAAGAATAACACCGTCTACCATCTTAAGTACACGTTCTACCTCGCCGCCGAAATCAGCATGTCCTGGTGTGTCAATGATGTTGATTTTTGTATTTTTGTAATGAACAGCTGTGTTCTTGGATAAAATAGTGATACCACGTTCACGTTCGATATCATTAGAGTCCATGACACGTTCCTGAACTTCCTGATTCTCACGGAATACACCGCTCTGTTTCAGAAGCTGGTCAACCAGAGTAGTTTTACCATGGTCAACGTGTGCGATAATGGCTACGTTACGGACATCTTCACGTTTTGTTCTCATAAAATGATTTTCCTTTCCTCTTTAGGCTTTGAATGGGTAACTGTTCGGCACACTGGCTGAACAGTTACCGGAATTGTTAATATTCATGTGTTATCAGCAGGATTATTTTGCTGCAAAAGCATTTTTCAAGCACGATATAATCTTGCAGATGAATTTGTTCCTATTATTATGTGTTTTTTTCAATAAGTTACCCGAATTTTCAGTTTACCACATTTTCGCCAGATTACAAGGTGTTAAAATAATTTTTTTTATTTTTGCAGATTCTGGTTCTAAATGAGAATGCCTGTACATAACCTTATAAAGAACAATACAAGGTACAGAGGAGCATATGCGGGATCGCTGAAAAAGCAGAGACGATTTACGGTCTGCACTGCAGGCAGGGATTCTGACACAGGTGCTCTACAGGGAAGGAGAACCACATTATGGCAGATAAAATTATTGAAAACAATCAGGTATCTATGATGGGCAAAATTGCAGCAGGCTTTACATTCAGTCATCAGGTCTTTGGAGAAGGCTTCTATATGACTGAGCTGCTGGTCAAAAGGCTCAGTGATTCGGAAGACAGGATTCCGGTGATGGTTTCTGAACGGCTGGTGGATGTAACGCAGGATTATATCGGAGAATATGTGGAAATCCATGGACAGTTCCGCTCATATAACCGCCATGAGGAGAAGCACAACCGTCTCGTGCTTTCAGTATTCAGCAGAGAACTGAAGTTTGTGGAAGAAGAGGATGAAACAGTTCCGGTAAATCAGATTTTTCTGGACGGATATATCTGTAAGCCTCCGGTGTACCGTAAAACTCCTCTTGGAAGAGAAATTGCGGATGTGCTGTTGGCAGTAAATCGTCCGTATGGAAAATCAGATTACATACCATGCATCTGCTGGGGCAGAAATGCCCGCTATGCATCTGCGTTTGAAGTTGGCGGTCATGTTCTGATCTGGGGACGTATCCAAAGCAGAGAATATATGAAACGGATCGGGGAAAATGAAACAGAGAAGAGAGTTGCGTATGAAGTGTCTGTGAGCAAGTTGGAATATATGGAATAAAATGTTACTGTTCACTCCGTTCTCAGTAACGTAGCCAAAATTCATTCCAGATTGCCTGCGGCAATGGAATTTTGGCTTGTATGACTCGGGATTTTGGCATATTTATGCCAAAACGCCTCGCGGGATAGTGGTGTATGAACAGTAACATAAAAATTACTGTCATGTGTCTGTTTACGCTGCAATCACCCTGGAATATATGATGATTGGTTACTGTAAACAGTAACACTTGCAATTCTTCATAAACTGCGGTAATATAAGCGTATTCAGATAACTATGGCAGCCTGCTGTTCCACGAAGCATTCCGGCGTGAATATGCCGGAAGCTCATCGCAGAAGTCGAAAACAGACTGCTGTTTATCATGTCTGTAATGACACAGAGAAGAAGGTACAATTTCAATAACGATAAGAGGAATTGTTTGTTATGGAAAAAGAATTTACAGAGGTTTACTGTGGCGGGGGAAAGGGAAAGACAACTCTGGCGATCGGTCAGTGTCTGAGAGCTTCCGCACAGGGTAAAAGCGTCATTATTATTCAGTTTCTGAAAGGAAGAGAGCGCAGGGAACTGGATTTTCTGGAGGAATTGGATAATCTGGATATTAAGATATTCCGTTTTGAGAAGCATGATGAAGGATATGAGGAACTGAATGAGCAGGAGAAGGCAGAGGAGAAAACCAATATTCTCAATGCTTTGAATTTTGCGCGCAAAGTGATCGCAACGCAGGAATGCGATTTTCTGCTCCTGGATGAGATTCTTGCACTTCCGGATTATGGGATCACTACTGCAGAGGCAATCGGTGATATCCTGAAGATGAAGGACGAGAGTATGCATATTTTGCTTACGGGACGGACGTTACCGGACAGCCTGCGTAAATATGCAGACAGCATAACTACACTGACAACAGAGATTGTATAAGGTGTATAAAACCTGATTATTGTTTATGAATGGGCAGTAATCTGTATGGAAATTACAGAAGAATAAAGGAGGAAGGCAAATGGCAATTTTTAAAGGTGCAGGTGTTGCAATCGTAACCCCTATGTATGAAGATGGCAAGGTTAATTATGATAAACTGGAGGAACTTCTGGAGTATCAGATTGCAAACAGTACAGATGCGATCATTATCTGCGGAACAACAGGAGAATCATCAACGATGACGCATGGAGAGCATCTTAAGACAATTAAGTTTGCAATCGACAAGGTAAACAAACGTGTTCCGGTTATCGCAGGTACAGGTTCCAACTGTACGGAAACTGCAATTATGATGTCAAAGGAGGCTGCTTCTTACGGTGCAGATGCACTTCTTATAGTGACTCCATATTATAACAAGGCGACTCAGAAAGGACTGATCGCTCATTATACAGCTATTGCAGAGGCAGTTCCGGAAACACCGATCATTATGTACAATGTTCCGAGCCGTACAGGTTGTAACATTCAGCCTGCAACAGCAGTAGCTCTGGCTAAAAATGTTAAGAATATTGTTGGTATCAAAGCAGCAAGCGGAGATCTTTCACAGATTGCAACCATGATGTCCATGGCTGATGGCTGCATTGAACTCTACTCCGGAAATGATGATCAGGTACTTCCGATCCTTTCACTTGGCGGACTTGGAGTAATTTCCGTACTTTCTAATGTAGCTCCTAAGGAAACACATGATATGGTTATGAAATTCCTTGAAGGAGATACAAAGGGTGCAGCAGAAATCCAGTTAAAGGCAATCCCGTTAATTCATGCACTGTTCAGTGAAGTAAACCCGATTCCGGTGAAAGCAGCTCTGAATCTGATGGGTAAAGAAGTGGGACCACTTCGTATGCCATTATCCGAGATGGAAGATGCAAACAAGGCAAAACTTGCTGAAGAACTGAAGAATTTCGGAATTAAACTTGCATAAATATAACCGCAGGATTGTTCGGAAAATCAACTTGCCGATATACTGGAATTGAGAGGAATAGACAAATGGTAAAGATTATTATGCATGGCTGTAACGGTCACATGGGTCAGGTAATCTCCGGACTTGTGGAGAAGGATCCGGATGCTGAGATCGTAGCAGGTATCGATGTGGCAGATCAGGGAAAGAACAGCTACCCTGTATATACAAATATGGAAGAATGCCAGGTAGAGGCAGATGCCCTTATCGACTTCTCTTCTGCAAAAGCAACAGATGCACTTCTTGCTTACTGTGAGAAACGCAAACTCCCGGTTGTATTATGTACAACCGGTTTAAGCGAGGAGCAGCTCGCAAAGGTGGAAGAGACATCTAAGAATGTCGCAGTTCTGAAATCTGCAAATATGTCTCTTGGAATCAATACTCTGATGAAACTGCTTCAGGATGCGGCAAAGGTTCTGGCAACAGCAGGATTTGACATGGAGATTGTTGAGAAGCATCACAGACTGAAACTGGATGCACCAAGCGGAACAGCACTTGCACTGGCTGACAGCATTAATGAGGCAATGGATAACCAGTATCATTATATCTATGACCGCAGCCAGAGACGTGAGATGCGGGATGATAAGGAAATCGGTATCTCAGCAGTCCGCGGTGGAACAATCGTAGGAGAACACGAAGTGATCTTCGCAGGTCCGGATGAAGTGATTGAATTTAAGCATACTGCATATTCCAAAGCTGTATTTGGAAAGGGTGCTGTTGAAGCTGCAAAATTCCTTGCAGGCAAACCGGCAGGAAGATATGATATGAGCGATGTTATCAGTGCAAAATAATCAGGAATGCAGTAAAAATTGATAACTGGTAATTTTCAGTATCTTCATAGCAGTGAAATAAAATATATAAAAGGAAAGTGTATCTGATGTTTCAGAACACTTTCCTTTTTTGTAATATTGGCCTGTATGCTGCTATAATAATTCTGATCAGTGATTATATGCGTAAGTCAGCAATGTTCTGGAATCCTGCCAGCGGGCAGAAGATGAATCTGCACCCAGGACAACGGAAATATAGGTGTTCCCCCTTGCGGAATAAGAAAGTCCGACAAAACAATAGCCTGCTTTGTTGGTATAGCCTGTTTTCATACCCTGAACTCCCGGAACATTGCCGAGCAGGGCGTTGGTGGTGCCGATAGAATAGCTTCTGCCGGTGTTGAGATTAGAGAAAGAATAATAGCCGGTGCTCACCAGTTTGCGGAACATAGGCTTTTTGATCGCATACTGGGCAATTTTTGCCAGGTCAGAAGCTGTTGTGTAATGGTTATACCCTGCATCCAGACCATTTGGGGTTGCGAAATGTGTATTCGTACATCCGATCTCTGCCGCTTTTTTATTCATTAATTTAACAAACTTTGCAGTGGAACCGCTGACGTGTTCGGCAATGGCAACTGCTGTGTCGTTGTGGGAGGGAAGCATCAGGGAATAAAGCAGATCTTTCAGATAAAATATTTCTCCTGCATTTGCATAAAGCTTGCTGGGTTCAATAGATGCTGCGTAAGGGGAGAACTTTACTTTTTCGTTTAATTTGCAGTTTTCAAGTGCAAGGATACAGGTCATAATCTTGGTTGTGCTGGCGTTGGCATGAGCAACATTTTCATTTTTGCCATAAATAATCTGACCGGTATCTGCATTCATGAGAAGTGCACAGTCAGAGGAAAGGGAATAATTTAATCCGGTGTGGGTGACAGTACCATTCTGGTTAAAGTAATAGTAAGTTCCCTTGATCTTGTGTTTTCCTGTAACTGCTTTTCCGTCTTTGCCAAAATAGTATTTCTTTCCGGATTTGTCAGTGTACCATCCGGTAACCATGGTACCGTCTTTACCGACATAGTAATAATTTCCTTTATATTTGATAAGAGAATTCTTTATCAGATATCCCTGAAATCTGGTTCCGAAATAATAATTTTTGCCTTTGATCGTATGCCAGCTGCACCAGCGGTGTCCGAGTTTGTTAAAATAATAGGTCTTTTTGTCAATTTTCAGAAATACATTTTTGGCGATGGTTTTATCATCATAGCGGTAAATCCAGTAATCGCCGTCTTTTACAAATTTTCCCGATGCTGCGATATCAGGTTTCTGAAGTGTGGATGCATAGATAGTAGAAACACTGCAGGTAAACAGCAGGAAAAGTGCAGCCAGAAATATGAAAACAGAGCTGCGAAGTGAATGGTTCCTTTTTCTTTTCATGATAACCTCCTGTAAATATGAGTTATAGATATTCCGTAAAATACTGCAGTCAATCCATCTCATTAATGAGTGAAATCCTGCTATAGCAACTTGTCGGTACGCTAGATTGTGGGAGTATATATGTACGGAGTAATCTATTTTGTGTTATTTAAATCATAGCATGAAAAGTAAATTTTTTCCAGAATAGTATTGAGTTTTTGGTACATATTAAAAACATAATATAAAAACATGAAAAGACGGAGAGGTTCTGCTGCATGGACCGGCAGAATGCTTTCCGGGAACAGGAGATGAATATGGGAATAAAGGTAAAAAAGATTCTGACAGGTACAGCACTTATTATGTCACTGTGCATATTCACAGCATGTGGAAATGCAAATAAAGCAGCTGATGAGGCAGACACAAACGAAGAAAATATGACGGATAATAATGCTGCAAACGATGATAACATGGAAAATAACGCAGGAGAAAACAATACAAATGAAAATAGCACATCAGGAAACAATGCGGCAGATAAAAATGTAAATAATGGTGGAACCGTCACAGACAATGGAACTGCCGCAGAGGATGAAGCTGCAGAAAATGAGACAAAACAGAATAGCAATGCAACAGATAACACTGCAGATAATACCAGAATTGATGAAAACAACAACGGTGACGGCACAGTATCCGGTGAACTGGGAAACAGCGTCAAAGATCTGGGTGAAGGGGTAGGTAATGCTGTAGAAGATGTAGGCGATGCTGTTGGCAATGCGGCAGAAGGAAGATAGACATCAGGAATAATTTATGGTATTATCGTGTTAAAACGGTAAAATTTAAATAGTGTACTCCCGAAGTTTTTATTGCATTTGTTTTTGCATCTAACTATAGCAATCATTGTAAATAATGCATATTGATTCAGCTCATCAGAGTGTGAAATCCGTTACTGTGAACGGAGTGAACAGTAACTGAAATCCTGCGTCAGCACGCCTGCAGATAGCTTCCTTGTCTTTCGCACTCTGCTGAACTGTCTCAAATGCATTAATTTAAGAGGCTTGCTATAAGTACAAAAAGATTCTGAGAGTACATATAACGGATATGGAGGTACGGATTTCATGAAATTTCGCCCATGTATTGATATACATAATGGAAAAGTAAAGCAGATTGTAGGTGGGAGCCTTACGGACGTACAGGATCAGGCAAGTGAGAATTTTGTATCAGAGCAGGATGCATCTTTCTATGCAGAATTATATAAAAAGGCAGGGATAAAAGGAGGACATGTAATTCTGTTAAATGGTCATGATTCCCCATACTATGAATCAACAAAAGAACAGGCGATTCTTGCATTACATACTTATCCGGGAGGATTACAGATCGGCGGAGGAGTGAACCCGGAAAATGCAGGGGAATATCTTAGTGCAGGTGCCAGTCATGTAATCGTTACATCTTATGTATTTAAAGATGGAAGGATTTCCTGGGAAAATCTGAACAAAATGAAAGAGACTGTGGGAAAAGAGAAACTGGTTCTTGACCTGAGCTGTCGCAGAAAAGATGGAAAATACTATATTGTGACAGACCGCTGGCAGAAATTTACAGATGTCACTATGACACTGGATATTATGAAAGAACTGGGAAGTTACTGCGATGAGTTTCTGGTCCATGCAGTAGATGTGGAGGGAAAGGCACGCGGAGTTGAAACAGAACTTGTATCTCTGCTGGGGGAGTATAAAGGAAATCCGGTTACTTACGCAGGTGGAGTTGGCTCCATGAAGGATATTGAGGATCTGCGAAAATATGGAAAAGACAGACTGGATGTCACAGTAGGCAGTGCATTGGATCTTTTTGGCGGAAATATTTCATTCTCAGAACTGATTAAACTTTAACTAATTTTTATAGTAATCTCAGGAATCACAGTGAAAATGTACAGAACAATTACAGAATTTTTGCTATTTCCCCATAATGACAAAGGAACTTTAAAGTTATTTCTGAAGTAAACAGAAAAAATGTGAAATTTTAATAAAATAGTGTTAAAATTCGAAAATGTGTGTTATAATAGATTCATCAAACAGCAAAGGGGATGGAAGCATGAAGTTTATCATCAGCGGAAAAAATATTACAGTTACAGAAGGTCTTAAGACAGCAGTCCAGGACAAGCTCAGTAAACTGGAAAGGTATTTCACTCCTGACACCGAAGTTGTAGTAACTTTAAGTGTTGAAAAAGAAAGACAGAAAATTGAAGTGACAATCCCTGTAAAAGGAAATATCATTCGTTCCGAACAGGTAAGCAATGACATGTATGTATCAATCGATCTGGTAGAGGAAGTCATTGAACGTCAGCTTCGCAAGTACAAAAATAAAATCGTAGACAAACAGCAGGCAGCAGCCAACTTCCAGAAAGCATATCTGGACAAAGACTACGATGAGGATGAAGAAGTTAAGATCATCCGTACCAAGAAATTCGGAATCAAACCAATGTATCCGGAAGATGCATGCGTACAGATGGAACTGCTCGGACATAATTTCTTTGTATTCTACAATGCAGAGACAGAGCAGGTAAATGTAGTTTACAAACGTAAAGGCAATACTTACGGTCTGATCGAACCGGAATTCTAAATCTGCTTATAAGATCAAAAATATGAAACATAGACAGCCATAAAAAAGTTTTCATAAAGAAAAGCTTCCTTACAGAGAGACAAAATGCCCCCTGTAAGGGAGCTTTTTTGTCAGGAAAAATATATACCTTTAGCGCATAAGGAATGCTTTGACGCAGTGGCCTAAATATGTTAAAATATCAAAAGATATTATGAAATTTGTAACTGTTCAGCAGTTAAAAAATTACAAGTTGAAATTCATTCCGGATTGCCTGCGGCAATGGAATATTGACTTGTATATTCTGTTGGAATGTTCTGTTGGAATGGATTGCTGAAGAATAGTTACCGAAATTTTATAAATGAAGAAGTGTAAAAAGAAGGAAGGAGCACAAAAATCATGAGAAAAGCCGGAGTATTAATGCCAGTTTCCGCACTTCCGTCCCGTATTGGTGCCGGAGAACTTGGAGAATCTGCATTTCAATTTATCGAGTTATTAAAGGAGAATCATGTAAAGATATGGCAGATACTGCCACTGAATCCGGTTGGCTATGGTAATTCCCCATACCAGCCATATTCCTCCTGTGCAGGGGATGAGTTGTATATCAGTCTTGATGCGCTTGCAGAGGAAGGTCTGTTAAAGGAACATCCAAAGGAATTTCAGGAGAGAGCTACAAGAGTAGATTATGAGGCTGTCCGCCAGTACAGAGAGCCTTTCTTAAGAACTGCGTTTGATGTTTTTACAGAGAAAAAGGGACAGGAAGAAACAGCATATAAAGAATTTGCTTCACAGGAATGGGTATATGAGTATGGTGTGTTCCGCGCATTAAAGAAAGCAAATAACGGAGAATGCTGGAATGACTGGCCGGAAGAATATAGAACCTGGCCGGAGAACAGACAGAAGTTACCGGCAGAGGTGGAGACAGAGGCGCAGTATCAGATGTTTCTTCAGTATATTTTCTACACACAGTGGATGAAGGTGAAGAAGGCTGCAAACGATGCTGGAATCCAGATTATGGGAGATGTTCCTTTCTATGTGGGACAGGATTCTGTAGACGTATGGGGTGGAAAAGATAACTTTCTTCTTGATACAGATGGACGTCCGATCTTCATCGCCGGAGTACCGCCTGATTATTTCAGTGCTACAGGGCAGAGATGGGGAAATCCGATCTATGACTGGGAGCATATGAAGGAACAGGATTACAGATTCTGGGTGGACAGGATCGGCTATAGCAACAAATTGTTTGATATTATAAGGATCGACCATTTCCGGGCATTTGATACATACTGGAAAATTCCGGCAGACTGCCCGACTGCTATTGACGGTGAATGGATCGAGGCACCGGGATATGAGGTCATTGATACACTTCAGAAAGAAATTCCGGGATTAGATCTGGTAGCAGAGGATCTGGGGCTGCTTCGTCCGGAGGTTCTGATGCTGAAAGATCATTATCATCTGAAGGGAATGAAGATTCTGATCTTCTCCATAGAAACAGGTGGAAAACATGCCCGAGATACCTTCCATGATGTGGAAAACATGATTTTTTACACAGGAACGCATGACAATGATACGATCATGCAGTGGTATGGAAATATGAGTGCCGCAGCCAGAAGAAAAATCCGCAGGATGTTAAAGAAGGCGGGAGTATCACAGGGCTCTGTCAAGGACAGATTCCTGCAGTATACCATGCAGAATCAGGCAGAATATGCGATCATTCCGTTGGCAGATATTCTTGGACTTGGAAAAGAGGGCCATATCAACACACCGGGAACCATTGGTTCTCCGAACTGGGAGTGGCATTTACCGGATTTTATACAGGCCAAAAAGGAACTGCAGAAATTTGGCAGACTGATCGTGGATACAAAGCGATAAATTTTGGTGACTCCGTAATTTTCTTGGTTTGTTCATGAAAAATTCATTGTTTTCCATAACGGAAAGTGTTAGAATATACAAGTATTGTGTATTATAGTAAGCGTTTGTAATGTTCGCATGCTGCTGACATGTCTGCTGTGGACGGAGTGAACAGAAATTATTCCGCACAGTAGCAATTGTTATATGGCAGCAATGCTTGTATAAAAAAGAAATAAACAGGAGTAAAACCTAATATGAATATGTTTTCAAAAGTATTCGGGACCCGCAGCCAGCGAGAGGTTAAGCGTATCATGCCTCTGGTTGAGAAAATTGAGAGCCTGCGCCCGGACATGCAGAAGTTAAGCGACGAAGAACTCAGAGGAAAAACAAGAGAATTTAAGAAACGTCTTGAAGAGGGAGAGACACTGGATGATCTGCTTCCTGAGGCATTTGCGGTTGTACGTGAAGCAGGCAAGCGTGTTCTTGGAATGGAACATTTCCGTGTGCAGCTTATCGGTGGTATCATTCTCCATCAGGGACGTATCGCAGAGATGAGAACAGGTGAAGGTAAAACACTTGTCGCCACACTTCCGTCATATTTAAATGCACTGGAAGGCAAAGGTGTGCATGTCGTAACAGTCAACGATTACCTGGCTAAACGAGATGCGGAAGAAATGGGAAAGATCCATGAGTTTCTTGGCCTGACAGTCGGTGTTGTTTTAAATGATATGAAGCAGGATGAGCGTCGTGCTGCATATAACTGTGATGTTACCTATGTTACGAACAACGAACTCGGTTTCGATTATCTGCGTGACAACATGGTTATCTATAAAGAACAGCTGGTACAGAGAGATCTGCACTACTGTATCATCGATGAGGTCGACTCCATTCTCATCGACGAGGCACGTACCCCTCTGATCATTTCCGGACAGAGCGGTAAGTCAACCAAGTTATACGAGGCCTGCGATATCCTTGCTCAGCAGTTAGAGCGCGGTGAAGCCAGCCATGAGATGACCAAGATGGCAGCCATCATGGGTGAAGAAGTTATCGAGACAGGTGACTTCGTTGTAAATGAAAAAGATAAGATCGTAAACCTTACAGAGCAGGGCGTTCATAAGGTTGAGAAATTTTTCCATATTGAAAACCTGGCAGATCCGGAGAATCTGGAGATTCAGCATAATATTACACTTGCACTTCGTGCCCATAACCTGATGCATAAGGATCAGGATTATGTAGTTAAAGATGATGAAATCCTTATTGTTGATGAATTCACCGGACGTATCATGCCGGGACGCCGTTATTCAGATGGTCTTCATCAGGCAATCGAAGCGAAAGAGCATGTTAAGATTAAACGTGAGAGCAAGACTCTGGCAACCATCACTTTCCAGAACTTCTTTAATAAATATGATAAGAAGGGCGGTATGACCGGTACAGCTGTCACAGAGGAGAAAGAATTCCGTGATATCTATGCAATGGACGTTGTAGAGATCCCGACTAACAGACCGGTTATCCGAGTTGACCATGAAGATGCTGTTTATATGACAAAGAAAGAGAAATTCAACGCAGTTGTCAATGCTGTAGTGGAAGCTCATGCGAAACAGCAGCCTGTACTGGTCGGTACCATTACGATTGAAACTTCCGAGCTTCTCAGCCGTATGCTGAAGAGACAGGGAATCAAACATAATGTATTGAATGCCAAGTTCCATGAACTTGAGGCAGAGATTGTCTCACAGGCAGGTCAGGCAGGAGCAGTTACGATCGCCACTAACATGGCTGGTCGTGGTACAGATATCAAGCTGGATGATGTGGCAAGAAATGCAGGTGGTCTGATGATCATCGGTACAGAACGTCATGAGTCCAGACGTATTGATAATCAGCTTCGCGGACGTTCCGGACGTCAGGGAGATCCGGGTGAATCCCGTTTCTATATTTCCCTGGAAGATGACCTGATGCGTCTGTTCGGTTCTGAGAGACTGATGAAGATCTTTACATCTCTTGGTGTTGCAGAGAATGAACAGATTGAGCACAAGATGCTTTCCAATGCAATTGAGAAAGCTCAGGAGAAGATTGAGTTTAACAACTTTGGTATCCGTAAGAATCTTCTTGATTATGATCAGGTAAACAATGAACAGCGTGAGATCATCTACAAAGAACGTCGTCAGGTTCTCGACGGTGAGAATATGCGTGAAGCAATCTATAAGATGATCCAGGATACAGTGGATACCTATGTTGATATGTGTTTCTCTGATGATGTAGATTCTGAAGAGTGGGATCTGAATGAATTTAACGGTGTTCTTACTCCGATCATTCCGATCAGACCGCTTACAGCTGAGAGTGTAAAAGGCAAGAAACGCGATGAGATCAGACATGAACTGAAAGAAGAGGCAGTGAAGCTCTATGAAGAAAAAGAAGCAGAGTTCCCGGAACCGGAGCAGCTTCGTGAATTAGAGCGAGTTGTACTTCTGAAATGCATTGACAGCAAGTGGATGGATCACATTGATGATATGGAAATCCTTCGTCAGGGTATCGGACTTGCTGCTTATGGACAGAGAGATCCGGTTGTTGAATATAAAATGAGTGCATTTGATATGTTCAACGAGATGATCACATCCATTCAGGAAGATACTCTTCGTATGCTGTACCATGTACATGTAGAGCAGAAGATCGAGCGTGAACAGGTAGCTAAAGTTACCGGAACAAACAAGGATGACAGTGCCGGTCCTAAGAAACCGGTTCAGAGAAAAGAAATCAAAGTATATCCGAACGATCCCTGCCCATGTGGAAGCGGTAAGAAATACAAACAGTGCTGTGGACGTAAGAATAAGGTCTGACTCGTTTATCTCAGTTGAGAAGACTCCCATTTCTGTATGTGGTGAGTTCATTACTACAGAGCGGGCAGTAATGATTTTGTAAAAAGAACATTGTGAGCAGATCATGTCTGCTGCAAAATAAAAGGGCTGAATCATGAGGCCCTTTTATCGTGCGCAAAAACACGTTAGCGCGTTGAATTGGCAGATTGTGAATATCTGTCTGAACTGTTCAGTACATCCACAGCTATGTGATTATGATTGATGAACAGTCACATAACAATTCCATAAAGGGGGAAAAACAGTATGAAAAGAGAGTCTTTCGGCTCACGCCTTGGTTTTATCCTGGTGTCAGCAGGATGTGCCATCGGTATTGGAAACGTGTGGAAGTTTCCGTATATCTGCGGGGCATATGGAGGCGCAGCCTTTATCCTGATCTACTTATGTTTTCTGGTTATTCTCGGTATTCCGGTTCTGGTAGCAGAATTTGCGGTAGGACGGGGAAGCCACACAAGTGTTGCGAAATGTTTTGACAAACTGGCACCTGCAGGAAACTGCTGGAAGCCATTGAAATTTATTGGTATTATTGGATGTTATATGCTGATGATGTTTTACACAACAGTAGGAGGATGGATGATCTACTATTGTGTGAAGAGTCTGCGGGGAGATTTCGTTGGAGCGACTCCGGAAGCAGTAACACAGTCTTTTTCCGATATGCTGGGAAATGCACCGACGATGATGTTATGGATGGTGATCATCTGTCTGATCGGATTTGCAGTCTGTTTCATGGGATTGCAGAATGGTATTGAAAAAATCTCCAAAGTAATGATGAGTGCACTGCTTATCATTATGGTGATCCTTGCGGTTCATTCAGTAATGATGGAAGGTGCGGGAGAAGGAATCCGCTTCTATCTGGTTCCTGATTTTCAGAAGATTAAGGAAGCAGGAGTTGGTAATGTAGTATTTGCGGCATTGAGTCAGTCATTCTTTACATTATCCATTGGTATTGGTGCCATGCTGATCTTCGGAAGTTATCTGGACAAATCCAGAAGCCTTACCGGAGAGGCGGTAAGCATCACCGTACTCGATACTTTTGTTGCGCTGACAGCAGGATTTATCATTATTCCGGCATGCTTCTCCTATGGAATCCAGCCGGATGCAGGTCCAAGCCTTATCTTTATCACTCTGCCCAATATTTTTGCAAAGATGAGCGGAGGGGCTTTGTGGGGAAGTCTGTTCTTCCTGTTTCTGACATTTGCTGCGGTTTCAACGATCATTGCTGTATTTGAGAACCTGATCGTGTTTAATATGGAACTGTTTGGCTGGAACCGTAAAAAGAGTGTTGTTGTCTGCGCAGTTCTTGTTGTGATCTTAAGCATTCCATGTGTACTTGGATTCAATGTACTTTCCGGATTCCAGCCATTCGGAGATGGAAGCAACATCATGGATCTGGAAGATTTTATTGTTTCTAATAACTTTCTTCCTCTTGGAAGTCTTGGTTACCTTCTGTTTTGTACCAGAAAGAACGGATGGGGATGGGACAATTTTATTGCAGAGGTGAATGCCGGTACAGGCATGAAATTTCCGAAATGTCTGAAAAATTATGTTGCCTATGGAATTCCGGCGATTATCATTGTGATCTATCTGAAAGGTTACTATGATAAATTTGCAGGTCTGGGAACAGCAGCACTGGCCGGATGGATGATCGTGGCACTGGTACTGCTGGGATTCGTATTCTACTGTGCGACAGCGAAGAAGAAAGTGAAACAGTAAGCGGAGCGCGAATATCTGCCCGACCTGAGAACAATAAAAGATGTAATTATGTCTGGGAAGAAAGATTCTTTCAGACATGGTTACATCTTTTTTGTGTTATGGAATTGTTGTGTAAAGGTAGTGGATGCATTATTTTAGAGGATTGCTATAATGAGGCAGTTCTTCGCTGGGGTTGGTTTTGAACTGTTTACGGTATGCCCGGGAAAAAGTGCTGTATTCTGCGAACCCGCTTTCCTGTGCTGCTTTTGTCACAGGCATTCCATTTGAGATCAGAGTACGTGCCATAAGAAGCCGCTTGTTTACAATATAATTATGAAGGGTATAGCCGGTTTCTTGTTTGAACTTCCGCATCAGATGGTACTTGCTTACATAATATCTGGCAGAAAGCGTTTCTACAGATAGATCTTCTTTCAGATTGTGGTTGATATACTGAAGGATACTGGCAATCTGCGAGTCAAAGGTGTAGGATTTTTTATCAAAAATGTACTGCTTTTCCAGAAAGATACGGTTCAGATAAACCATAAACTGAAGAAAAAGTGACTGTGTCAGGATTTCTCTTCCATATTCATCGGATTTTGCAGAATTTTCCAGTTCAAACAGGATGTCTTTCATCTTTTCCTGAAGAGCAGAGTTCAGACGTACCAGATTATAGCTTCGGTCATTTGCTTTCTGGAAGCATTTCAGCAGTTCCTGCCAGGGAATATCGTTTTGGATCCAGAGAATAAAACGTTCATATGGAACAGATGGATCAATCTCCGGGCGGTGGATGGCATGGCGGTTTACCAGAAGAATGTCCCATGGTTTCAGTTGATAAGCTTTTCCTTCTATATGATAAGCAGCCTTGCCGGAGATGAAGATAACTACCTTGTGAAAATCATGATAATGGTAAGAGAATTCCTTTCTGGTCTGGTCTTTAAGATGAAAAAGTCGGAATTGTTCGTTCAGGTATCCTGTTTTTTCTGTCTGATAGAACTGTTCTGATAATAACATATCTGCCTCCGATATCTGCAATGATTATTTAATCGAATCAAGCAAGTCCTCTGTGGAGATTGTGAAAAGAAATAAGCAGTGGAAAGCAATAAGCGGAGGGAAAAGTTTGATTCATGGTATAATCATATCATTTAATGCGCAAATGTACAATTATTACTAAGAATGTAATAAATAGTAACGAATATATTTTATAATTTCTGAGAAAATATGCTACAAAGATATTGACATTATTACACGATAATAGTATCATACAATTACAAAGTAATCGTAAAAACTTTGTAACTATTTCGAAATAGGGTAAAGAAATAGAAAACTGAACAGAGAGGAGTGATGTTGTTGTAAGACTGTTATATCAGAGAACTGATATAATGGTCTTTTTTGTAACACTTACAGAGCATTTTTTGCAATATTTCAAGCATTTTACTCTATATACATGGTAAAAATAATAAAATATAATGAATATAAAGTCAGGATGTGATATGAGAAAATTACCTGACACAAAATTTAACCGAATCAAGTAAGCCCCCTGCTTCAATTGCGAAGAGCAATAAGCAGTGGGTGGGGACTCAGACAAGTGGTGAAGTGAGTTGGAAAGATTGCCCGACAATTGATTATCGATGCAGATACAAAAGCGGGAAGTATCCGGGATTATAAATCAGAAGGAGAGATATGGTTATGGCAAATACAATTATTATGAGTAAATATCAGGGACTTGGAAACGATTATCTGATTCTTGATCCGAAGAAAAATCAGGTACAGCTTCAGGGAAAGAAGATTGCACTTCTCTGCCAGAGAGGATTTGGGCTTGGCGCTGACGGTGTGCTCTATGGACCGGTAGAAATTGATGGGAAATTGGGTGTGCGTATTTTTAACGCAGACGGAAGTGAATCTGCCATCAGTGGAAACGGCGTGCGTATTTTTGCCAAATATCTGATGGACAATGGATATATTACTGAGAAAAAATTTGACATTGAAGCTATGTCAGGCACGATTCATGTGGAATGTCTGAACAGCCGGGCAACGGAATTTAAAGTAAACATGGGAAAACCATCTTTTATCTCCAGCGATATCCCTGTTTCCGGTGAAGTTCGTGAAGTAATTAAGGAGAATTTCGTATTCCATGGAAAAGAATACAAGGCTACCTGCCTGACAGTTGGTAATCCACACTGCATTATTTTTACTGACAATGTAAGTGCAGAAGCTGTAAAGAATCTGGGACCTTATGTGGAAAATGCAGATGAATTTCCGGAGAGAATGAACCTGCAGATCTGCCGTCAGGTCGACAAGGGAAATCTGGAGATTGAAATCTGGGAAAGAGGTTCCGGATATACAAAGGCTTCCGGAACAGGAAGCTGTGCGGCAGCAGCGGCAGCCTATAAGCTGGGGCTGGTAGAATCCCGTATTAATGTAAATCAGCCGGGCGGAATGATACAGATCGATATGGAAGAGGACGGAACTATCTATATGACAGGAACAGTGGGATATATTGCAGATATCAGTGTTGCAGAGAGCTTCTTCTCGTAAATTATACAGGCTTTATGCGCAATTCAGTGTAAAGTATGATTACCCACAGTGTGAAATGTAACGATAAATGATCATTTCACACTGTGGGTAATTCTTTGTTTGTAATTTGCTTAAAGATATGGTATTATTTTAAACGAATTATTTACTAGGACTGCTATAATCTATAGCAATTCAGTCGGTTATCCACAGGGAGTCCGACAGAGAATATTTATAATAAGAAAGTGGGTGAAGCTGTGGTTGAATTAGACCAGTTCAAGAGCATTCTTGCGACTTATACAGAACCATTAGTGGAAGTGAGGGATTCACTTTGACCTGGCTAATAAAGAGCAGAAGGTCGAAGAATTAGAGCGCGAAATGGAAGCGCCTGATTTCTGGGATGATGCAGAAGTTTCCCAGAAGAAAATGAAAGAATTAAAAGACATGAAAGATGATATGGAGACCTATCAGAATCTGGTTACACAGATGGAAGATATGGAAACCATGATCGAGATGGGATATGAGGAGAACGATCCTGCACTGATTCCTGAGATTCAGGAAATGCTGGATGAGTTTCAGAAGGATTTTGACAATATCCGTATCAAGACACTTCTTTCTGGAGAATATGACAGTGAGAATGCTATCATTAAGCTGAATGCAGGAGCAGGCGGAACAGAGGCCTGTGACTGGTGCGGTATGCTTTACCGTATGTACAGCCGCTGGGCAGATAAGAAAGGATTTACCCTGGAAGTGCTGGATTATCTGGACGGCGATGAGGCAGGTATCAAATCTGTTACTTTCCAGGTAAACGGAACAAATGCTTACGGTTATCTGAAATCAGAGAAGGGAGTTCACCGTCTGGTGCGTATTTCTCCTTTCAATGCAGCAGGTAAGCGACAGACATCTTTTGTATCCTGTGATGTTATGCCGGATATCAAGAAGGATCTGGATGTAGAGATCAATGACGATGAGATCCGTATTGATACTTATCGAAGCAGTGGTGCCGGCGGTCAGCATATCAACAAGACATCATCTGCCATCCGTATCACACATTATCCTACCGGAATCGTGGTACAGTGTCAGAATGAACGTTCTCAGCACATGAATAAAGATAAAGCCATGCAGATGCTGAAAGCCAAGCTGTATCTTCTCAAGCAGCAGGAGGCAGAGGAAAAACTCTCCGGTATCCGCGGTGAGGTGACAGATATCGGATGGGGAAATCAGATCCGTTCTTATGTTATGCAGCCATATACCATGGTAAAGGATCATCGTACAAACGAGGAGACCGGAAATGTGGATGCAGTACTTGACGGAGGAATTGATATTTTCATCAATGCATATCTGAAATGGATTGCACTGAAGAAATAAAAGAATAAAAAAGGCTGTCTGAAATCAGGACAGCCTTTTTCGTGTTGAGGCATAATGATTTTACACAATGATTCAGCAGAATATATTTCTTGCGTATTTTTGTGTGGTGTGATAATATATCCAGTGTGTAAAAACAAATGTCTTTAAAGAACGGACAGGTAAATTGATATGCAGAAACCAGTAACAGAGAAAAAGAAATATTTTGTAGTGAGGGAACGTGCGGTTCCGGAAGTCCTGCTGAAGGTTGTGGAGGCAAAGAAGCTTCTGGACTCCGGCAAAGTGGACACTGTACAGGATGCAGCAGAGCGCACAGGAATCAGCAGAAGCTCTTTCTACAAATACAAAGATGATATTTTTCCATTTCATGAAGAGACAAGGGGAAAGACGATCACCTTTATTATCCAGATGGACGATGAACCGGGGCTTTTGTCGGTTGTCCTGCAGACGATTGCACGGTTTCATGGAAACATTCTCACCATTCATCAGAGTATTCCTATCAATGGGGTTGCCACACTTACTCTGAGTGTGGACATTCTTCCGGGCGAGGGGGATGCAGAAGCAATGGTAGAGACGATTGAACAGAATGAAGGAATTCATTATCTGAAAATATTAGGCAGGGAGTAAAAGAAAATGATCAATGTAGCAATTTTAGGATATGGCACAGTTGGAAGCGGTGTATTTGAAGTATTAAATGAAAATAAAGAGAGCATTTCCAGACGTGCCGGACAGGAACTTCATGTAAAATATGTTCTGGATCTTCGTGATTTTCCGGGACAGCCGGTAGAGAAGGTTCTGGTCCATGATTATGAACAGATCGTCAGTGATCCGGAAGTAGATATTGTAGTAGAGGTTATGGGCGGTGTGGAGCCTGCTTATACTTTTGTAAAGAAGGCACTTCTGGCAGGAAAAAATGTCTGCACTTCCAATAAGGCTCTGGTTGCAAAGCATGGCCGCGAGCTGATGGATATTGCAAAGGAAAAGAGCATTAACTTCTTATTTGAAGCAAGCTGTGGCGGCGGAATCCCGATCATTCGTGTCATCAATTCTTCCCTTACAGGAGATGAGATTGACGAAGTAACCGGTATCCTGAACGGAACTACCAACTACATGCTTTATAAGATGAGCACAGAAGGCTGTGAATTTGACACTGTATTAAAGGAAGCACAGCAGAAGGGTTATGCAGAGGCAGATCCTACCGCCGACGTGGCAGGATACGATGCATGCCGTAAGATCGCAATCCTTTCCTCTCTTGCTTATGAGAGATATTTTGATTTTGAAGATATTTATACAGAGGGAATTACAAAGATCACACCTGAAGATATGGAGTATGCTGCGAAGCTTGGCAGAACCATCAAACTTCTTGGAACCAGCCGCAGACTGGCAGACGGAACCTGTTATGCAATGGTAGCACCGTTTATGCTCGGCCAGAACAGCCCTCTTTACAGTGTAAATGATGTGTTTAATGCAGTATTTGTACATGGAAATATGCTTGGAGATGCCATGTTCTATGGAAGCGGTGCAGGTAAACTGCCTACAGCAAGTGCTGTAGTTGGTGATATTGTGGATGCCGCAAAACATCTCCATGTTAACATTGTGACAAACTGGAACAGCACTCCGGCAGTACTGAAACCACTGGATGAAGTGACAGGAAGATTTTTTGTGAGAATTAAAAAAGAAGCAGCAGAAGAAGCGAAGAAGGTATTTGGTGATGTTGAGATCATCAGCCTGGGACAGCTTCCACAGGAATGTGCATTTATCACTGATGAAATGACACAGGGAGCATTTGAAGAGAAACTGGCTCAGATCGGAGATCAGGTACTTGCAAAGATTCGAGTTAAAGATTGATAAACTGACAGATTTCGTGTATCATATAGTGTGCCTGATAAGGTGGACACTGATACAATACTTCAGATAAATATTTGTACAGTGATTACTGTAAACAGAACAGGAAAGGGAAGATATGAGAATCTTCTCTTTCCTGTAAACTTATTATGGAGGAAGTAAAACAATGTTGATTGTCAAGAAATTTGGCGGTACATCGGTTGCAAATAAAGAACGTATCTTTAATGTTGCCAACCGCTGTATAGAAGAGTACAGAAAAGGAAATGACGTGGTTGTCGTTCTGTCCGCAATGGGGAAATATACGGATGAACTGATCACTATGGCAAGGGATGTCAATGAGAAACCGCCGAAAAGAGAGATGGATATGCTCTTTACCATTGGAGAACAGATGTCTGTTGCACTGATGGCAATGGCGATGGATAAACTGGGAGTTCCTGCGGTTTCCCTGAATGCTTTTCAGGTTTCCATGCATACGACAAGCAGTCATGGAAATGCACGTTTAAAAAGAATTGATACAGAGCGTATCAGAAGAGAGCTGGACAGCAAAAAGATTGTAATAGTTACCGGCTTTCAGGGAGTTGACAAGTATGATGATTATACGACTCTTGGAAGAGGCGGTTCTGACACAACAGCGGTTGCTCTTGCGGCTGCTCTTCATGCAGATGCCTGTGAAATCTATACAGATGTAGATGGTGTTTACACAGCAGATCCGCGTAAGGTTCCGAAAGCAAGAAAGCTCAAAGAGATCACTTACGATGAAATGCTTGACCTTGCGACTCTCGGGGCAGGTGTGCTTCACAACCGTTCTGTGGAGATGGCGAAGAAATATGGCGTGCCGCTTGTGGTACGTTCAAGTTTAAACAACAGTGAAGGAACTGTGGTAAAGGAGGAAGTTACAGTGGAGAGAATGTTGATCAGCGGTGTTGCGCTGGATACAGATGCAGTGAGAATTGCGGTAATCGGATTAAAGGATGAGCCGGGTGTAGCTTTTAAATTATTTGATACCCTTGCGAAGAAGAATATTAATGTAGATGTGATCCTGCAGTCTATCGGACGTGCGGGCAGAAAGGACATTTCCTTCACAGTAGATGGAAATGATCTGGATGATGCAGTTGCAGTTCTGGATGCAAATCAGGCAAGACTTGGATTTGCAGAGCTTCATTCTGAGAGAAATATTGCGAAGCTTTCCATCGTAGGTGCAGGAATGATGAGTAATCCCGGAGTAGCTGCAAAGATGTTTGAGAGCCTCTATAATGAGGGCGTAAACATCAACATGATTTCTACATCCGAGATTCGTGTGACAGTTCTGATCAATGAAAAGGACGGCGTGCGCGCAATGAATGCAGTACATGATGCCTTTGGTCTGGCAGACTGATTTAGGAGAATTACATGACATCGAGACGTGAATTAAAAAACTATGCGAAGCAGGCCATGTCAGGAAAATATGGGATACTAATCTTGGCATTTGTTGCAGTTCAGGCACTGGCTCTGATCAGCAGCATGATATCCTCGGCTTTATTTCCGGGAGAGGAAACAATTGATATTGTGTTGTCGTATGCATTTACATTTATTCTGACTCTGCTGATCAATGTGGTAGCGGCAGGTATGAATTATATGTATCTGAATATTGCCAGAGGGAAAGCATACTCATTAAATGATCTGTTTTATTTTTACAGACATCACCCGGACAGAGTGATCGTTGCCGGATTTTTTATGGCAGTACTGAATCTGCTTACCATGCTGCCCTATACGATTTACAGTAATGCGAATCTTCCGGGTGAAGATGCTTCTGTGGAGGTGCTGATCACCTGGCTGTATACAGGTGCTGTTCTGATGATCGTAGGAATGATTGTTTATCAGATTCTGGTCATTCCTCTGGAGATGACTTATTATATTCTGGCAGATAAGCCGGAATTGAAAAGTACAGAGGCTATGAAGGAGAGTCTGGAGATGATGCATGGAAACTTCGGAAGATATCTGATGCTGAAGATAAGCTTTATCCCATTGATGTTTCTTTCTGTTTTTACGTTCTATATTGCACTCTTGTGGATATTTCCATATATGGCTATGACAGAAGTAATGTTCTATCGTGATCTGACAGGGGAGCTTAAAGTGCAGAAAGAGGAAGAAGAACGTGTGGCACGAGACTATGTGAATCCCATGTTTGACAGCTATTCACAGAACGAACAGCCACAGGAAGATCAGACGCATCCGCAGCAGTTCTGGAGTGTGACAGGTGATTCATCAGTGGCTTCGGATGAGAACAAAGAAGTGCAGAATAATGCAGCAAGTGAGAATACCCAGGATAGTTTGTATGGTTCTGTGGAAAATAATAGAACGACACAGGATAACCCATATGATTCTTCAGAGAGTAAAGAAGTACAGGACGGCCTGCAGAGTCAGACAATTCCGGAAGAGGAAGAAGATAACGAACCAAAACCATGGGATGAATACTTCAATAGCTTGAAATAAAATCATAATATGAAAGACCTTTAACTGACACAATGTAAAAATGTTGATAAAGGTCTTTTTTATTTTTATTAATTTGGTTTTACTGAATTTTCTCATTTATAATGGTGGAAAAAGCTTATACGTAAATGGTATAATAGGAATAATTGCTGGTAGCATAAATATATTTGAGGAAGGTTTTTACAATTATGAACACAAATGAAATCAGTGGAAAACGTCAGATGGAGTTTCTGGCGGAGTTTGATTATATCAGAGAGGCAGGAACTGTAGGAGAGGAAAAAGCAGCAACGATTATTCAGGAAACATTGAATAGTTTTGGTGTGGAGAACCATCTGGAAGAGTTTTGTTTTGAAACTTTTCAGGTAAAAAAGGCGAAGCTTACGATAACGGAACCATATGCAAAAGAATACATCGTAACCGGATATGGAAGATGTGCCAATACAGATGAGAATGGACGGAATGAATCTTTTTTGTATGTGGAGAATGCTGATGAGATCAGCCTCGCAAATGCCAGAGGAAAAATTGTTATGGTAAATGACCCGGTAAGAAAGGAACTGTACCAGAAACTGGTGAAAGCAGGTGTAGCCGGTTTTATCAGTATTGCCGGTTCCCCATTGGACGAGGGCGTAGATTTGACACCGCGTGCATACAGCTTACCGAAGAATCTGCCAGGTGAAGAGAAAAAAGCAGCCGGGATAGAAGCGGCAAATTACGATAACAGAATTCCGGGTGTAAGCATTCATTATAAAGATGCTGTCGAACTAGTGACAAGAGGGGCAGCTAAGGCTTGCCTGTCCGTAGAACAGGAGACAGTGACACGTACATCCCGAAATGTAGTGGCACGAATCAAAGGAACAGATAAAGCAGAGGAGATCCTGACTCTTACTGCACACTATGATTCAGTACCGGAGGGACCTGGTGCTTACGATAATATGTCCGGTGCCGCGATCATCATGGAACTTTGCAGATATTTCAAAGAACACAGACCACGCAGAACAATGGAATTCGTATGGTTTGGTGCAGAAGAGAAAGGTCTGCTTGGAAGTCGGAACTATATTAAAGAACATGAAACAGAACTTCCGGCTCATCGTTTCAATATGAATGTAGACCTCGCAGGACAGCTTGTGGGCGGAACGGTTGTAGGAGTGACAGGTGATGCGTCAATCTGCAATATGATCACATATATGGCTCATGAGACAGGAATCGGCATGTCTACAAAGAATCAGATCTGGGGAAGCGATTCTAACACCTTTGCGTGGAAAGGTATTCCGGCTATGACATTAAACAGGGATGGATTTGGCATGCATACACGTCATGATACCATTGCACTGCTGTCGGACTGGTCGTTGGAGAGAAGCGCGATTTTACTGGGGCATATCGCGGACAGACTGGGAAACATCGAAATTTTTCCGTTTGAACGGAAAGTGCCGGAAGAGTTTATCAGACAACTGGATGAATATTTTGGCTAATGTTATTCCGGCAGTATGTATCATATTGGCAGAATCAATCCCACACTTGACAAATGAACGCCAGATTGATACCCTATCACAAGAGCGTTTTTTATGCTATAGAAGAAAAACAATGTGGATGCAAGGGTCGATTACACGTATCTGCATTCTGAAAAGCAACAAGAGGAGATAAAAAATTAATGGATATTATTCAGGTAATCACACAGGAATTGAAAGTGGAGAAATGGCAGGTAGAAGCCGCAGTCAAATTAATTGACGAAGGCAACACCATCCCATTCATTTCCCGATACAGAAAAGAAGCAACAGGTTCCCTTAATGATGAGCAGCTTCGTACACTCTTTGAGAGACTGACGTATCTGAGAAATCTGGAAGATAAGAAGAATCAGGTATTAAAGAGCATCGAAGACCAGGGCAAGCTGACTGAGGAACTGAAGAAACAGATTCTGGATGCCCAGACACTGGTTGTAGTAGAGGACTTATACAGACCATATCGCCCGAAACGTCGTACCCGTGCGACAATTGCCAAAGAGAAAGGGCTGGAACCACTGGCAGATATCATTCTTCTGCAGATGACAGACAAGCCGGTAGAAGAGGAAGCCAGGGCGTATGTCTCCGAAGAAAAGGGTGTTAAGAATGTTGCAGAAGCATTGAACGGAGCTAAAGATATTATTGCAGAGCGTATTTCCGATGAAGCAGACTATCGTATCTACATCCGTAACCTGACAACAAAGAACGGAAGTATTTCTTCCACAGCAAAGAATGCGGAAACTCAGTCTGTATATGAGATGTATTATGAATTTGAGGAGCCGGTCAGGAAATTGGCAGGACACCGTATTCTTGCGTTAAACCGTGGTGAGAAAGAGAAATTTATCACTGTTAAAGTAAATGCACCGGAGGAAGACATCCTTCGTTATTTAAATAAGAGAGTGATCAAAAAAGACAACCCGAATACAACTCCGATTCTGAAAGCAGTTGTAGAAGACAGTTACAAACGTCTGATCGGACCGGCTATCGAGCGAGAAATCCGCAGTGATCTTACTGATAAGGCAGAAGACGGCGCGATCCATGTATTCGGCAAGAATCTGGAACAGCTTCTGATGCAGCCTCCAATCGCAGGCAAAGTCGTACTTGGATGGGACCCTGCGTTCCGTACAGGCTGTAAGCTGGCAGTTGTAGATGCAACAGGTAAAGTTCTGGATACAACAGTTGTTTATCCCACAGCTCCGACTACTGAGAAAAAGATCCGTGCTGCCAAGGATACAGTGGAAGGTATGATCGAAAAATACGGTGTATCCCTTATTTCAGTAGGAAACGGTACAGCATGTCGTGAATCCGAGCAGGTGATCGTAGATATGCTCAAAGAAATCCCGGAAAAAAAGGTGCAGTATGTTATCACAAATGAGGCAGGAGCATCTGTGTATTCTGCAAGCAAACTGGCTACAGAGGAATTCCCGAATTTTGATGTAGGACAGAGAAGTGCGGCTTCCATTGCAAGACGTGTACAGGATCCGCTTGCAGAACTGGTTAAGATCGATCCGAAATCTATCGGTGTGGGTCAGTATCAGCATGATATGAACCAGAAGAAACTGGATGAAGCATTAAGCGGCGTTGTAGAAGACAGCGTAAATAAAGTTGGTGTAGATTTAAATACAGCATCTGCATCTCTGCTTGAGTATATTTCCGGTATCAGCAAAGCAATTGCCAAAAATATCGTAGCTTACAGAGAAGAGAACGGTCAGTTTACAGACAGAAAAGAACTTCTCAAAGTAGCGAAATTAGGACCGAAGGCATTTGAACAGTGTGCAGGTTTCATGCGTATTTCCGGTGGAAAGAATCCTCTGGATGCAACAAGTGTACATCCTGAGAGCTATGAAGCAGCATCTGCACTTCTTTCAAAACTTGGATATAAGCCAAATGATGTTGTGGCAGGAAATCTCCTTGGACTTTCCCTGCAGGTAAAAGACTATAAGAAGATGGCAGCAGAACTGGGAATCGGTGAGATCACACTTCGTGATATTGTAAAGGAACTGGAGAAACCGGCAAGAGATCCTCGTGATGACATGCCGAAACCGATCCTTCGTTCAGACGTTCTTGAAATGAAAGATCTGAAAGAAGGAATGGTGCTGAAGGGAACTGTCCGTAATGTTATTGATTTCGGTGCATTTGTAGATATCGGTGTACATCAGGACGGTCTGGTGCACATTTCCGAGATGACAGAGAGATTTATCAAACATCCTCTGGAAGCGGTGAGTGTAGGGGATATCGTAGATGTAAGAGTAATCGGAGTTGATATGAAGAAAAAACGTATCAGCTTATCCATGAAAGGATTAAATAAATAACATCAATAAAACAGGGATTACCACTGCAGACCGGATATCTGCAGGAGTGATCCCTGTTTTTGGGGGTACTGCTGTCTGCAGTAACAGTTATTCTGTTTCCCGGTGTGATGTGAGGTGTTCTTCAAGGCTGCGTGCTGCAATGCTCTGTGGCCTTTTTACATTGCGGATCAGACAGATCTTTCGTTCAGGAAGAGGCTCTTCAATGGGAATCTGGACGATTTTCCCCTGAGCAATATGTTCAGCAGCAAGCTCTTCAGGGAAGAATCCGATTCCCAGGTTGTGCTGCACCATAGGGAAGATCTGGTCAGTAGTTGCCACTTCCATATCAGGTGAGAAGGGAAGGTTATGGCGCATAAAATACTGTGTATATAATTCTCTTGTACTGCTTCCGGGAGCAATCCCGATCAGAGGGATATCCTGCAGATCCTGAAGACAGTGTTTGTTGGAAGCTGTTTCCGCATATTCCTCTCCACCTATAAGGATCTCGCGGAAAGAATAGAGGGGAATTCTCTGAAGTGGTTTTTTCAGAGCGACAGGTGTGGTAACTACTGCAAAGTCTACCAGACCGTTTTCCAGTGCCTGAACTGCCTGTGGTGTGGAATGATTAGAAATCCTCAGCTTCACATGTGGATAACGGTGATGAAAGACTTCCAGTTCGTTCAGCAGGAATAAACGCAGTGCGATTTCACTGGCACCAATATTTACAAGTCCGCTTTCCAGACCTTTATCTTTGAGAAGTTCATTTTCTCCTGATACAAGCTGTTCTATTGCAATTGATACATGTTCAAAAAGTCTTTCTCCTTCAATGGTCAGCTGTACTCCGCGATTGGAACGGATAAAAAGTTTACATCCCAGCTCATTCTCCAGAATATTCATACACCGGGTAATGTTAGGCTGATTGTTTCCCATAACGTCGGCTGCTTTGGAAAAACTCTTATACTGGGCAACATAGTAAAAAATACGATAATAATCAAGAATCATGATACAGTCGGCTCCTTATGCTATATAAAAATAGAATATCTGATATAGAAAAATAACGTTTGTATATCAATGTGTGAATCAGTATAATACGACTGGGTCAAAAAATCAATATAAAAGTCCTGACAATAGGACGGAGACCAAAAGGGAAGGGAGATTACCGAATATGACAACAGCAAATAAGACAATTAAGATTAATGACGTAGAGGCAGCAAAGAAACTGGTCTGTGCGGCAGTCAGATGTCCATTTGATATTGACATTGTATCTAAAGGAAAAATTTTTATTGATGCCAAATCTATTCTCGGAGTATTAAGCCTTGATGTGGAAGAACCTCTGGAACTTAAATATGATGGTTATGATGAGGATTTTGAATCAGTGATCGCAGGTCTGGCATGTTAAGATTAAAGAAAGGAATTCGCAGGTGCAGATGACATCTACAAATCTTCTATATATTTATGTGATTATCATTAATGTAGTCACATTTTTTATCTATGGCTTGGATAAAAGCAGGGCAAAAGCCGGACAGTGGCGCATACCGGAAGCGCAGCTGATATTTCTGGCGGTGATCGGAGGGTCGGTGGGAGCTCTGGCCGGTATGAAGGTATTTCATCATAAAACAAGAAAGCCGAAATTTAAGACAGGAGTTCCGGCGATACTGATTATTCAACTAATTATTTATTTTCTGTTTTCGGGAAATGAGGGGATTATTCTGCGCTTATAGCAATTCTTATAAATAACGCATATTGATTTTAGCTCATCAGAGCGTGAAATCCTGTGTCAGTAAAGCGGATATATTGTCCGCTTTCTTTTTTTGCCCGAATAAAATTGATTGTTACAGAGAATGAGGTATGTTATGCTACTCTTATATGAGAATTGCGGGATCTGCAAAGTAGCGGAGTAATTCGTAGATACCAAGTCAGGGGAAAGACATCTTTTAACCCTGATATTATATGAAAAGCTGCCTGTTAAATGAAAGAAGGGCAGAAAAATAATACATGACAAAAATATAAGAGAGCAGGTGAAAAATATTGGAACAGGAAATTCAGGAGGCAAAAAGTTTATATTACAGCTATAAGCAGTATTTTTCAGACTATCTTCCGGCTTTGACGAAACTGGGGTTGAAAGTAGTAATGGCATTGCTGGTATTTGTGGGCGGGCGCAAAGTGATCCAGTGGTTTGTTTCTTTCATAAAGAAGTCCATGGAGCGTGCGTCTGTAGACAAAGGTGTGATCCAGTTTACAGGGTCGCTGTTGAGAATTGTACTTTACATTTTGCTGGTATTTAGCATTGCCACTCATTTTGGTGTAAAGGAATCCTCTATTGCAGCACTGCTTGGTACTGCCGGTGTAACGGTAGGTCTTGCATTGCAGGGCGGTCTTGCAAATATCGCAGGCGGGATCATGCTTCTGATCTTCAAACCATTTCAGGTTGGGGATTATATCATTATTGCACAGCAGAATGGGTGCGAAGGAACTGTATACAAAATAGAAATCTGTTATACAACTCTGATTTCCATAGATAACAAACATATTGTAATCCCAAATGGAACGCTGTCCGGCAGCATTATTACAAACGTAACTGCCAGAGATCTTCGTAAGCTGGAGATCAAAGTAGGAATTTCTTATGATTCAGACATTAAGAAAGCAAAAGCAATCCTGGAAGAAATTCTTCATAATGATGAAGATACGAAAGACGACCAGGGAATGGTGGTGTTTGTAGATGAGCTTGGAGAGAGCGCAGTGGTCATGGGCCTGCGTGTGTGGGTGGCTACGGAGAAATACTGGCCTGCCAGGTGGCGGCTTAATGAACTGATCAAAGAAGCGTTTGATGCAAACGGAATTGAAATCCCGTACAATCAGCTGCAGGTTCATGTGAAGAAACAGATATGATAACAACATAAGCCCTCTGAACCAACTATAAGGTTTAGAGGACTTATTGTTTGTACAGATTATAGCCAAATAATACCAAACAAGAATAAATAATCTTTGATTCATAGTGATTTATACCAATTTCATTGTCGAATATTGGTATAATACCACTAAAATAATATAAAATACGATAAAATAATTGACAATGCGACAATAGATTGCTATACTGGAGTCAAGTTAAACAACAAAGTGTTTTTATGAAGATGCAAAGGCGCATGTAAGTAAATGGATTGCTACACGATTTTTATACATTGCAAAGACGCAAAAATATAAAAACACTTTTTTTGTACCCAAAATTAACTTCGTGATTGTAACTAAGTAACAATGTACAGAAAGAAAAGGAGAGAAAACTATGAAAATGTACAAAAAAGTTATGGCAGCAGCTCTTGCAGGAGTAATGACAGTTTCCATGTCCGCTACAGCATTTGCAGCAGATGATGACGGCTATATTCTCAAAGCCACAAATGAAGATTCCAAATCATCCGACAATGATCTGGTGATCGCAATCGAAGGAAGCGTAAGCTCCATGGACCCGGCAAACATTCCGGATACAAACGCAATCTCTGCTACACGTGGTGTATACGAGACACTGGTTTCTTTTGACGAGAACCAGGAATTAACAGGCAAACTTGCTGAATCATGGGAAGTTTCCGATGACTCTCTTACTTATACTTTCAAACTTCGTCAGGGCGTTAAATTCCAGGACGGAACAGACTTCAATGCAGCAGCAGTTAAAGCAAACTACGATCGTGTAGTTAACAAAGACAACAATCTTCGTCAGAGAAGAACATTTATCGTAACTAACGAAGACGGATCTGAAACACCTCGTGTAGACAGCATTGAAACACCGGATGATTACACACTGGTTATCAAACTGACACAGGCATGGGCACCATTTATCAACCGTCTGACACAGTTCTGTATCATCAGCCCTGCAGCTCTTGAAGAGTATGGCAATGATATCATGAACCATCCATGCGGAACCGGCCCATATGTATGTACAGAATGGGAAGAGGGAGACCACACAAGCTTTAAGCGCAATGATGATTACTGGGGAGACAAACCGGGCGTTGACACTGTAACAATCAAAGAGGTTCCGGAAGCAGGTGCACGTACAGCTATGCTTCAGACAGGTGAAGCAGATTTCATCTATCCTACACCGTCTGACCAGATCGAAGCAATCAAAGGAACAGACGATGTAAATATCCTTACAACAGACTCCAACATCATGAGATATGTAACTCTGAACATGGATCTGGAACAGCTTTCTGATGTAAAAGTACGTCAGGCTATGAACTATGCGATCGACAAAGATGCATACATCCAGTTAATGTATTCCGGATACGGAAAACCGGCTACATCTGTAGTTCCATCTATCATCGGCGGATATGAAGAGCAGGAAGCTTACACATATGATGTAGACAAAGCAAAAGAACTTATGAAAGAAGCCGGATACGAAGACGGATTCAAACTTACTCTGTGGGGTGATAACACAACACAGGAAATCAAAGGTATGACATTTATTTCCCAGCAGCTTGCTCAGATCGGTATCGAAGTTGACGTTCAGCCAATGGAGCCTGCAACTGTAAGTGACAAGATTTATGTTGACAAAGAAGATGCCGAGATCAATATGTGGTATGTAAACTGGTCTGCATCTGACTTCACAATGGATGGTTCTTTACGTTCCCTGCTTTACAGCACAATGTGCCCTCCTACAAGTGCAAATACAGCATACTTCAACGATGCTGATTTTGATAAAGATATGGACGAAGGTCTTGCAACAGCTAACGAAGAAGAGCAGGCTAAATACTACGGCGATGCTCAGAAGATCGCATGGGAAGCATGCCCATGGTTATTCCTTGGCAATGACCAGATCATCTATTCTACAAAATCTTATCTGTCTGGCGTATATGTATCTCCGGATGGAGCATTTAACTTCGCAAATGCAACTTTAGCACAGTAGTAATTTGTTTGAGAACAGGCTGCGAAGAACATAAATCTGGCTGCCTGATCTGAAATTGCAGCAATTCCATAAAAATACTGCCGATACAGCAGTGTGAATACAGGACAAAGATGTTCAAACCGGAGAACTGCCATAAGATTTACTATGGCAGTTCTCTGACTATAAAGCATCAAATATAAACAACAGGTAAGAAAATGATAAGGAGGAAAAATATGGGACGTTATTTAGGTAAACGTTTGGCAAGCACGATCCCGCTGCTTCTGGTTATCTCATTCGTAGTATTTATGTTTATCCATATGATTCCAGGTGATCCGGCAAGACTGGTAGCCGGTCAGGATGCAACAAAGGAAGATGTGGCAGTTGTACGTGAACAGCTGGGACTGGATGAGCCATTACTTGTACAGTATGGTAAATATATGAAAGGTCTTTTTACAGGAGATCTGGGAAGCTCTATCAAAAACGGTAAAACCGTAGCAGAGACAATCGCACCAAGACTGAAACCAACTATCATGCTGACATTTTCATCCATGATATGGGCTGCGATCATCGGTATTGCAATCGGTATTATCGCTGCCGTATTTCATGGCAGAATTCTTGATTATGTAGGTATGATCATAGCAATCGCAGGTATATCTGTTCCAAGTTTCTGGTTAGGTCTGGAATTAATCCAGCTTTTCTCAGTAAGCCTGGGATGGCTTCCGACCAGTGGACTGGAAACCTGGAAGAGCTATATTCTTCCATCACTTACAATGGGAGCAGGAATCATGGCTGTACTTGCCAGATTCTCCAGGTCTTCCATGCTTGAGACCATGCGTGAGGACTATGTGCGTACCGCACGTGCCAAAGGTCTTTCTGAATCACTGGTTGTTATGCGCCATGCATTTAAGAACTCTCTGATCGAGATCGTAACAGTAGCCGGACTTCAGATCGGTGGTCTCCTTTCCGGATCTGTTATGGCAGAGACAGTATTCTCCATTCCCGGACTTGGACGTCTTCTGGTAGACTCCATCCAGATGAGAGATTACAAAGTTGTTCAGGCATTACTTCTGTTCTTTGCTACAGAATATATCCTGATCAACCTGATCGTAGATGTTCTTTATGGCGTGATTAACCCAAGAGTACGTTATGAGTAGAGGAGGAGAGAAGATGGCAGATAAGAACACAACATCAAACATTAACCTTGCTGCTGCCGAAGAACTCCCTAAGGCACAGAGCAAGTTCAAAGAATTTGTCAAGAAATTCATGAAGAGAAAAACAGCAGTGATTTCTCTGGCATTTATAGTATTTATTATCTTAATGGCAATCATCGGACCATATGTAGTTCCGTATGATCCACAGGCACCGGATTACACAGCTATGATGCAGGGGCCAAGCGCAGCCCACATCTGGGGAACCAATGAATACGGACAGGATGTTTTCTCCCGTCTGATGGTTGGTACCAGACTTTCTCTTACATGCGCGCTGACAGCGACGATCATTGGTACGGCTATCGGTGTTGTTCTTGGACTGATCGCAGGTTTCTACGGCGGAATTATCGATTCCCTGATTATGAGATGCTGTGATGTACTTTTCGCTTTCCCTGATATCCTGCTGGCTATCGCAGTTGTTGCCATCATCGGACAGGGTATGGTAAACGTTATGATCGCAGTTGCGGTATTTACAGTGCCGTCCTTCGCACGAATCATACGAAGCGCGACGATTTCCGTAAAGCAGGCTCCTTATGTAGAGGTTGCCCGTTCCCTGGGATGTTCAAACACAAGAATCCTGTTTGTACATATTTTCCCTGGTACGATCCAGTCTATGATCGTTAACTTTACCATGCGTGTAGGTACTGCAATCCTTGCTGCATCATCCTTAAGCTTCCTGGGATTCGGTGCAAACGTTACAGAGCCTGACTGGGGTTCCATGCTTTCCACAGGACGTAACTATCTGAATACAGCTCCTCACATGGTACTGTTCCCTGGTATTCTGATTTTCCTTACAGTTCTGGCATTCAACCTGCTGGGCGACGGTCTCAGAGATACCCTGGATCCAAAGATGAACTAGGAGGAAGAAACCATGGCAGAAAAATTATTAGAAGTAAAGAATCTCCGTACGGAGTTTAAAAGAGATAAAACATGGGTGACAGCAGTTAATAATGTAAGTTTCTCCATTCAGCCGGGTGAGATTCTTGGTCTGGTAGGAGAGTCCGGATGCGGTAAATCCGTAACTTCCCTTTCCATTATGAAACTTCTGGCGCGTAACAGTAAGATTTCTAACGGTGAGATCCTGCTTAATGGCAAGGATCTTCTCAAAGAAGATAAAAAAGGCATGAGAAAGATCAGAGGACGTGAAGTTGCCATGATCTTCCAGGAGCCGATGAACTCTCTGAACCCATGTATGAGAATTGAGAAACAGATGACAGAAGCAATCCTGCTCCATAACAATTTCTCAAAAGAAGAAGCGCACAACAGAGCATTCGAAGTACTGAGATCAGTAGGTATCCCTGAACCGGATATGACATTAAAGAGTTATCCGCACCAGCTTTCAGGAGGTATGTGTCAGCGTGTTATGATCGCTATGGCAATGTCCTGTGAGCCGGAGCTTCTCATCGCAGATGAGCCGACTACAGCCCTTGACGTTACCATTCAGGCACAGATCCTGGAGCTGATGGAGGACATCAGGGCAAAGAAGAATACAGGTATTCTGATGATTACACATGACCTTGGTGTTGTTGCTGAAATGTGTTCCAGAGTTGTTGTTATGTATGCCGGCCGAATTGTAGAAGAAGCGCCTGTGCAGGAACTTTTTGCAGATCCGAAACATCCATATACACAGGGGCTGATCGGTTCTGTACCGAAACTTGGAAGTGGTGTGGAATCTCTTCCGTCCATTCCGGGAAGCGTACCGGATCTGTCCGTAATGCCGAAAGGATGTAAGTTTGCACCGAGATGTAAATATGCAATGGATATCTGTCATCAGCAGGAGCCGGAGCTTGCAGATATCAACGAAGCAGGCACCAGAAAATGCAGATGTCATCTGCTCAACAAAACTGGAAAGGAGGCGTAACCTGTGAGCGAGCCGTTATTATCAGTAAAGAATATGAAGAAAACATTCCAGGCAAACGGAGGAATGTTCAGCAAAAAGAAATTTGTCCATGCTGTAAATGATGTATCATTCGATATCTATCCGGGTGAAACTTTCTCTCTGGTAGGTGAGTCCGGATGCGGGAAATCTACTACAGGTAAACTGATCGATCATCTGATCACACCGGATTCCGGTGAGATCTGGTTTGAAGGAAAAGAAATCTCCAGACTTTCCGAGAAAGAAATGCGTCCGCTGCGTTCTGATATTCAGATGGTTTTCCAGGATCCGTACGGTTCCCTGAATCCGAGAATGAAAGTTCAGGATCTCATCGGTGAGCCACTTCTGATCCACACAAACATGAGCGCAGGAGAGCGTCTTAAGAAAGTACATGAACTTCTCGGCACTGTAGGATTAAGTCCGTCTCATGGAGAGCGTTATCCACATGAATTCTCCGGTGGTCAGCGCCAGCGTATCGGAATTGCCAGAGCACTGACAGTGCAGCCAAAGCTGATCATTGCAGATGAACCGGTATCTGCCCTTGATGTTTCTATCCAGGCGCAGGTATTAAATCTTCTGCAGCAGTTACAGAAAGACTTTAATCTTACCTATCTGTTCATTTCCCATGACCTGAGTGTCGTTGAGATGATTTCGGACAGGATCGGTGTTATGTATCTGGGTACGATCGTAGAGACAGCTCCAAAGAAAGAACTGTATGCAAACCCGAGACATCCATATACAAGAGCACTTCTTTCCGCAGTTCCGATCCCGGATCCGGAAGTGAAGAAAGAGCGTATTACATTAAAAGGTGATCTTCCAAGTCCGAGTAATCCGCCAAGCGGATGTCTGTTCCATACACGCTGCCCACATTGTACAGAAAAATGTAAGACACAGGTGCCGACACCTGTTGAAATTGCACCGGGTCATATTGTAAAATGTCATTATCCAAAACTTACAGAATAGGAATTCCGAAATAACAATATTACACCTGAAGATGAACAGTGAAGAAAACAGGATTCACTGAAAGATACAGGTTATCATGAATGGATGAGGAAAGAGGGGGCTATGTTTACTGAGGAAAGACAGAGCGCAATAGAGAAATGTCTTCGTGAAAACGGAAAAGTCAAGGTTAAGGAATTGAGTGAAATGTTTCAGGTCACAGAAGACTGTATCCGAAAAGATCTTAAGATTCTTGAAAACGCCGGTAAGTTAAAGAGAACCTACGGCGGCGCAATCCTTTCACAGGATTATCCGCTGAAAAGAGACGTAGTAGACAGACGCCAGTTTAACCTTGACAAAAAGAGAACAATTGCAGCCAAAGCATTTAAACTGATTAAGAATAACGAAACGATTTTCCTTGATATTTCTACCACAAATATCGAGCTGGCAAAGCTTCTTGCTGCGTCAAATATGCGTGTGGTAGTGGTGAGCAATATGATAGATATCCTGCAGATCCTTGCCACAAATCCGTCCATTACTGCAATCGGTACAGGGGGAACAATGTATCAGACAGTAAACGGATTTATGGGAGCTGCAACGATAGAAGTGATCAAACAGTATAGCTTTGACCGTGCATTTATAGGAAGCTGCGGTGTGGATATGACTGATTGTGCAATTACTACATTGGGGGTAGAGGACGGATTGACAAAGAAAGCAGCCGTGCACAGCAGCAGACATAAATATGTTGTTATGGAAAGGGATAAATTCTATTTCAATGATTCTTATAAATATGCATACTTTGATGATATCAGCGGAATTGTTACGGATGAATTTCCAGATGATACGATCGTGAGTACACTGGAGAGAGCCGGGGTGAAATTGTTCTGATGCAGGTAAGTCTTCGGGGGACTTATCTGATCTGGTTAAATCAGTCAGCAGAAAGGATGATCTGTCTGGCTTAAATGAAAAAAGATGGAGGCAAGTACGTGAAAGAATATATTTTGGAAGCCTGTGTAGATTCTGTAGAATCTGCTATGGCAGCGGTTGAAGGAGGCGCAGACAGACTGGAACTTTGCGGTAACCTGATCATCGGCGGAACCACTCCGGGACCGTGGCTTTTTGATGAAATAAGAAAGCGTTCGGATATCAGGATCCATGCTTTGATCCGTCCGCGTTTTGGAGATTTCTGCTATACAGATGCAGAATTTTCCATGATAAAGCATGCAGTGGAAGATTTCAGGAAAATGGGTGCCGAAGGTGTTGTATTTGGGGTGCTGAAGCCGGATGGCACATTAAACATGGAACAGATGAAAGAGCTGATGGAGGCGGCAGGGGATATGTCGGTGACTCTTCACAGAGCTTTTGATGTATGTGTGGATCCAATAGAAACAATGGAACAGGCAATCTCACTGGGAATCAATACGATCCTTACTTCAGGTCAGCGTAATGTATGTCTGCAGGGGGCAGATCTGCTGAAGGAACTGGTAGAGAAGAGTCAGGGACGTATCACGATCCAGGCAGGAAGCGGCGTGGGAGCAGAAGTGATCCGCCAGCTTTATCCGCTTACAGGAGTCAGGGCTTATCATATGACCGGAAAGAGAGTCATTGACAGTGAGATGCAGTTTCGCAAGGATGGAGTCAACATGGGACTTCCGATGCTGAGCGAATATGAGATATGGCGTACGGATGTAGATAATATCCGTGCCGCAAAGAAAGTTCTGGAGGAATTATAATGGCAGAACCAAGAGTTTTTTTAAAAGAGAACAGGGGTCGAATTGAAGAGAACTACCTGGAGCAGGCAAAAAACCTGCCCCGGGTTTTTGCGCCTGTAGACGAGAGATTACAGAAATGTACAGAGGAAGTGGCACTTGCATGTAAATATTTATATGCGTTTATGCCGTACAGTGACATTGGCAATTATCCGTTTGAAGTATTTCTGGACTATGCGGAGAATGGTGTGAGGCTCTGGAAAGAGAATCCGCAGGTTGCAGACCTTCCTGAAGAAATCTTCCTGAATTATGTGCTGTTTCACAGAGTAAATGAGGAGGAGATCGCACAGTGCAGAACTTATTTCCGCGCAGAGATCGGAAGCAGAATACAGGGAATGAACTTCAGAGAAGCAGCGTTGGAAGTGAATTACTGGTGTGCCGAAGAAGCTACTTATCATTGTACAGATGACCGTACTTTATCTGCGATTTCTGTATACCGCAGAGGAAATGGCAGATGTGGTGAAGAGTCTGTATTCACTGTAAATGCACTGCGAAGCGTAGGCGTACCTGCCCGTCAGGTATATGCGCCGAAGTGGTCTCACTGCGATGACAATCACGCCTGGGTAGAGATCTGGTGTGACGGTAAATGGTACTTCCTCGGAGCCTGTGAGCCCGAAGAAATCCTGAATAAAGGATGGTTTACAAACGCTTCTTCCAGAGCAATGATGATCCATTCACGTGTGTTTGACACCAAAATCCCGGAAGGTGAGGTGATCGGCACAGATGGTATGGTGACCATGCTGAATGAATTGAAGAGGTATGCAGTAACCAAAGAAATTACAGTAACAGTAAAGGATGCGCAGGGGTTACCCACAGAGGGAGCTGAGGTTTCCTTTGAGGTGCTGAACTATTCAGAGTATGCACCGATCGCAGAGAAGAAAACAGACAGTAAGGGAACCGCCAGACTGACAACAGGACTTGGGAGTCTGCATATTTCCGCAAGAATGTGTTCTGACGGCGAGTGGTTCTATGCGGAAACAGTTATGAACACTGAGAAAGAAGATAACTGTGAACTTTGTCTGGTATCGCAGGATAAAAGAAATGACGGTGAATCAGAAAAGTGGACAGCAGCAGATATATTTGCTCCTCATGATGCACCTGTAAACACAGACATGCCGACTTTAGAACAGAAGGCGAAGGGAAATAAGCGTCTGACAGCAGCCAATGCACACAGAGAGCAGAAAGTAAGAAACTGGTCAAATCCGGAATGTGAACGTTTCCTGGAAAAAAAGGTAAACAGGATAGAAGAAGCCATTGCTGCCTCATACAGAGAAGATCTCCTGAGGGTTCTCACAGAGAAAGACAGAACTGACTGTATCAGTGACGTTCTGGAGGAACACCTGGAGCTGGCAATCCCATATCATGGTATGATGAAAAAGGATACCTTTGTATCTTATGTGTTAAATCCAAGAGTAGATGATGAAGTTCTTCAGAAATACAGAAGAGAGATTAAGAAGCATTTTTCCAGAACTGAGAAACAGGAGCTGAGAGATGATCCTTCCAGAATCTGGAATCTGATCGAGAAGGCAATTGTTTCCAGACCGGAGAAAGAGCGTTCCAGTGTGATCACAACACCGGCAGGATGCATAAGGACCTGTACAGGAAGCTTCCTGTCAAAGAAAATCCTGTTTGTTGCAATAGCGAGAACCCTTGGAGTAGCGGCAAGACTGAATCCACATGATCGTTCTATGGAATATATGGAAAACGGAAGATTCGTTCCTGTGCTTGCAAGAACAGAGAAGAACTGTACTCTGATCCTGAAAGCAGGAGAGACTGTACAGTGGAAATATTTCCAGAACTGGAGTATTGCAAAACTGGAGAATGGAAGATATACATCACTGAAACTGGGAGCAGAGAATTTCGAAGATCAGATCCTGAATCTGCCGTTGGAATCCGGAAACTACAGGATTCTTACTTCAAACAGACTTCCAAATGGAAATATGTTTGCAAATGAATATCATTTTGAAATTCAGCCCGGAGAGACAAAGGAGATCGAGTTGGTACTCAGGGAAGCAGATCTGGAGGATATGCTGGAGAATATTTCCATGCCGGAATTCATGCTGAAAACTGAGGATGGTACAGAAGTGAAAGCATCTGATCTTACAGCAGACGGAAAACATATCCTTATGTTTCTGGAAGAAGAAAAAGAGCCTACTGAGCATATCTTAAATGAAATGATGGAGCAGGAAGAGGCTTTCGCAGGATATGCAGAGCAGATTATTTTTGTAGTGAGAAGCAAAGAAGCACTGGAGACACCGACACTGTCCAAAGCACTTGCAAAGTTAAAAAATATTCAGATTTATTATGATGATTTCTCAGAGATTATCAATACTCTGGGAAGGCGTATGTACGTAGATCCGGACAAACTTCCGCTGATTATTGTGACGAATGGAACCCTGAATGGGATTTATGCGACCAGCGGTTACAATGTAGGAACCGGGGATATGCTGCTTAGATTAATGTAACAGAGCGATAAATAAGATGCCCGGAGATGACACCTGTGAGCATCTTCTGGTATTGCCGGATTACATTATTGTATAGATGTAAAGGATTGGATATTGAATTTGCATTTACATAAAGGAGATAAAAATCATGTATCAGTTTAACAGAAAAGAATATGAAGAACGTATGAAATGGTATCAGGATGCCCGTTTCGGAATGTTTATCCACTGGGGATTATATTCTATTCCTGCAAGAGGAGAATGGGTACGCAGTACAGAGGAGATGCCTGAGGAAGAATACCTTCCGTTTATGAAAGAATTTGATGCCAGAGACTATAATCCGAAACAGTGGGCAAAAGAGGCAAAGGCAGCAGGTATGAAATATGTGGTTCTGACTGCAAAACACCATGATGGTTTCTGTTTATTTGACAGTAAATACACAGATTATAAAGTTACCAATACACCTGCAGGAAGAGATCTGATCAAAGAATATGTGGAAGCTCTTCGCGAAGAAGGTCTGAAAGTCGGTCTGTATTTCACCTTACTTGACTGGCATCATCCGGACTATCCTCATTACGGAGACCGCATCCATCCTATGAGAAACCATCCGGAATGCAGTAATGAAAACAGAGATTTTTCTCGTTATATAGAGTATATGTACAATCAGGTGGAAGAGGTCTGCACAAATTATGGAAAAATCGATATTATGTGGTTTGACTTTTCCTATGACGATATGCGAGGCGAGAAATGGGGAGCAACCAGACTGATAGATATGGTCCGCAGATTACAGCCGGGAATCATCATTGATAACCGTCTGGAAGTCAGTGGTGAGGGAAGAGGATCTCTGTATGAATGCGATCCGACACCGTATCATGGCGATTTTATAAGCCCGGAACAGATCATCCCGCCGGAAGGAATCTGCGACAAAGAAGGGAATCCGATGGTATGGGAAGCATGCTTCACCATGAACAATAACTGGGGCTACTGCGCAAATGACCACTATTACAAACCTGCTTCCATGCTGATCAAGAAGCTGGTAGAGTGCGTTTCCAAAGGTGGAAATATGATTTTGAACGTAGGACCTGATGCGAAAGGTAAATTCCCGAAAGAGTCCTCTGCGATTCTGTCGGAAATCGGACGCTGGATGGATAAGAACCATGACAGTATCTATGGATGCGCTCCGGCAGCAGATATCCCGAAACCGGATTACGGACGTATCACCAGAAATGGAAACAAGTATTATGTCCATATTTATGAGAATACATTAGGACCACTGCCGCTGATCGGATTTGATAAGAATAAGATTGTGAAAGTACGTGCCCTGGATGACGGACATGAAGTGCCGATCTCTACTTTATGGGTACACAGCGATTATCCGGATATCGCATTTGTTGACCTTGGTCCGGATCCTGTACTGCCGGATCCTGTAGACTATGTGCTGGAAGTGGAGATGGCTGAATAAAGATATAGAATACAAAAAGCTGCCGTATGGCAGCTTTTTTGTATTTCTTAACCGAACTGAGATGCAGGTGTCTGCCTGGTTCAGCATCGGTTTCTCTTGTTTACGAAATAATTCAGAATCCCACCGCCTACGATAATAACAAGTGCAACAGCAACAACACGTTTCGCTGCTTCCTGCGGCATCTGGCTTTTGGAACCGATGGAATCGGAATAGAAAGTCAAGGTATAATTGATCTCATGAGGGGTACCCATGGCAGTAGTGTCTGCGATTACCGGCATGCTCTCATCCATAATGGTAACCGGGATCAGGAATTCAGAATTCGTTCCTTCCTCATTGACAGGGAGATATTTTTCACCGTCAACGATCATGTAATCATAATTAGAACTGCTCCACTGGATATCGGCAGTTACTTCGCCGTTTTTTACGGTGATCAAAGTCGGTGAAGTGACACTGGCTTTGCCGCTCCCGCCCTCCAGCTCTACCTGGATGGAATACTCCCCATCTTCTTTATCAAGAGTGAAAGCCTGTGCAGCAGGAACAGAAGTCCATACTGACAGACAGCAGATCAAAGTTGCCAGAACTGAAAAAATCTTTCTCATATTTCTTTCCTCACTTAAATTCGATAATTTTCATCATCCCACAATTGAAATTAATTGTCAATACTTTGTTGAAAAAGTTATCCTGTTTTAGTATAATAAAAGGTGCTGTCCGCACGCAACATCATTGAGAACGTAGTGAACAGTGAGCACAATAAATGAATATCTGTGAATTGCTTTGCTGCGAAGCAGCTCCTGCAATTCTGATATCATAAAAATGTATATGCAAATCACAGGAGGATATGGTAATGAGAGGAATTTTATACGGAGTAGGAGTTGGCCCCGGAGATCCGGAACTTATGACATTAAAGGCAGTGCGCCTGATCAAAGAGAATGATATTATTGCAGTACCGGGCGCAGAGGTGCGTGAAACAGTTGCATATAAGATCGCAGTACAGGCAGTACCTGAGCTTGCAGACAAAGAACTCCTGCCAATCTATATGCCAATGACACACGATAAGGCAGAACTGGAACTGAACCATGAAAAAGGAGCCAAGGCGCTGGAAGCAGCACTTGATACAGGTAAGAATGTAGTATTTCTGACACTTGGAGATCCGACTATCTATTCAACATTTTCATATGTGCAGAAGAGAGTAGAAGCAGATGGATATGAGACAAGACTGGTAAGCGGCATCACTTCCTTCTGCGCAACAGCAGCACGCCTGAATATCCCGCTTACAGAGTGGAACCAGCCTCTTCATGTACAGCCTGCAGTTCACCGCCTTGACAGTGAACTGGATCAGCCGGGTACCTATGTGCTGATGAAATCCGGCAAAAAGATGAATCAGGTAAAGGAAATTCTGGCAAAAAGCGGACGCAATATCCGTATGGTGGAGAACTGTGGAATGCCGGATGAGCATATTTACAACAGTGTAGAAGAAATTCCGGATGATGCAGGCTATTATTCTCTGATCATTGCAAAGGAACAGGATGGAGGATTATGATCGAAACCAGAGATCTGACAAAAACCTTTGACAATTTTACAGCTGTGGATTCCCTGAACCTGAAAATTGAAAAAGGGGAATTTTTTGGCCTTCTTGGACCGAACGGAGCAGGCAAGACAACGACCATCAGCCTGCTCTCAACCCTTCTTCTTCCGACAAAGGGAGAAATCCTCATAGACGGTCAGCAGCTTACGAGACAACGTCCTGATCTGAAAAGAAAAATCAGTGTGATCACCCAGGAATATTCTATGCGTCAGGATATGAATATGGATGAGATTATGGAATACCAGGGACGGCTCTATTTTATGCCGCGAAAGCAGATAAAAGAAAGAACAGAAGAACTTCTGGAGTTCTGTGACCTGCTGAAGTTTCGCAAACGTACAGTCCGTAAGCTTTCCGGTGGAATGAAGCGTAAGCTGATGGTCTGTCGGGCATTACTGACAGATCCGGAGATATTGCTTTTGGATGAACCCACAGCAGGTATGGATGCTCTTTCCAGAAGACAGATGTGGAATCTTCTGCGTAAGCTTAATGAGAAAAATCTGACGATCCTGCTGACTACTCATTATATGGAAGAAGCACAGAGTCTCTGTAATCGTGTGGCACTGATGGATCATGGTAAGCTGGAGGAGGTAAGTACTCCGTCAGCACTGATTGAGAGTCTTGGTGCTTATGCAGTGGACGAGATGACAGCAGATGGAACACAGAATCACTATTTCCATACACGACAGGAAGCAATCCGGTATCTGGAAGAGCTTACAGGGCAGGCGTCTCTTCGCGAGACAACACTGGAAGATGTCTTTGTAGAAAGAGCCGGGAAGCATTTGATTTCAAAATAGCAGATATTAACTGAATCAGGGAAGTCCCCTGCGGAGGTTGCGAAAAAAGTTAGAATAATCTGGAGAAAAATGTATGGGAATTATAACAATATTATGGGAGAAGTGGGTAGAATTCCGCCGGGATTTCTATAAAATCACACTGGCGGCAATGATTGCACCGCTAATGTATCTGATCGTATTCGGAATGGGAATCCAGACCACTTCTCATGGACAGCCATACCTGAACTTTCTGATTCCGGGTGTGGTATCACTGACAACTATGAACGGAAGCTTCAACGCCATTGCGCAGAACCTAAACGTACAGAGACTGTATGAGAAGGCTTTTGATCAGGTGATGATCTCCCCCACACCATTATGGCAGTTTATTGCCGGACAGATCATCGGGGGAAGTCTGCGTGGTCTGTATGCAGGAGGAATCATACTGCTTCTTACAGCACCTATTGAGACAGGACTGATCTTCAACGGATGGTCCTTTCTGGTGATGTTCCTGAACGGAGCAGTATTCTCAGCCATCGGCGTGGTGGTCTCCTTTCTGGCAAAGAATCACGCAGACGTGCCGAGGTTTTCCAATTATATCATTATGCCTATGGCATATTTGTGTAACACCTTTTTCTCAACAGAGAAACTTCCGGGATTTGTAGGCAAGTTTGTATCAGCCTTGCCATTATCCCAGACCAGCCATCTGATGAGAAGCATTTCATCAGGTGAGGCGGTGAATTACACTGGTATTGGGATTCTGCTTCTTTATCTGCTGGTGTTTACTGTAGCAGCATCATGGTTTATTTATAAGAAGAAAAATCTGTAACTGACTGACAAGGAGGAGCCTGTGCTCCTCCTTGATCTGTTTAAGTATTATATATCAATGTGAATTTTTGTAAAGAGAAAACAGGGAACCATATATGTTACTGTTCACACACCACTATCCCGCGAGGTGTTTTGGTATGAATATGCCAAAATCCCGAGACATACAAGCCCAAATTCCATTGCCGCAGGCAATCTGGAATGAATTTTGGCTACGTTACTGTGAACGGAGTGAACAGTAACGAAAACAGGGAACCATATATTGGCAGTATATCCAATTATTGACTTTTATCCTTTGGATGATATACTTAAATTATGTATAATAAACTTGTTAGCACACGAACAGTTGATTCTGGCATCTGTCCAGTTAAATTTTCACACAGCCATAATAACAGAAGAAAGGGCATACATTATATGAGTAAGCTAAAGATATTAATCGTTGATGATTCACAATTAAACAGAGAAATCCTTTCCTGTATGCTGGAAGATAAATATGATATCTGTGAAGCTGAAAATGGAAAGCAGGCAGTTGAAATCCTTGAAAGATGCCATAAGGATTTTAAGCTGGTGCTCCTTGACCTGATCATGCCGGTAATGGATGGTTATCAGGTACTTGCTGTTATGAAGGAAAAGCAATGGCTGGATATGCTGCCTGTTATCTGTATTTCATCAGAGACTTCCGAAGATAGCATCCGTCGGGTTTATGGGCTTGGAGCAAGTGATTACTTCACACGTCCCTTTGATGCAATGACGGTCTTTCATCGTGTTGAGAGTACGATTGCGCTGCATGATAAGATGACGGGAGACCTGCAGGATGCGATGAAAATGTTATCATCTATTTTTCACCGGATACTCAAGATTAATCTCTCGACAGATACTTATACAGTTATAAGAGGAAAAGACAGTACTGTTTCCATGCTTCCAAGTCTTTCTGAAAGCCTTAAAATGATGGCTGATTATAAGTATATTTATGAAGAGGATCAGGAAGAATATTTGAAATTCTGCAGTATAGATAATCTGAGAAGAGAACTTGCGAAAGGCAGAGAACGCATTTACCTGAACTACAGAACTCTGATAAAACAGGAGTACCGCTGGGTATGTATGGAAGTCATCAGAAGTGCAGAATATAAACCGGATGACCAGATTGCCATGATGTATATCCGGGATATCAATGATGAATATCTGAAACAGCTGGATAAGATCATACGTCATGCAAAAGATGCGTTTGCCTCAGTTACAGTAAATATTTCGGATGGAAGCTGTATTATGGCAAACAGCAGGATTGCTTCACTGGAGCTGAAAGATGTAAATGAACCACTGGATTCTTATATTGAACGGATCAGTCAGTCTATTCCGCAGAGAGAAGTGAGAACTCAGTACAGAAAGGTATTTTGTGTAGATAATCTGAGGGAGTGTCTGACACAGGGAAAAGATATGATCCAATGGGAATGTCCTGTGTATGCCGCAAAAGGAATCAGTCTGAGGATGATCAGAACCACAGTTGAGATGGTCCGGAACGTTTCTTATGACAGGCTGGAAGCACTGATCTATTTTTCTGATATTACAGAGAACTATTTTTCAGAGCAGATTCCGCATATGCTGTACAGAAAGAATTTTGACAGAATAGAGATTATTGACGGGCAGAGAGACTGTGTGAGACTGGATCATCCGGGTATCTGTGCCATGGAGATGGTTTTGGCAGAAGAGATCAGTTATTCCGGTTATGTTACTGAAGTTATGAAGAAATTTGTTCCGGATGATGAGAAATCCGTATATGAAAAATGTGTGCGTCTTGATACCATTCGGAAAGAACTGCAGGAGAAAGATAGATATTCTTTCTCTGTTCATCAGTTTAATAAAAAAGGGGAGAAATGTTTAAAGAACTATACATTTTTTTACCTCAATAAATTTTTTGACATTATTGTAGCTACAGTTGAGGATATTACGGAGAAATTTGAACAGGATATTCTGACGGGCGGATATAACAGACAGGGTTTTATCCGTCATGTGGAACGGATCCTGAAAGAAAGTGAAGACAGAACCGGATATGCGGTTGTATTTTTCGATATTAAGAATTTCAAGGCAGTCAATGAGCTTTTTGGAACAGAAATCGGAGATATGATGCTGCGCAAAGTGTACGAAGATGTCCGGAAATCAGAGCTGAAGCCTCTGGTATCGGCACGTGAGGACGCAGATCATTTTATCTGTCTGGTAGAACGTAAGAATCTCAATCTGGATATGCTTACCGGAATGTGTCAGAAGAAACTTACCCGGGGAGGAAAAACACTTCATTTGTCTGTCAAATGTGGGATTTTTATGCTTGAAAAGAAAAAAATGTCTGTGAATGGAATGATTGACAGGGCAAAGATTGCCCAGAGATATATTACAGATGAGTTTGTCCAGTCATATAAGATTTATGATTCTTCCATGAAGAATACATATATAGATAAAGCAACATTAGCAGGTGAACTGGAGGAAGGGATTGAGCAGGGACAGTTCAAAGTATATTTTCAGCCTGTTGTGGATGCAATGACCGGAAAGATTGCATCAGCAGAATCTCTGATCCGGTGGTTCCACCCGAAAAAGGGATTTATTTCGCCGGGTGTATTTATTCCTGCACTGGAGGAAAGCGGACATATTTCCGAACTGGATCTGTATGTGCTGGATTCGGTTAATGAATTTCAGAAGAAACGTTATCAGTCCGATAAGATCACAGTTCCGGTATCAACTAATCTGTCATGGATGGATTTCTATGATGAGACGATCATGAACTGGCTGGAGAAGAAATGTGCAGATGCTTCCATGCCGTCCGGTCTGTGCAGAATGGAGATTACAGAAACCTCCTATGCTGCCATTGAGGCAGACAGAAATGCAACTCTGGAGGCATTAAGAGAAGCAGGGATTCTGCTGCTCCTGGATGATTTTGGAAGCGGATATTCTTCCTTTGGAATGCTCCAGAATTACAACTTTGATATTATGAAAATTGATATGAGTTTTGTGCGGCAGATAGAAACCAATACCAAAACACGCAGTATTATCCGCTTCATCATTGAAATGGCACATACTATGGATATAAAGATTATAGCGGAAGGTGCTGAAACTAAAGAGCAGGTCGAGTTCTTAAGAGACAACGGCTGTGATTATATTCAGGGTTATTATTTTTACAAACCGATGCCGGAGGAAGAGTTTGTGAAACTGCTGGATGCCGGCAGATAACAGTTACATATAATAGTCTCGCATAAACTGTACAAACTGCTTTACATGGGGGTTCAGAATCCTGTTTTTGCTGTAGACTATATAGAAACTGCGCTTATGGGCAGCTTCCTCCAGCGGAAAGACAAGAATCTGCTTTGTCCTCTGCAGGTCATTGACAGAGCGTGATGAAAGAATAGAGATTCCCAGACCATTAACAATGGACTTTTTGATGCTTTCCAGGTCATTCATGCGGGCAATCACATTCAGATTGCCTGTTGTGATGCCTGTGCGCTCCAGAAAAAGGTCCATTTCTTTTTTTGTGCCGGAGCCCTTTTCCCTGAGGATAATAGGATCTTTCAGGAAATCATGAAAAACAGCGGGTGTTTCTCTGTCCTTGAGTGCAAGATAGTGATCTGTTACAGGAGTTGCAATAACCAGCTCATCATGGCAGAAAGGAATAAACACGCAGCTCTCATCACGTGTATTCTGGCCTACCAGAGCCAGATCTACAGTTCCGTCCAGTACCCGGCTGATGGATTCTGAACTGTCTGACTGTATGGAGTGAAAATAAACATCCGGGTGCGTTTTGCCGAAAGCAGCAAGCAGTTCCGGCAAAAGATAAGAAGAAGGAATGGTAGATGCAGCCAGATCTATCATATGTTTGTGGGCACCTGTAAAATTTTCAAGCAGGTTATTTCTGATTTCCAACATACGGACTGCACTGTCATAAAGCTGGTAGCCTTTGGCTGTGATCGTTGTTTTCTTTGTAGTACGGATGATCAGTTTCATATGCAGTTCATCTTCCAGGGAACGTATATGCGCACTGATCGTAGGCTGTGTCAGATAGAGGCGGCGGGCCGCCTCTGAGAAGCTGCCGTAGTCCACGACAGCGACGAATGCTTCTAACTGTTTAAATTCCATTGTGAAAATCTCCTTTTATGTACGAAAACGATGTACGAGTGTACCGACAAGTTGATTCTTGAAACAATCTTGCAGGATAAATTTTCTTATTTCAAGGCGGAGGAGAGAGGCTAGCGGTGGCTACGGCGACTGACGACAACGCGGAAATAAGAAATTTAGACGTAAGATTGTTCAAGAAATCAACTTGTTGGTACACTAGGATTGTTATAGTAATGCGGATAATGCATCTAAAGCAATATCCAGTTCCTGCTTTGTATTCTCAGATCCGAAAGAAAAACGGAGAGTACCCTCCGGGTATGTTCCAAGAGTTTTATGTGCGTTTGGTGCACAGTGAAGGCCGACTCTTGTCATAATTCCATAAGTACTGTCCAGCTCAAAGGCGGCCTGAGCCATGTCCATATGTAAGGTCTGGACGGATACAACTGCACAACGGTTTTCAATATTTTTTTTACCGATAATACGCAGAAATTTTTCTTCAGGATCCAGATTCAGGATACCATCTATAAAGTATTGTGTCAGCATTAATTCATGTTGGCGGATTTCTTCCATGGACTGTTTCTCCAGATCACAGAGTGCGGCATGAAGTCCCAGAATCCCAGGTATATTGGGAGTTCCGGGCTCGAAACGATCAGGAAGAAATGCCGGTACTTCTTCAGAATGAGAGGCGCTTCCTGTTCCACCGCTGATAAGAGGCTCAATCTGCGCTGCCAGTTTATTGCGGATCAGAAAGCCACCTGTTCCCTGTGGCCCTCTGAGTCCCTTGTGACCTGTAAATGCCAGTGCGTCTATGTGACATTTCTCCATATCAATGTTAATGGTTCCTGCCGTCTGTGCAGTGTCCAGAATAAAAAGAAGCCCATGTTCTTTGCAGAAATCTCCGATTTCCTGTGCTGGCATGACAGTTCCGCATACATTAGAAGCATGAAGACAGACCACAAGCTTAGTCTCAGGACGAAGGAGTGCGGTCGCTTTATCAAGCAGAAGACTGCCGTCAGAAGCGCATGGGATCCTGTCAAAAGAAATTCCATGTTTCTCCAGCTGTACAAGGGGACGCATCACTGCATTATGCTCCATGGCAGTTACAAGTACATGATCGCCGGGTTTCAGAAGTCCTTTCAGAAGAACATTCAGACTGGCAGTGATATTTTCTGTAAAAATAACATTCTTACCCTTTCCGGAAGTAAAGTGAAAGAGCTTCAGAAGCTGTTCTCTTGTCTCAAAAATCTGTTCTTCCACAGAATAAGCTGCCCGGTATCCTCCCCGGTTCACATTCACAGCAGAGCCTGCCAGGTAATCATAAACTGCCTGTGCAACAGATGGTGCCTTTGGAAAAGACGTACTGGCCTGATCCAGATAGATTTTATTCATAAATAAATCCTTTCGTTTGTCATGGGCGGAAACCTACTGCCTTTAGGGACGCCACTGAAAAACTGTTTTTTCATACTATATACAGTGTCTCAAAGTTGATTGATGTACTTTATTTTGTGTTAATTTATACGCAAAAAGGACTTTTTCAGTGGCCTTCTTTAGGCGGTGGGAGGAGCCTTGTAAATTGTTATCTATTATCCTTGACTCTCAATATATTTTTGTATAGTTGCTGATGACACTTCTCCAATGCTGCAAGCAAAATAACCATCTGACCAAAATATTTTTTTCTTCCAATACTGTTTTGATAAGACCGAATTATACTTTTGCCATAAGTAGTATGTTGTTTCCTGCTTTACAATTTTAACAATGTCGCATACTCTATCCGTTGCATCATAACTTAACAAAAAATGTATATGGTCTTTGTCTGTTTCCATAGCAATTATTTCGTAGCCACGAGTATTAGCTATATCGAGAATCTTTTGTTTCACATCATCAGCAATAGAGCCTTTTAGTATTTGTTTGCGGTATTTGGTTACAAGAACTATATGTACTTTCAGACTGTATTTTCGTCTGTTATGACGATTATATCTATAATCCATAAATCACCTCTGACAGTTATTGACGTTCACTAAATATTAGTATACACTATTGCTAGTGAAGTATCAATGAGAGGAATAAATTTTATGGAACAGATAACTATAACTGCAAAAGTTCAGATAGTTGCAACTGATACAGATAAAGTTTTGCTTAATAAAACAATGTCTGTTTATTGTGATGCCTGTAATTATGTTTCAGATTATGTATTCCGCACACATGACCTAAAGCAGTTCTCACTCAATAAAATTTTGTACTCTACTCTAAGAGAAAAGTTCAGTCTCAAATCACAAATGGCGCAGTCTGTTTTTAAAACGGTTATCGCAAGATATAAGACCATTCTTGAAAATCAGAATGAATGGATAAAACCATCTTTTAAAAAACCTCAGTACGACCTGGTTTGGAACAGAGATTATTCTTTAACTCAAAACTGCTTTTCCGTCAATACGCTTAATGGTCGTGTGAAACTTCCTTATTTTGCTGAGGGTATGTCTAAGTATTTTAACCATTCTATTTACAAGTTTGGTACTGCCAAACTTGTAAATAAACATGGTAAATACTATCTGCATATACCAGTTACCTATGAGGTTGAAGAAAGTAATATTTCTGATATTTGTAATGTTGTAGGTATTGACAGAGGTATTAACTTTGTTGTTGCAACTTATGACAGTAAACATAAGTCTGGATTTGTTAGTGGTAAAGCTATTAAACAGAAACGGGCTAATTATTCCAGGCTTCGTAAAGAACTTCAAATGCGACATACGCCATCCTCAAGGCGAAGACTAAAAGCTATCGGTCAGCGAGAAAACCGTTGGATGCAGGATATTAACCATCAGGTATCGAAGGCACTTGCCACCGGTAATCCAAAGCATACTCTCTTTGTATTAGAAGATTTGACTGGTATTCGCAATGTTACAGAACGTGTCAAAACAAAAAACCGCTATGTTTCTGTATCATGGTCTTTTTATGACCTTGAGCAGAAGCTGATTTACAAAGCGAAGCAGAATCAATCTTCTGTAATAAAGGTGGATCCTCGTTATACCAGTCAATGCTGTCCTGCTTGTGGACATACTGAAAAGTCTAATCGTAATAAGAAAATACATTTGTTTACTTGCAAAAACTGCGGTTATACGTCTAATGATGACCGTATTGGAGCTATGAATCTGTATCGTATGGGAATAAACTATCTTGCTGATAGCCAAGTACCCAATACAGTTGTAACAGAGTAAACTCTGCTACAAAGGGTGCTGTCAACCACCCAATGATGTAACGCCACTTTAGGCAGCAATGCCTATTGGGGATAAAAGGTCGGAGGCGTAAGCCGTTACTACGACTGGGCAGTTACAAGCCCATTACCTTTAGGTGATGGGTAGTTGACAGTAACAAATCCCCCGATTTTTATATAATTAAAGATTATATGATATGAGAATTGCAGGAGCTAGTTTGCTGCGGAACAATTCGTAGATATCAGGTTAGGGGCAAAATACTTTTTGCCCCTAACATCATTATAGTATAGCACAACTTATAAATAATTTCTATAAATAACTATAAAATACGGCTATAATGAATTAGTGATTTCAGCATAAAAATGATAAAATAGATACAAAGAAATTGTGCTGACAACAAAAAAAGTCAGTGCAAAAGGAGGAAAGAAATAAATGAAAAACGAAAAGGGAACCATAGTTCTGGCAGGAGGCGTAATCGGTCTGATCGCTGCAATTCTGGTGTTTTTTGGAAATCCGGCAAATATGGGCTTCTGTATTGCCTGTTTCCTGAGAGATACCACAGGTGCGCTGGGACTTCATTCAGCGGCAGCAGTTCAGTATATCCGCCCGGAGATCATTGGTCTGGTGCTTGGAGCATGTATCATTTCACTTGCTAAGAAAGAGTTTCGTCCAAGAGGCGGCTCTGCACCTGTGACCAGATTTACACTTGGCGCATTTGTTATGATCGGATGTCTGATGTTTCTTGGATGTCCTTTCCGTATGATTCTGCGTCTGGCAGGCGGAGACGGAAATGCTCTGTTTGGACTTGTTGGATTTGTAGCCGGTATTCTTACAGGAACTATTTTCCTGAAGAAAGGTTACACACTGAAACGTTCTTATAAGATGCCGAAGCTGGAAGGCAGTATTTATCCTGCATTCCAGATCGTGATGCTTCTGTTGTTGGTAGCTGCACCTGCATTTATCCATTTCACAGAGCCGGAAGGCGGACCTGGAGCAAAACATGCTGCAATTGTTATCGCACTGGCAGCAGGAATTATCGTTGGAATTCTGGCACAGAGAACACGTCTGTGTATGGTCGGCGGTATCCGTGATGCGGTACTTTTTAAAGAATATAAATTACTGTTCGGCTTTGCTGCAATTCTTGTGACAGCACTGGTAATGAATCTGATCCTCGGTGCAGTTACAGGAACATCCTATTTCAATCCGGGATTTGCGGGACAGCCGATCGCACACACAGATGGACTGTGGAACGCACTGGGAATGTATCTGGCAGGCTTTGGATGTATCCTTCTTGGCGGCTGTCCGCTGCGTCAGCTTATCCTGGCAGGAGAGGGAAACACAGATTCAGCTGTGACTGTTCTCGGTCTGATGGCAGGCGCTGCTTTTGCCCATAACTTCGGACTGGCATCTTCCGGTGAAGGTCCTACAGCAAACGGAAAGATTGCAGTTATTATTGGGATTGTGGTAGTTGCAGTAATCGCAGCAGTGAACTCCATGAGAAAAGAAGAAGCCTGATTGTCGGAATGCAGACATCATTTCCGCAATCAATACGCTCACTTTGCGGAAAGTATTTTTTTAGGATAATAAGCGGGAATCCTCGGCAATTCAATTACCGAGATGAAAGCGCAAACTGTGCATATCTGCACTCATAATAAATAAAAATAACAAAACGGTTTTCATTCAATTTCTCCCTATAAAAAGCTGTATCCAGCATTATAAAAAGAAAATATGTTCGATATTTTATTGCGGAATTTTTGATATCATGGTATTATATATGTATGAAAGAAAATCTTACACATTACCGTACTTGTGTGTGTAATGTTAATTATCATATGGTATGGTCAGTGAAATACCTGAAGGGGATCTCCGGCAGGAAACTTTTCGAATATTTTCCGGAAATAAGAAACCAGCTTTGGAAAGGGGAGCTGTGGAACCATTCCTATTATGTGGAAACGGTCGGAACTGTATCGGAAGAAAATATCCGCAGGTATATCGAACATCAGAGCAAAGCTTACTGATACTATGGAGGAGAGGAAATGCTGCTGTCAAAGAGAACATCCATAAAGGTCAGCCGGGAATATGCGAACCTCATCGGGCATATGTGTTATGCAGCATCCAAGCTCTGGAATGTCTGTAATTATGAACGTCAGCATTACAAAGAAACTGGGATGGAGCAGTATCCGGACTGGTATTATCAGAAAAAAGCCCATAAAGAGGATCTGTGGTATAAACAGCTCCCGTCCCAGACCGCCCAGGAAGTCTGTAAGCTGCTGGACAAGGCATGGAAGTCTTTTTACGCCCTGAAAAGATCCGGAGGGATCGAGACTCCCAGACCGCCGCGGTTTAAGCAGGAAAGTATCCCCATTACCTATATGCAGATGGGGATCGTGCATGAGCGGGATACGGACAGAGTCCGCCTGTCCCTTCCAAAGGCATTAAAAAAATATATGGAAGAAACGTATCAGATCCATGAAAACTTTCTTTATCTTGAAAATAAGATTTTCAGGGGCATGGATCAGATCAAACAGCTGCGGATCTACCCGCCGGAGAAGGGAAACTGTAAAATTATTGTTGTTTATGAGGTCCCTGACCAGGAAGAACTTCCACAGAACGGACATGAACTGTCTATTGATCTGGGGCTTCACAACCTTATGACGTGTTATGATTCTGAAAATGGGAAGACGTTTATTCTGGGCAGGAAGTACCTTGAATTGGAAAGATATTTCCATAAAGAGATCGCAAGGGTGCAGGCCCAGTGGTATGGGCAGCAGTCCGGAAAGGGAGTAAAGCATCCGGTCACATCAAAACATATCAGGAAGTTATATAAGAGAAAACAAGACTCAGTAACGGACTATCTGCACAAGATCACAAGATATCTTGCAGAATACTGCCGGGAACAGGGGATCACCTGTGTCGTTACAGGGGATATCCGGAACATTCGGAGAGAAAAAGACCTGGGACACAGGACAAACCAGAAGCTTCACAGCCTGCCGTATAACAGGATCTACATCATGCTGGAATATAAGCTGAAAAGATATGGGATCCGCTTTGTAAAACAAGAAGAAAGTTATACCAGCCAGTGCAGTCCGCTGTCACCGGAAGTAGGGAAAAGATATGCAGAGCCGTCCAACCGGAAAGAGAGAGGATCATATAGGGATGGAAACAGAGTCTATAATGCAGATGCGGTAGGCGCATATAATATCCTGAGAAAATATCACTCCGTATCCGGAGTAAAAAAAGAACTGTCCGTAACCGGACTGAAAACACCGGAAATAATAAAAGTAGCTGTATAGCTCTAAAGAGCAAATAGTAGTGGTGCCATGGATGCACCCTGAAAAAAGGCGGTATCCCGCCTTAATTCAGATGCTCTGGTAACTCAGTTACCGAGTAATTCACACACACTCTAAAAGGAGAGAGACGAATGAAGAAAGTAGATGCAAGAGGTTTATCCTGTCCGGAACCTGTGATCCGCGCAAAAAATGCAATGGAATCCGGAGACAAAGAATATGAGATCCTGGTTGATAACGTAGTTGCAAAAGAGAATGTATCCAGATTTGCAACACATCAGGGATATCAGGTACAGGCAACAGAGCAGGGAGATGATATCCTGCTGAAACTTACAAAATGATCACATATATAGCAACCTTCTATTCCCATTATGGAGCTATTCAGTTTCGAAGAAACTGCCAGGCAATGAATCTGAGTGCAGAAGTCATGCCTGTCCCAAGAGATTTAAGCTCCTCCTGCGGAACCTGTGTGAGATTTCATACAGAAGCGGACTTCCCGGAGAAAACAGAGGAAGTCGAGCAGATCGTCAGAGTAGAACCGCAGGGATATGTTGGGATTTATCATGCGGATGAAGAATAAGAGAACCCTTCTGTGGACAAATTGTCGGTAGAAGGGTTCTTGTTTATTTTATAGAGATGCAGGCATAAAATATTACTCCTGTGTAAGTTTCAGCAGTGCTTCAGCAAGATTGGAGTCCAGGATCAGCACATCCACCAGCCCGCCCTTTAAAGCGCTTAACACAGCATTTGCTTTGGACACACCTGATACAAGGGAAATCTTGCGGTCAATTTTTTTGAACTGCTCCATGCTGATCGATATCATGCGTTCTTTAAGTGTAGTATTACATTCCTGTCCGTCATGATCAAAGAAGCGAAGGGCAATATCTCCGGAAACATTTTCCTGTTTCAGCATCTCCAGATCCTCTGTGAACATAAAATCCGGAGATGCAAGAACGGATTCTTCTTCTCTTCCTTCATGATCCGGGAGGCTTCTTTGCTGCTCATAAGAGCGTCTGTGAGAAGATAATAGTTCTCTCCGAAGAATGCCTTTGCCATACGGGATACCAGAGTACGTACATCCAGTTCATTTTCACAGCAGGCAATACTGCCATGAAGAGTAACGAACTTTGCATTTACCTTCTGGGAAGGATTGAGATAATTGATCATATGGTAAACAGTACTGCCCCAGGTGACGCCCAAAATATCACTTTCTTTTAATCTACGGGGATTTCGTATTCAGGCATATGAAAATGATATACAAATCTTGAAATTGTGTGTAAAATATGGGGTAGAGATTATGCTTGGAAGCGATGCACACAGAGAAGAGGATGTAGGTGATTTTACCAGGACAGAAAAAATTCTTAAGGAAGTAGATTTTCCGGAGGAACTGATCGTGAACCGTTCCCTTTCATATGTGAAAAACCGGCTTCGGGTGTAGAAAGGGAGGTTTTTATGTTTTCAGTACTAATGAGGGCTTTTTCATTTACCCTGATCATCATCATCGGAATTGTAATGAAATCTACAGGCTTTGTGCCGAAAGATGCAGGTGCATCAGTTAAGAAATTTCTGATCTATGTAACACTTCCTGCATCTATTATCACCAATTTCTCTGCAATAGAGGATATGGGATTTAATATGCTGATAATAGCAGCACTTGGAATTCTTCTGAATGTAATTATGATTGCAGTAGGTGCACTGATCACACGCAGAAAATCCAAAGGAGAACAGGCGTTAAATATGCTCTGTCTTCCGGCATTTAACATCGGGGCGTTCTGTCTGCCGTTTGTGCAGAGCTTCCTTCCGGCTATGGGAAGTGTTACTGCCTGTATGTTCGATGTAGGAAACAGTATTATGTGTACCGGAGGTACTTATGCATTCGTTGCAGAGTATACAGCAGCTTCCGGTTCCAAAAAAGGAATTGATCTTAAATCCTTTGCAAAACGTCTGATTACCAGTCCTCCGCTGGTAGCCTATGTAGTTATGTTTATTTTAGCTGTTGCAAATATTGACACGCCACCGGTTATTCTTACACTGATCGAGCCAATGGCAAAGGCCAACACATTTGTTGCCATGCTGATGTTAGGTCTTCTGTTCCATATCGAATTCAAGAAAGAATACATGGGTGAGATTTTCAAACTGATCGGAATCCGTCATATCTTTGCTGCAGTCTGTGCTGTAATCTTCTATTTTGTTTTACCGTTTGATCTGGTTATCAGACAGACACTCGTTTTACTGTGCTTCGCTCCTATGAGTGCAGTGGCACCTGCCTACACCGGAATGTGCGGCGGTGATGAAGGAATGGCAAGCTGTGCAAACAGCGTGAGCATTCTGTGCAGCCTTGTAGTGATTACTGCTTTGTTGGCAATTATGGGGCTGTATTAAGTTTTATGAATATGTGAATAAGCAAGAAACGGGCAGGATTCCTGGAGGTGGGAATCCTGCCTTTTTATGCAGATACTCTTAGAGAGTTGTGAAAAGCTCGTTTGTTTTCATGAAGATAACAGAACTTAGTGATTTTTAAAATACAAACATATACTGCCAGTGAATGAAATAAGCAGGAGCAAGGGGTATAATGAACAATGAAGGAACACTTCAGAAATATTTGGAAAAAGAAAAATATTGAAGTTCAAATTGCTATTGTCCAGGGAAGGTTCAATCACAGGACAGTAGCAGACCGATAATATTTATCACAGCCGTTCTCTGAGCAGGAGTCAGCAGATTCCACTGTGACAACATATTTTTTTCTTCTTCAGTCATGGAAACCAGAACATCTGTATCATTAAAGAATTCTGCCAGAGTAATACCAAAGGTCTGGCATATAATTTCAAGTTTGTCTATTCCTGTCTTCCCGTAAAGAGGTTATTTTTTCTAATACATCAAACAATTTCTCACATCAAAATCATTTGTAATTATTATTGATAAATAAGGGATATGCTATATAGCGTCAAAGTTTTCACACTCTGCTGAACTGTCTTAAATGTATTATTTATGCGGACTGCTATAAAAGTAAATGGGTGTATGAAGTATATACATATATGCAAATAAAAAGATTTTTAAGTATGATTTCATGAAGAAAAAAACAATTAGTTTTTCAATGGTGATTAATGATTGAGTATTTGAAGAAGAAAAAGTATAATAAAGAGTAGAAACTGCAAACATGGATATATTAATGCTGTTTTGGGTGTAGAAAAGATAACAAATAGAAGGGGAAGTGATGGAACTACAGATCATCTTGAAAATGTAATGAATTTGATGTAAATAACAGAATTGTATATGAGTGAGAAAGTGGGGTATAGATATGAAAAAGAATAAAAATTTAGTTAGAGTATCAATAGTTGCCAGTTTGCTGATTACAACCAGTTCAATATTAGGACAAAATGTTGAGGTAATGGCATCAAATCCAACGAATTACAAAGATATGACGGAGTATGCTGCATACGAAAATGTAATAGCAGATGCAGGAGCCACTTCCGGAGATTTTGGCATTTCCTTGGCTTTATATGATATTGATCAGGACGGAATAAGAGAGTTACTTATATCACATGGCACCTGTCTTGCTGATTGGGTAAATGATATTTATACATTGGAAGATGGAAAAGATGTGAGCTATATTGGAAATGTAGGCAGACAGGGATTATTTTATACAGCCCCAGATGGAAATGGAATGTATTTTTTGTATGGATATCAAGGATATCAGGAGATAACACGAATTACAAAGAGCGGAAAAGATATTGTGCAAACATTGATAGAATCAAGGGAACTTAATGCAAATGAAAACTATACAGAATTTGCTGATAAGATAGCACTACTTGCACCGGGAGATATTCCAACCCATGGAAATTCTTATGATGTAGAAGTAACAGCCCCGGATGGCGGTGTAAACATGCGCTGTGGCGCAGGAGTGGAGTATGACAAAGTTCTTCCAGACATGATTCCAAACGGAACAGTTCTGACTGTAACTCAGGAAGCAGTGGCTTCCAATGGAAATTCATGGGGCTATACAAATTATAATGGTACATACGGATGGATTGCACTGACGCAGGTCACCAGATATCAGGAACCGACGGAAGGAGCACCTATTCCACATACCAGATATGTAATTAACTGTAATGAGAGTATTACTCTTCGTACAAATCCAGATGTAAATGCTGCTGAAATTTGTCAGATTCCGTTGGGAACAGCCGTTGCTACATTCGGAGATGCCGGAAACGGATTTATTTCTGTGTATTATCAAGGTTCATCTGGATATTGTCTGGCAAGTTATCTGTCTGCTCCAGTGGACTGACAATTCTGATTTTTGCTGTGAAACGGTAAAAGAATATTTTGACAACAGAATTCTATAATAAACTGTAATCTGTATATATGTAAAAATCCTCGGAACGTAAGTTCCGGGGATTTTCCATTTAATATATACTTATTTATCTGCTCCATAATATCTGTCATCGCCGAAGCCAAGGATCAGCATGAAGATTGGCGGTAAGAAGATAAGGCCAATGGCGAATCCTGTGCCTCTGCCGAAGGCTCTTGCAAGCTTAACACTGTACATAATGCTGATTATGGCAAGTATGATTTTGATCAGTACGATGATCATGGAGATCATTAAACTGTCGTTTGTTTCAAGAGTTCCCTGTAAGCAGGAAGATACGATTCCAAGAACCAATGTCAGCCAGAAATATGCAGGCTGCCATGCGATTTTATAAGAAATATAATCGCCATATATTGGAATAATACTTTTCCATCCGGCCTCCCCTGCTTTGGTAAAGATTCTCCAGTTGGCAATAATCTGCAGAAGCCACCATGCGAATGCAATCATCAGATACATACCACCTAAGAATACCATGCTGCTGATAGCTATAAGTCCCATTTGTGTTCCCCCATTTCCTTCTGTGAGATATGATACATGTATCGTTGGTGTAGAAGCATAGTTGAGAACTATGTTTGTTCTCCTGAAGTATTTATGCTAAATCCATTAAAGCATATTCTCAGTAGTTCGTCAATTATCAAAGAAGATTGTACATAAGCGAGGTGAAAACTATGGCAGCAATACTTATGAACTACAAAATACCGGGATATTATATATTTTTCATTTGTCTGGCAGTGATTTCCTGTTTTTCTAATCCTGGAATGGTTGTATTAGCGGGCTGTAGGGTTGATAATATTGATCAGGCAGAGTAAAATTTTATCAATGAAGTGAGTATCCTGCTTTAATATTACAAATATTCGTCTGACTTATGAAAAGTGCCTGATGAGATGAAAATCTTCTCAGGGATGGGTTGTGAGAACAGAGAAAAAAGAATGGTTTCGGAAAAAATAATGACAAGTTAAACAAAAGCCGTAAAGTGGGAATTTCCAGCTTTGCGGCTTTTGTGGTATCATGAATTGAAAGACATCTCAACAACTTTTCCATTGGTTACCTTAATGCGCAGACCTAATCCATTCATGCTTCTCATGGTAGACATGAAAGCGGATTTTGAGCAATAATCGTTGGGAGCTTCACCTCCGGAAAAATAGTATTTGGTCTTGGAAGTAAGTTTAAATGTATGTTTTCCGTATTTTATATATGCTTTTTTGTTTTGGCTGTTTAATATTCCGTTTTTGGAAGTATTAAATGACGCATACATTGTCAGAGTGTTCCCCTTACATATAGCCTTTCTTGTGCCTGACATATAGTATTTTGTGCCATTGGTTGTTATTGTTCCGCCTTTTTTTCCATTTATGCAGGTATCATAGTAGGTTGTACCTGACTTTCCGGTAGCTGCCTGCACATTTGAGAATCCCATGCAGCCGGTAACGAGGCAGATGGCAAGTATCAGTGTTAACATTTTCTGGAACTTCTTTGTCCATGTTTTCATATTGAAAACCTCCTTTCGTTTTCTGGATTTATTATAATAGCCTGGAAAAGCAAAGTCAATAGAGGAGCGTAATGGAATAGTTGTATTGACAATAGATATCTGTATGTAGTATAATCAGACGCAGATAAAAGAAAATTCTTCGGGGTTGTGGTGATCAGCATCAGCTGAGATTCCCTACCGGCGGTTATAGTCCGCGACCCGCTTCGGCGGCTGATCTGGTGAAATTCCAGAACCGACAGTATAGTCTGGATGAGAGAAGAACACGCGATATTTACCATACGTGCTCATTACCCCGGATATGATCCGGGGTTTTTTATATGTTGAAGAAAATCTTCATTATATAGAAAGCTTGTGGAATTTTCTTTTAACAGGATATGAGACATATCCATAAAGAATAATTTCAAAGGAGAGAAACAGTATGAGTGAACAGGTATTAAGAAATGGAAATGCGATGGCAAGGAGTAAGACGAGAACCATTACACAGATAGCCATGCTTGGCGCTATCGCAGGAATTTTAATGAATCTGGAGTTTCCGCTTCCTTTCCTGGCACCGACTTTTTATCAGCTGGATTTTTCAGAAATCCCGGTACTGGTTGGTTCATTCGCAATGGGACCGATTGCAGGTGTACTGATCGAGCTGGTGAAGATTCTTGTGCATCTGGTAACAAAGGGCTCTATGACAGCAGGTGTAGGCGATGTGGCAAACTTCATCTTTGGATGTACATTTGCAGTTCCGGCAGGTCTGATCTACCGTTACAAATCTGTTAAGAGCAGAAAACATGCAGTGATCGGAATGGCAGTTGGAACCGTACTTACAGCAGTAGTTGCATGCTTCATCAATGCATTCGTGTTACTTCCGGCATACGGAAAGGCTTTTGGAATGCCGGTAGAAGCATTTATTGAAATGGGAAGTGCAGTACACAGTTCTGTAAATAATCTTCTTACATTTGCAGCAATGATCATTTTCCCATTCAACATATTCAAATATGCTCTGACATCCCTGATCGTATTCCTGATTTATAAGAGAATCCGCGTGGTGCTCAAGGGAGATTGATTTTATATCTGATAAAGAATAAATAAATTGGCAGTACAATAAATAAAAAAGAAGAACAGCCGTATGATGAAAAATCTGCGGCTGTTCTTCTTTTTATGTGCAAAAATAATTACGGAAATTTTCAGACAGACTTAAAAAAGACACGATAATATGGTAAGATAAAACAGACGATATAAACATCGGAATGTGAGGTTTATAAAATGAATGATACAGGAATCAGACCGGAAGTTATAGAAGAAATCCGAAACCTTGCGCAAAAATATGATATTGAAAAAGTAATTCTTTTTGGTTCGAGAGCAAGAGGGGATTTCAGAAGAACAAGTGATATAGATATTGCAGTCACAGGAGGAGATTTTGCAAGGTTTGCGTTAGATGTGGATGAAGAGACAAGTACTCTTCTGGAGTATGATATTGTAAATCTTGATCGTGACATGCAGGATGAATTAAGAGAATCTATAGAGAAGGAAGGGAGGATTTTGTATGAGAAAATATGAGAATTTCTGCAATGCACTGTCTAACATGAAAGATATTTATAATTATGAAGAACCATATGATAATGTAGTGATTACCGGACTCGTAGGATTGTATGAAATTTGTTTTGAGCAGTCATGGAAAATGATGAAAGAAATACTGGAGATTCATGGATATGCAGAGGGAGCAACAGGTTCACCGAAAATCATTCTGAAGACTGCCTATAAAGCAGGAATGATAAGAGATGAGGAGCAGTGGCTTCGTGCATTGCAGGCAAGAAATAATGTTACACATTCTTACAATCAGAAAATTGCGTTAGGAATTATAGCTGATGCAAAAGAAGAGTTTTATCAGATGTTTTGCGAACTAAAAACAGAGATAGAAGAAAATTGGCTGTAATAATCAGCGAAGGTATAGAAAGCGAAAGGAAGTATCCATTATGGGACAGATACACAATATTGAAAAACTGACAGATTGTAAATTTTTAAATTTGTATCATTTAAATGCAACAAGTGTTCACAACACTCCTGTGTCATATTTCGTGGCATCACGTGCGAAGAGTATTAACGAATTAAAGATAAAAACAGGTAAAAACGCTCCGGATGGCGTGATCATTTACAGTCTTTATGGGGAAAAGAGAGACAGAGTTGTATTAGTACGTCAGTACAGATACGCAATTGGCGAATATATCTACGAATTCCCGGCAGGTCTGGTAGAATCGAACGAAGAATTCCATGAGGGTGCAGTAAGAGAAATGTACGAGGAAACAGGACTGAAATTCACACCGCTGAAAGTAGATCCTGCATTTGAGAAACCTTATTTCACAACGGTTGGCATGACAGATGAATCCTGCGCAACTGTTTATGGATATGCGGAAGGTGAAATCAGTAAAGATGCACAGGAAGACACAGAGGAAATTGAAGTTGTACTTGCTGACAGAGAAGAAGTAAAGAGGATTCTGCGTGAAGAAAATGTAGCAATCATGTGTGCATATCAGCTTATGCATTTCCTTCAGGATGAAGAACCTTTTGCATTTTTGAAGGAAGAACTTTAACCAAATCAAGCAAGTAGCGAAGCGGATGATTTTATCTGCTTGACTAAGGAGAATTAAAGGAGAATTAAGATAATGGCAAAATGGCAGAGAAGCTTCTTCCAGCCTGTGCTTCCGCTGGGAGAAGATGGACGGAGAGTTACAGGAAGTAAAGAACACATTGCACTTTCCAGAATGGCAGCAGGAGAGGGAATGGTCCTTCTGAAAAATGAGAAAAATGCACTTCCGATTCGGAGAGGGACGAAAGTCGCACTCTTTGGTAAGGGTACTGTAGACTACGTAAAAGGCGGCGGAGGAAGTGGCGATGTAACTGTAGAATATATCCGTAATCTTTATGAGGGCATGAAGATTAAAGAGGATGAGGGAAAAGTAGAAGTTTTCGATAAACTTGCGAAATATTATGAAAAAGATATTCAGAAACAATACGCAGATGGTGCAGTACCAGGTATGACAGTTGAGCCGGAGCTTCCGGATGAACTTCTGAATGAAGCGCGAGAATATACAGATACTGCAGTAATTACCATTTGCCGTTTTTCAGGCGAAGGATGGGACAGAAAATGTGAAGCAGCACAGGATGGATACGTTCTTGACGGAGAGGAAAAAAGAAACTCCGAGTTGTCAGCGAAGATTTTTGAAAACGGTGATTTCTGCCTGACGAATGCAGAGAATGCCATGGTAGAGAAAGTAAAGAAAGCATTCCCACATGTAATCGTAGTGATGAATGTTGGCGGTATCGTGGACACGAAATGGTTCAGAGACTGTGATGAGATCCAGTCAGTACTGATGGCATGGCAGGGCGGTATGGAAGGTGGTCTTGCAACAGCAGATATACTTTGTGGTGATGTTAATCCATCCGGTAAATTATCCGATACTTATGCAAAAGATCTGGAAGATTATCCATCCACAGTAAACTTCCATGAGTCTGCATTCTATGTAGATTATACAGAAGATATTTATGTAGGATACCGTTACTTTGAGACAATTCCGGGTGCAGCGGAGAGAGTAAATTATCCGTTTGGATTTGGACTTTCCTACACAGATTTCGACTGGAAGATGACTGGTGCTTCCGAAGAAAACGGTGTGATCACGGTTCTTACTGAAGTAACCAATACAGGAAAAACAGCAGGAAAAGAAGTTGTCCAGCTTTATTACGGAGCACCACAGGGTAAACTCGGAAAGCCTGCGAAAGTGCTGGGAGCATTCAAAAAGACCAGCATTCTTCAGCCGGGTGAACGACAGATTCTTACCCTGAAACTTCCTGTAAATCAGATGGCGTCTTACGATGATCTGGGCAAAGTATGCAAGTCTGCATATGTTCTGGAAGCAGGAGAATATGCAATCTATATTGGTACAAACGTAAGAGATGCAGCGAAGATTGACTTTACATATGTAGTAAAAGAAGATACAGTAACTGAGCAGTTAAGCCGGAAGGCAGCACCATATCATCTTCAGAAACGTATGCTTGCGGACGGTTCTTATGAGGAACTTCCACAGCGTGAATATGTGGAAGAAGAAGGACTTCCGAGACAGGATAAATATGCCATCGGTCTTCCATGCCCTGATACAAGAGGACAAAAAGGAATAGACTTTCTTGATTTTCTTGATTCCAAGGGAGTTCGCTTCTCTGATGTAGCAGATGGTAAAATGACATTGGATGAGTTTATGGATGTCCTGACATTGGATGACTGTATCAATCTCCTTGGCGGACAGCCAAACACAGGATGTGCCAATACATTTGGAATGGGAAATCTTCCGGAATACGGAGTCCCGAATGTGATGACTGCAGACGGACCAGCCGGACTTCGTATTCTTCCGAAATGCGGAGTGAACACAACTGCCTGGCCATGTGCCACACTTCTTGCCAGCACCTGGGATGAAGAACTGGTAGAGAAAGTTGGTAAAGCAGGAGCGGAAGAAGTAAAAGAAAATAATATCAGTATCTGGCTTACTCCTGCCTGCAACATTCACAGAAGCCCGCTCTGTGGCCGTAACTTTGAGTATTATTCTGAAGATCCGTACCTTGCAGGAAAGACAGGTGCAGCTATGGTAAGAGGCATCCAGTCTCAGCATATCGGAGCAAGTGTGAAGCATTTTGCAGCCAATAATAAGGAGACAAACCGTAAGGATTCTGATTCCAGAGTATCAGAGAGAGCACTCCGTGAGATTTATCTGAAACAGTTTGAGATCATTGTAAAAGAGGCTCATCCATATACAATTATGTCCTCCTATAACCTGATCAACGGCATCCACGCTTCAGAGAACAAAGAACTCCTGACAGGTATTCTCCGGGATGAATGGGGATTCGACGGACTGGTTACAACAGACTGGTGGACATTTGGAGAACACTACCGTGAGACAAAGGCAGGAAACGATATCAAGATGGCAGCAGGATATCCGGAACGCATAAAAGAAGCATACGAAAAAGGATTTATTACTGAAGCAGAGATCCGTCTCAGCGCAAGAAGAATCCTGAATATGATTCTGAAAATTGACTGATGAGTATCATTAATATTTTATACAGGAGCAAAAAAGATAATGGATGAGCGTAAACGAAGTTTACGAAAAGAAATAGTCAGGCTGGCACTTCCGATTGCACTTCAGCAGTTCATGACAGCCCTGGTCGGAGCATGTGATGCGATCATGCTGGGAAAGTTAAGCCAGGATGCCATGTCAGCTGTATCACTGGCCACACAGGTTACTTTTGTATTTAATCTGTTTATGTTTGCATTTATGGCAGGCGAGAATATGTTTGTGGCACAATATTATGGAAAAGGGGATTACACAGGTATTTCCCAGGTGTTCAGCCTTGTGACAAAGATTTGTGGATGTATTGCAGTAGTATTTCTGGCAGGAACCCTTTTCTTTCCGGAACAGCTCATGAGAATCCTGACAAATGAGGAAACTCTGATCGTTCTGGGAAGTGAGTATTTAAGAGTCATCGGCATTTCCTATGTGTTTTCGGGAATTGCACAGATTTTCCTGGCAATCATGAAGAACTGTGGTGCAGTAAATATGAGTACCCTGATCAATGGGGTTATGGTAATTCTCAATATCGCATTGAATGCTGTTTTCATTTTTGGCCTGTCCGGCTTCCCGAAGATGGGGATTAAAGGTGCTGCACTGGCAACCGTACTTGCAACAGTTGTGCAGTTCCTGTGGAGTGTTGGTTATGTATTGTGCAGGATCAGAGCTGTGAAATTCAGTCTCAGAAGCTGTGAGAAAAAGTTATTTGGCCGTTTCTGGCAGAAAACAGTTCCGTTACTGATCAATAATCTTGCATGGGGAATAGGTTTTTCCATGTATTCTGTGATCATGGGACATCTGGGAACGGATGCTGTTGCCGCCAATGGAATAGCGAATATTTCCAAAAATCTTGTTGTATGCTTCTGCCTCGGACTTGGAAATGCAGGCAGTATCATAGTGGGAAACCGTCTTGGTGCAGACCGTCTGCAGGAAGCAAAAGAGGTAGGCGAGACACTTACCAAAACTGCGATTATTGCAGGAATTGTATCAGGCCTTGTCCTGATTGCCTTATCCCCATTTATCACAAAAATGGTAGATCTCACCCCGACAGCCCGCGGATATCTGCAAAAAATGCTGCTGATCTCTTCCTATTACATCGCAGGAAAATCAGTAAACTGTATGACAATAGGAGGAATCTTCGCAGCAGGCGGAGACTCCAAATTTGGAATGCTGTGTGATTCTGTAACTCTGTGGTGTATCATTGTTCCTCTGGGATGCATCTGCGCATTTATCCTGAAACTGCCGGTTATGGTTGTCTACTTTGTACTCAATCTGGACGAGATCATTAAACTGCCGGTGGTCTATAAACATTATAAGAAATATAAATGGATTAAGAATCTTACATAATTTTACACGCTTCACAGGCACATATATCGGATATCCGGGACTATGTGACTGTTTTGTTTTAATGATATTTATGCATCCGTACATAATAGCTGATGCATAAGATCACAGTGGCTCCGCTCCATGCTGCGATCTCTGCAAAGAAAATACCGTCCTGTCCGATAAAATGGGGAAGGACCAGTGCAGCACTGATACGCATGACAAATTCAGCCATACCACTTACCATAGGCATTAAGGTATCTCCCAGCCCTTGAAGTGCAGATCTGTACACGTACAGGAAGTACAAAACCCAGAGCATGGCAGCCATAATAGAGAGGTATTTAAAAGCAATTGCAAGTACCTGCTGTGTCTGCTGCGGTTCACCTGAGATGAAAAGTGAGAGAATATTTTTTCCAAATAAAAACATGGCAGCAGAAATGATCAGTGAGGTAAGCAGGGAAAGCAGCATACTGCTGCGGACGCCTTTTCTGATCCTGTCAATCTTTCCGGCTCCCAGATTCTGACCCACATAGGTAACGATGGCATATCCATAGGAAATAGCAGCCATTTCCAGCAGACCATAAAGCTTGTTTGTAGCTGTAAATCCTGCCACAAAAAGGAAACCGTAGCCATTGATCACATACTGGACTACCAGACCGCCCACACCGATGATGATATTCTGGAATACAACAGGAATACCAAGTTTCATCAGGCGGACATTCATGCCGGAGGCAGGCATAAAATCTGCTCTGGTCAGATGAACGATATCAATTCTGCGTAAAATCAGGAAACAGTAAACAGCGGAGAAGCTCTGTGCGATCACAGTTGCGATTGCTGCTCCTGCCACACCCCATCCGAAGCCTGCCACAAAAAGGATGTCCAGTGAGACATTCAGCACAGATGCGATGATCATTGCGGTCAGCGGTGTTTTACTGTTTCCCATAGCCCTTAGGGCAGAGGCAAACATATTATAGGCTGCTGTGGCGGGGATTCCACAGAAAATGATGCGCAGATATAACAGAGACATTCCGATAATATTGGAAGGTGTATGCAGCCCTGTTAATACCAGCGAAGCAAATGACTGGCTGAGAATCAATACTCCGGCTGCGATGAATGCGGTCAGCCGGTAACTGTGAGCCAGAGATTTACGCAGATTTTCGAAATCCTTTGCCCCATAATACTGGGAGAGTTGAATAGAAAATCCCTGAGTGAGTCCTGTGGATATTCCTGTGACAACCCACATCAGAAAGTCAACAGCACCCAGTGCGGCAAGAGCCTCCACACCTGCAACTTGGCCAACAACCATGGTATCCACCATTGTATAAAGCTGCTGACAGATATTTCCCAGCATCAGGGGAATTGCAAAAAGAATGATCAACCGTCCCGGTGAACCGGAGGTCATATCCTGAATCTTGGTTTTCATTAGTATAAAAGTTCCTTTCCGGAGCATATTTGAAAAAGTTTAGAAATGATTATTCGAATATGCCCTGATATTTACATTAATAATTTGTAACTATTCAGTAGTCTGCTATCCCGCGAGGTGTTTTGGCACGTAAGTACCAAAATCCCGAGACATACAAGCCAAAATGCCATCACCGCAGGTGATTTTTAATGCATTTTGGCTCGTAACTGTGAAGGTACTGAACAGTTACGATAATTTTACATCATTAACGTGAAAAATGAAATATAATATTTCATCAGAATGATATAAATTTATCTGTTATGTTACTGTTCACACGCCGCTATCCCGCGAGGTGTTTTGGCATGAACATGCCAAAATCCCGAGACATACAGCGCAAATTTATGCGATTAGCATAAATTCTGTGCATCGCGAAGCGTGTTACTGAGAACGGAGTGAACAGTAACTCTGTTATTGTAGATATATTAACTGAATCAGCTGAATAAGTTAAGTCTCCTGCCTCAATTGCAAAAAGCAACATACTCTGCAGAGACAATGGCTATTTACAAATATGACAATAACAGGTATCATTCTTTTATAAATACATTAATAAAAGAAGGTAGAAACAGAATGAGCGGACTGGAAAAGAAATTTGCTACGAAATCAAAAATCGTAAATTATATTATAAATAGAGAATCCACATCAAAAGTGGAAATATCCAAAGAACTGAATCTGAGTATGCCAACAGTTCTGTCTAATGTAAAAGATTTATTGGAAAAAGGTATCATAATAGAAACTGGAGAATATGAATCCACAGGAGGAAGAAAGGCTAAAAGTATTGGAATCAATCCATCCTATCGTTATGCAATGGGAATTGTGATCACTGCAAATCATCTGGGAATGGTGCTGGTAAATCTGAAGTATGAGATTGTGAAATCAGAGCGGATCCGTCTGAAATTTGTATCTGATATGTCATATTGCAGTCAGGTGGCAGATTTTGCGGCGAAATTTCTGGATCATATGAATGATGCAGAACAGAAAGAAAAGCTTCTGGGTGTTGGAATCTCTATTCCGGGAATCATTAATCAGGAGCAGAAACTGGTGATAAAATCCCACGCACTGAAACTTGAAAACTATAGTCTCAGTTTTCTGGAACAGGCATTTTCTGTCCCGGTTTATTTTTCAAATGATGCCAATGCGGCAATGATGGCAGAAGATATGAACATCTATCAGAATGCAATTTACCTTTCGTTGAATCAGACTCTTGGCGGTGCATTTTGCATAGGGGGAAATTTGTTTTCCGGAGAAAATCAGAAGGCCGGAGAATTTGGACATATGATACTTGTACCTCAGGGCCGCAAGTGTTATTGTGGAAAATCAGGTTGTGCAGATGCTTATTGCGCTGCAGGCGCACTTGTTGGTGAGTCAAAGGATTCTGTGGAACAGTTTATGCAGCTGCTTCAAAACAATGATGAAAAGGCAGAGAAAAAATGGGAAGAGTATCTTGATTATCTTGCAATTCTGATTTCAAATCTGCGCATGGCATATGATATGGATATCATTCTTGGAGGTGAAATGGGTGGATATCTCTCAGATTATATGATACCTCTTGGGGAAAAAGTAATGAAGTATAATGGATTTGATCATGATTTGAGATATCTGAAAAACTGTTCTTATAAGAAAGAAGCCTCAGCTGTAGGTGCAGCAAAGCATTTCCTGCAGGATTTTATCGGAAAGATATAGATTTGCCTATAATCTGCCGATATATCATAGTAAAAAAATATCTGAATACAAAAAGTACCCTGATTACAACAATGAAACGTTGTGATCAGGGTGTTTTTGTTGAGGGAATTCCGAAGACAATCAGAAGGATTGCTATAGTAAAATCTGCATAAAAACAAAATCTTTACTTTGTGCAACTGGTAGAAATGAGAAATATTCTTAAATATTTATTGACAAAGTTATATATTTGAATAATAATGTAATTACTTTAATAAAACATTTAATAAAAGATAGTAAATAACAAGAAGTTCAAAGTACATTCAACAAACAAGGAGGAAAATATTATGTTACAGCAGGTTATGACAAATCCAGGAGAAATCATTTTTAGAGAGGTTTCCATACCAGAGATTAAAGACAACCAGGTTTTGGTTAAGATTATGAATATCGGTATCTGTGGTTCTGATATCCATGTATATCACGGAAAACATCCTTTTACAAAATATCCGGTAACCCAGGGACATGAAGTATCAGGAGAAGTGGTAAAAACAGGTGATGCAGTAACAGAATTTCATGTGGGACAGAAAGTAACAATTGAGCCACAGGTATATTGTGGACATTGTTATCCATGCCGCCACGGAAAATATAATCTCTGCGAAGAGCTGAAAGTAATGGGATTCCAGACAACAGGAACTGCATCCGAGTATTTTGCAGTTGATGCATCAAAAGTAACACCGATACCGGAAGATATGTCTTATGAAGAGGGCGCAATGATCGAGCCTCTGGCAGTAGCTGTTCATGGTGTTAAACAGATGGGCGATGTAACAGGAATGAATATTGTGGTGATAGGAGCCGGTCCGATCGGAAATCTGGTGGCGCAGTCTGCAAAAGGGATGGGAGCAGCTAAAGTTATGATCACAGATGTCAGTGATCTTCGTCTGGAAAAAGCAAAAGAGTGTGGAATTGACGTATGTGTCAACACAAGGAATAAAAATTTCGGGGAAGCAATGGTAGAAGCCTTTGGACCGGATAAGGCAGATGTTATCTATGATTGTGCAGGAAATAATATTACAATGGGACAGGCGATCAAATATGCAAGAAAAGGAAGCGTGATTGTGCTGGTTGCAGTTTTTGCAGGAATGGCTGAGATCGATCTGGCAGTTGCAAATGATCATGAACTTGATATCAAGAGCACAATGATGTACAGACATGATGATTATGTAGACGGAATCAGACTGGTGAATGAAGGAAAAGTGCATTTAAGACCGCTGATTTCTAAGACATTTGCATTTAAAGATTATCTGAAAGCATACCAGTACATTGACGATAACCGTGAGACTACAATGAAAGTGATTATCAATGTGCAGGAAAAATAAAATACCCTGCTGATCATAAACATTATATAAGACAAAGATATAATAAAAAAGATTGCTGTAGAGAAGACATGAGTAAACAGAAAGACGGAGGATGACAGCAGACAGGAGGAATTATGGAGAGTAAAAACGAAAATGTAAAAGTTCCGTTGATCAGTAAAATCGCATATGGATTTGGCGACGTAGGATGTAATTTCAGCTGGATGTTCGTCAGTAATTTTCTCATGATTTTTTACACAGACGTATTCGGAATCAGTATGGCAGCAGTCTCTGCTCTGATGCTGTTTTCGAGATTTTGGGATGCGATCAATGATCCGATCGTGGGTGGACTGACAGATAAAACCAAAACAAAATGGGGACGTTATCGTCCATGGCTTCTCATTGCAGCTCCGATCACGGCCGTGCTTCTGATTATGACATTCTGGGCACATCCGGACTGGTCGGACAGATCAAAGGTTATTTATATGGTAATTACATACTGTCTGCTGGTACTTGGATATACCTGTGTAAATATCCCGTATGGAACCCTTTGTGGAGCAATGACACAGGATATCGATGAACGTGCAAAGATTAATACATCACGTTCAGTATCTGCAATGGTTGCAATTGGAATTATCAATATCATTACAGTTCCACTGATTGGAAAACTTGGCAGTCAAAGTGCTAAAACCGGATACCTGCTGGTAGCAATCATATACGGATGTATTTTTGCAGCCTGTCATTTCTTCTGTTTTGCAAAAACAAAAGAGCAGGTGATCATGCCGGAAAAAGAAAAAATATCCATAAAAGTGCAGTTAAGAGCGGTGATGCAGAACCGCCCATATATTCTGGCATTAATCGGACAGGTGTTATTCGGATTTACACTTTATGGAAGAAATGCAGATGTTTTATACTATTTCACTTATGTAGAGGGAAATGCATCCTACTATACTACATATTCCATGTGCATTATCATTCCATCCATTATCGGTGCTGCATGTTTTCAGCCTGTATTCCGCAAACTGAACAATAAAGGAAGAACTGCATCCATTTTTGCTCTCCTCACTGGAATTTCCATGCTCTGTATGTTCTTCTTTAATGTAAAAGAAACACCGGCAGCGTTCTATACACTTGCAGGAATTACACAGTTCTTTTTCTCTGGATTTAACACTGCAATCTATGCGATCATTCCCGACTGCGTAGAATACGGAGAGTGGAAAACGGGCTTAAGGAATGATGGTTTTCAATATGCATTTGTGTCACTGGGAAATAAAATTGGCATGGCAATAGGAACTGCGCTTCTTGCAGCACTTCTTGGAAAATATGGATATGTGGCAAATCAGGTACAGAATCCGGCTGTCCTCAGTATTATGAGACATTCCTTTACTACAATTCCGGGAGTTTTATGGATAGTGACAGCAATTGTACTGTTTTTCTATCGCCTGAATAAAAAACGTTACAATGAAATTGTAGAAGACCTGAAAAAAAACCGGGTAAAATAAAGAGTGTCGTGAAGTGAATTGCGAATATTAACAGAGTCTCCTTGAGCAGCATTAAAAAATCTGCTTAAGGAGATTTTTATGTCTGGTGTTTTTGTGGTTGCATTTTTGTTTTATATGGGTATAATGGTGAGATAAGTCTGCAGATGAAAGGAAGACAATGCTGACAATATAACGAAGGAGCGGAGTATTATGCTGAAAAGATTCACCAGATATGTAACCCAGAGTGTTGCCGGAATGATCGGGATTTCTGTTTATGTTCTGGCAGATACTTTCTTTATATCTGTATATTCCGGTGCTGACGGACTGGCAGTTCTCAATTTGATCCTGCCGGTTTATGGACTGATCTATGCGATTGGGGCTATGATCGGGATTGGTTCCGCTACCAGGTATGCCATAAGCAGGGCAAAAGGAAAAAATACAGAACATTATTTCGTACAGTCAGTAACCTGGAGCATACTGGCTGCAGTTCCATTTATGCTGATCGGAATCTTTATTCCGGACAAAGCATTGGCTTTGTTGGGTGCAGATGCCGGACTGATCGGACTTGGACGAAATTATGTGAGAATTATTCTGATCGCAACACCATTCTTCATGTCAAATTATACATTTACTGCATTTGCCAGAAACGATGGAGCGCCTTCTATTGCAATGATCGGTTCCATCAGTGGAAGTATCTTTAACATTATATTTGATTATATATTCATGTTCCCGGTCGGTCTGGGATTTTCCGGAGCAGGACTGGCTACTGCAATCTGTCCGATCGTAACAATGAGCGTCTGTACCATACACTACAGAAGCAGCAGAAATCATGTAGGATTCCATTGGAAAAAACCGTCATTCAGACACCTGATTTCCTGCTGTCAGCTAGGAGTTTCCGCATTCGTCGGTGAACTGTCTTCCGGTGTGATCGCCATTGTATTTAACTTTCTGATCCTGGGAATCGCGGGAAATATGGGTGTAGCAGCCTATGGAGTTGTGGCAAACCTTTCTATCGTGGCATTTGCAATTTTCAACGGTCTGGCTCAGGGAGCACAGCCCCTGATCAGTGAAAGCTACGGAAAAGGCCAGCCCACTCAGGTAAGAAAACTTCTGAAATGGAGCCTGCTCGTATGTCTTGCTGTAGAAGCACTGACCCAATTGATCATCTGGACTTCAACCGACACGCTGATCAGCATTTTCAACAGTGAAAACAATGTTCAGTTGTTGAATTATGCACATACAGGACTGCGTCTGTATTTCCTTGGATTTATAGTGGCAGGAATCAATATTGTACTGGTGGCATATTTCTCAGCAGTAGATGAACCGAAAATCGCGATTGTCGGATCATTCCTGAGAGGAATTGTTGCTATTGTTATCTGCGCAGTTATACTTGCGAAATTATTTGGATTAAATGGAATCTGGATCTCTTTGCTTGCAGCGGAGACAGTTACGTTTCTGACGATTCTGTTTCTGGCATATAAAGACAGAAGAAAAAGGATGGCAGTTGTCTGAACTTATAACAAGTAAAGCAGAGAGCGGGATTTGCTTGATTTGGTTAAAATTTAGGAATTGTCCGGATAAAATCAGGCTGTTCAATATCAAGTAGTCTGATTTTCCGCTCAATCCCTCCGGCATAACCGGTAAGACTTCCATCTGAACCAATAACTCTGTGGCAGGGGACGATCACAGAAACCCGGTTATGTCCAATTGCACCGCCAACTGCCTGGGCAGACATGGTTTTCAGTCCACGTTTATCAGCTATTTTGCGGGCAATCTCGCCGTAAGTAACTGTCTGACCATAAGGGATCTCCAGTAAAATATCCCACACTTCTCTCTGAAAATCTGTTCCGATCAGATGAAGCTTCGGCAGGAAATCTGGCTTTTGCCCGCTGAAATAAATATCCAGCCAGCGCAGAGCATCTTTTAAAATATGGTTTTCCTTTTCTTCAAAAATATAATTCATATGTCCTGGAAATTCTCCAAAATACTTCTGTCCCTCAAACCAGACTCCTATAAGCCCTATATCATCAGCAGCCAGCAGTATTCTTCCAAGTGGAGACAGATAATAAGTTCTGTAAATCATAATATTTCACCCTCAACAGAAAAATAAATGACAGTAAAAAGTACTTAGCCTTTTATGGAATTGCTATAATTACAATTCATTATAAAATTTTCTTATATGAAAAGCAATATAATCTCAGTTTGTCTATCTTGGCATTGCCATAAATCAGGGAAGTCATCTGCTTCGAGTGAGAAAGGAATTCTTGTATAAACCTCCAAACTGATGTAAGATAAGGTTACTCAGTTTGGAGGTTTTATTTTTATGTTTAACGAAATAAAAGATTTCGCTGCGCCGGAACTGGATGTATATGCCAGAACATCTGAGGTGCAGCTTTTAAGATACTATGAACCAGAACCGGGAATTTTCATTGCAGAGAGCCCGAAAGTAATTGAACGAGCCCTGAAAGCAGGATATCAGCCAATCTCTTTTCTGGTGGAGCATAAAGATCTGGAAGGAGAGGCACAGGAAATCCTGAAACAATATCCGGATGTGCCGGTCTATACTGCGGAATATGAACTGTTGGTCAAGCTGACCGGATTTGCTCTTACTCGCGGAATGCTCTGCGCAATGCGCAGAAATCCACTGCCATCCGTAGAGGAAATCTGCAGAAATACCAGCCGCATAGCAGTTCTTGAAAATGTTGTAAATCCTACAAATATCGGAGCTATTTTTCGCTCAGCAGCAGCTCTCCATATGGATGCAGTACTTTTGACTGGCGGCTGCAGTGATCCGCTTTACCGTCGTGCAGCCAGAGTAAGTATGGGAACCGTATTCCAGATTCCCTGGACATATTTTGATAAAAAAACTGTATGGCCACAGGATGGAATGCAGACTCTGCAAAATCTGGGATTTAAAACAGCTGCAATGGCTCTGCGTGACGATTCTGTAGGAATTGATGACAAAGCACTCCGGTCAGAAGAAAAACTGGCAGTCATTCTCGGAACAGAAGGTGACGGCCTTGCATCACAGACCATCGCAGATTGCGATTATACAGTAAAGATACCAATGTCCCACGGAGTAGATTCGTTGAATGTAGCTGCGGCAAGTGCAGTGGCATTCTGGGAGCTGGGACACAGAGAGTGAAACTATTAAGAATGATAAAATAGAAAAAAAGGCGTGATAATCAATGAAAACAGATCCTTTCAGAGAATATCTTATACAGGCAGAGCCAGGCAGGCGTGAAAAGGGATATGCATGGAATACTGCCATTGGTTTACAGGCTGTTGATGGATTAAAGCCGTCGCAGTATCTGGTTGATACAGCTGTTCAGAATATTGAGGGAAAAATTACGATAGAAGAAGCTCAATATCTGGTAGATTCTTATTATGAGGAAAGACGAGAAAAGCCAAAGTCAGGAGACAGAACTGAAGAAGCGGATAAAGTTTCAGCCAGAATTGCAGCACTATTATCAGAAAATGCATTTAGTTTTACACCTACAGAATATCTGGCAATTCATAAGAAACTATTTACAGGAATTTATTCACATGCCGGAAAAATCAGGGATTATAACATTACAAAAAAAGAATGGGTATTAGATGGAGCTTCCGTTCTTTATGGAAGTGCATCAGAACTTAGAGAGACATTAGAATATGATTTTACGCAGGAAAAAAAGTACAGCTATAAGGGTTTATCTATAGAAGAAATGATACATCATCTGGCAGTTTTTGTGGCAAATCTGTGGCAGATACATGTGTTTGGCGAAGGAAATACCAGAACTACGGCAGTTTTTTTTATTAAATATCTCAGAACACTGGGATTTGATGCCACAAATGATATATTTGCAGAAAATGCCTGGTATTTTCGAAATGCCCTGGTTCGTGCAAACTATAATGACTTAAAGAATGGAATCCATGAGACAACTGAATATCTGGAAGTATTTTTGCGAAATTTATTGCTGAATGAAAAAAATCCTCTTCATAATCGCATGATGCACATCAATAAAGAATTTATAAATCTTCTAAATGAGAGTCTGAAAACAGAAGAAGCGAACATTGAAATGAAAAAAGTGAATATTAAGAGGGAAAAATCGAACATTGTAACAGAAAAAGTGAATATTGATGTGCATGACAGGTATTCAGATGAAATTCATGGTTTCCTGGAAAAAACAATAAACCATATTCAGAAAATGTATGATGCGTTAAGTGATAAAGTGGCATTTGGAAGAGAAGATGTACAACATGCTACTGGTCTGAAGCCTACACGCGCTTCTATGCTTATAAAAGAATTGGTTAAAAGGAAAATACTGGAGCCGGTTTCGGGATATGGAAAAGGAAAGTACAAATTTACAGGAATATCAGTTGAAAGACAGTACGGTAGTTGGACAGAACTTTTATAGTTACGGTAAATTAAAATATCTGTCAGGAAAGCAGGTGTGTGAAATGGGTGTGTATTTAAATCCCGGCAATGATAAATTTTATAAAGCAATCAATTCTGAGATTTATGTGGACAAAACAGAACTGATACAATATACCAATCGTGTTTTTAACACCATGCAGCAAAATGTCTGTGTAAGCAGACCAAGACGTTTCGGAAAGTCTATGACTGCAAATATGCTGGCTGCATATTACAGCAGAGGATGTCAGTCTGAAAAATTATTTGACGGACTTAAGATAAAAGAAGATTCATCTTTTTCAAAATATCTGAACAAATACAATGTTTTCTTTATAAATATGCAGGAATTCCTAAGCCGCAGTAAGACAGTAGAGAAAATGGTCCTGCGATTAAACCGGATTCTGATGCGTGACCTGAAACAGGAATATCCTGATGTGGACTATTTTGATGAAGAAGATCTTGCTGAAAGTATGCAGGATGTATATCAGCAGACAGGATGTCCGTTTGTGATTATTATAGATGAGTGGGATTGTATTTTCAGAGAATACAAGTCAGATAAAGAAGCACAGGAGCAGTATCTTGATTTTCTGCGGGATTTTCTTAAGGATAAATCTTATATTCATCTTGCTTATATGACAGGAATCCTGCCGGTAAAGAAATATGGAACACATTCTGCCCTGAATATGTTTGATGAATTTTCTATGATTTATGCAGGACCTCTGGCGAAGTTTGTGGGTTTTACAGAGACAGAAGTCAGAGAATTATGTGAGAAATATCATATGGATATGAGGGAAATCAGAGAATGGTATGACGGGTACAGGTTTGAAAACTGTGAGCCGGTTTATAATCCAAGGTCTGTGGTAAACGGCATGCTCTTTGGTTCTATCAGAAACTACTGGAATATGACAGAATCTTTTGAAGCACTGCAGACTTATATAGATATGAATTTTGAGGGGTTAAAGGATGATATTCTCTGTATGCTGGCAGGAGAGCATATTCCCGTTAATACCGGAAATTTTACAAATGATATGACGACATTCCGGGATGAGAATGATGTTTTGACCTTATTGATCCATCTGGGATATCTGACATATGATTCTACAGAACATTGTGTGTATATTCCTAATAATGAAATCCGGAATGAGTATGCAAATGCTGTTTCTGTATCAGACTGGGGTGAAGTGTCAAAAGCTTTAAAAAATTCGGCAGATGTCCTGAATGCAATCTGGAATCAGAATGAGCAGATGGTTGCACAGGGAATGCAAAGAGCACACTTTGAGACCTCGCATCTTCAGTATAATGATGAAAATGCATTAAGTTATACTATTTCACTGGCTCTGTATGCGGCTAGAAACTATTATAGCGTATATCGTGAACTGCCAACAGGAAAGGGATTTGCGGATATGGTCTTTATTCCGAGAAAAAAATTTCCTGATAAACCTGCTCTGGTAGTGGAATTAAAATGGGATAAAAGTGCCAAAGGAGCTATTTCTCAGATTAAACAGAAGCAATATTGTAAAAGTCTGGAGAAATATGCAGGAAATATTCTTTTGGCAGGGATTAACTATTCCAAAAAGGATAAAGAGCATCAGTGCATCATTGAGAAGATAGTGAAATAATAACATTATATATGATTTGCTGTAAATAGATGAAAAATATCAGAGAGTGTGTAGATTGGAAAATTTCTACACACTCTCTGATGTATTTATGATATAAAGTTAAATGATATAGGTTATTCGAAACGAGGAATTGTAATAACTTCTCCGTCTTTCATAGCAGATTCATGTGCACAGATTCCTGTACCTGTCCAGTAAGCACCCATGATGTCGTCAATAGCAGGTTTACGTTCTTCCAGAATGGAACGAATGAATTCATGTACAAGGTGTGGATGGGAACCACCGTGACCCCCACCCTGGGTAAAGGAGAGATGGGTGTTCTCATTGTTATATACTGTGTTGGTGGTGAAGGATGCGATTTCCTTCGGAAGAAGGTGTGCATAATCCGGGATCTGGATTCTTTTTTCCACAATCTCTGATCCACGACTGGATTTTTCGCTGTCTTCATCCAGAATGTCCACTTTCTCCAGTTCTCCTGTACGGGTAAAGAGAACAGGATCTTCATTAGCAAGCTGCTGCCATTCGAAGCTCTCGTTTTCACCGTATACTCGGAAGCATTCGGAATAGCTTCTGGCTACACCGTAGAGGAAACGTTCCATTTCAATAGTTACATCGCTATCCTGAAGAGAAATAAATGCGGATTCGAATGCAAACGGGCAGCCGTATTTGTCAGCCAGTTCTTTGCGGATTTTTCCGGAACCTCTTGCGTAAACCTTGTCTGGAAGATGGCCTGCGAGCATCAGACAAGGAGCAACTGCATGTGTCGGATGCATCAGTGGCGGGAAGCCTTCCCAGTATTCCGGCCATCCTTCCATATCCTGGTAATGTGCACAGGTCATGTACTGGAGGCGTCCAAGTTCGCCCTTCTTATAAAGCTCCTGGATATAGAGGAACTCTCTCTGGAAAATCGTTGTTTCCATAAACATATAATTTTTGCCGGAGGCCTTGCGGGCTGCAATGATGTCATTTAATTCCTGGATGCTCATTCCCATAGGAATTGTACAGCCACAATGTTTACCTGCATTTAAGACGCGTACAGAAAACGGAGCATGTGTTGCTGGCGGTGTTACAAGATGAACTGCATCAATTTCAGGAATATCCAGTACATCCTGCAGATCTGTGAAACAGCGTTCATCAGGAATGCTGTATCGTTCTTTTGCAATATTCAGAAGTTTCTCATTTTTATCTACGATATACACCTTATCAATATCAGGATGTTTACAGTAGATAGCAACGAATTCAAGCCCGAAGCTTAAGCCTACTAAAGCAACATTCAGTTTTTTCATGATGGAAAACCCTCCTTAAAAATAGTAGAAAAAATAGTAAAAAGTTAGTTAGGAATAAAATCCACAGGATGTCAGGAATCCTGCATCTGTCTTTTATGCTTGTGATTATACGTGATGAGAAGAGAAATGAGAATAAAGATAATTTAGATGTTTGACCCCAAAAAGATAAAAATAATACCAGTTCCGGAAAGCTCTACTTTTTTTAGAAAAGATGGAAAAAGAAAGAATAATATCGTTATTCAAAAATCAGGGATTTCATGTTTTAATAAGTGCATAGCAGAACAATCGATTGGAAAGCAGATCAGAAATACAGAGATATAAGAGAGAAGATGAGAAGATGAGAAGGAGGAACTATATAATGAAGAAAAGAGCATTAGCTGTTATGTTGGCAGGGGCTATGGTTTTGGGCGCACAGACAGGTGTGTGGGCTGCATCCGATACTTCAGATCAGAAAGAAGGAGAATTGACACTTCTGATGGTAAATGACTGGATCGATGAGACAGGAGCAAAAGGGGAAGAGCTTACGAAAGTGATCAAACAATATGAAGAAGAGAATCCAGGGGTGGAGATCACATTGCAGGGAGCTTCCCAGCAGGATATTAAGGAATCTTTCCAGACAGCAGCTCTGGCAGGAGGCGGAGCAGACATTGTAATGATGGACAATTCCGGACATGCCATTGACCTTGCAGCAATGGGACTTCTGTATCCACTGGAAGATATTACCACAGCCGATGAGCTTACTGCGCAGTATCAGGAAGGACCACTCAATTCCGGCAAATTTGAGGGTAAATATTATTCCGTGCCATGGTATATGGACTGTACGGGTCTCTATTATAATAAAGAACGTCTGGAGGAACTGGGAATCGATGTTCCTACAACATGGGAAGAACTTTCTGATGCAGTAGATAAAGCAAAAGAAGCCGGATATGGCGGTATTATTACTTATCAGAGTGCATATGCTTTTTATTCATTTTTCTATCAGAATGAATGCCCAGTCATTGATACAAGTGGAGATATCCCGCAGGTAGTGATCGACAATAAGGAGGGAAAAGAGGCATGGAATTATATTTGTGATCTGATCTCCAAAGGCGGTTTGGTAGAGTCTTTTAAAGAAGCAACTACATGGGACAAAGTATATGAAAGTTTTGCAAATGGAGAAGCAACCTTCCTGTTGGGCGGAGACTGGTGCTCCAGCGGAGTAGAAAATATTAATCCGGATTTGGATTACGGCATTGCTCCGATGGTAAAAGGAAAAACAGAAGCAACTGTACTGGGAGGATGGACCTGGAATATTAATACCAACTGCAAAAATCCGGAACTTGCTTATGACCTGATTCAGTATCTGAATTCAGAAAAAGGAGATTCTCTTCTTGGCGTAGAAGGAAAGATTTCAGCACGTAAAGACTTCGACTATGACAAAGCACTGGAAGGAAATGACAAACTGAAAGTCTTTACAGAGGAATTTCCGTATACAGAAGCAAGACCTGCTGTTATCAATGAGAAATCCATCGATGAACTGATCACCAATGCCATCCTGGAAGTAGACTACGGACAGTCATCAGCTGAAGATGCGCTGACTTCTCTTACCCAGAAGCTCAATGAAAACATTGCATCTAATTATCAGTAAAAATATCCGGGAAACAAACATGAAATAATAACAGAGGCGCTGGCGTGAAATGTCGGCAGCGCTTCTTCGTTGAGAAGGGAGGAAGATCATGTCCAAAATATGTAGAAAAGAAGGTCTGGAGCTGAGAAAAAATCTTCCGGGATATCTTCTGATGGCACCTGCAGTGATTGCGATTCTGGCGCTTTCCGTGTATCCTCTTTTCAGAGGTATTTATCTGAGTTTCTTAAATTATAACCTTGTACGCCCCAATGATCCTGCATTTAATACTTTTGCAGGTTTGCAGAATTATATTGATATTTTTAAAGATAAAGTGTTCATACAGTCTATTGGAAATACAGTAAAGTGGACAGTGATAAACCTTGTAGTGCAGCTTGTGGCAGCCATGCTTCTTGCGCTTGCACTGAACCAAAAGCTGAAAGGAAGATCCGTATACAGAACCTTGATCCTGGTTCCATGGGCAGTTCCTCACGCCATAGCAGCCATGACCTTTACTTTTTTATACAATGCAAATGTAGGTATCATTAATATCCTGGCAGTGAAACTGGGAATGATTACAGAATCTGTGTCCTGGCTTGGAAATGTGGGATCAGCGTTCTGGTGTGTGGTTCTGGTAGCAATCTGGAAGGGAATTCCTTTTCAGATGATCTTTATTCTGGCTGCACTGCAGGGAATTTCCGGGGATGTGTATGAGAGTGCGGAAATAGATGGTGCCAGTCGTTGGCAGTGTTTTTGGAAAATCACACTTCCGATCATTAAAGAGCCTCTGGCTATTTCAACCATTTTGAACCTGATCGGTATTGTGTCCTGTTTTAACACCATCTGGCTGATGACCAAAGGTGGACCGCTGTACAGCACAGAGATCATTTACACCTATGCATACAGAAGAGCATTTATTGACCATAATTTCGGAACTGCAGCAGCTGCATCCGTGGTATTGTTTGTATTCATGGCTGTTTTTTCCGGAGTTTATCTGAAGATGGTAAGTGAGAAAGAATGAATAGGGAGGAGGAAAATATATGCTTGCAAAACAACGAAATGAAGCCATAAGGCATGTGATCGCCTATGTGTTTACAATAGTCATGGTTTTCCTTGCAGTGACTCCGTTTATCTACGTGGTGCTGACTGCCCTGAAAACAAAAGAACAGATTTATGACCCATCCCAGATCATACCGACGCATATCACATTTGACAATTTCAGACATGTACTGTTTCAGTCGAATTTCGTAAGATATTTTATGAACAGTATTTTTATTACACTGGTCACAACACTGATCTGTATGATATTATCAGTAATGGCAGCATATGGACTTACCAGATATAAAATCGCAGGTGCCGGGAAGATCAAGATGGCGGTTCTTATGACAAGAATGTTTCCGGGAATCCTGTTGTGTATTCCTTACTATATTATTATGAAACAGTTGAACCTGATTGACAGTTATACAGGACTGATTCTGATGTACTGCTCCTTTACCCTGCCTTTTGCCATATGGAATACCTGTGCATTTTTTATTTCCATCCCATGGGAGCTGGAGGAAGCTGCCAGGATCGACGGATGCAGTAGGTTGACATCATTCTTTCATGTGATCATCCATGTGGCCAAACCGGGACTTTTTGTCACGGCCCTGTTCTGTTTCATGACATCTTGGGATGAATATATGTATGCGTCTATTTTTATTAATACAACTTCAAAGAAAACCATTCAGGTCGGTATGCAGGATTTCATAGGACAGTATTCTGTAGACTGGGGACTGCTGATGTCAGCGGTGGTGATCAGCCTGATACCGATCCTGATCTTCTTTGCACTGGTACAGAAGAATCTGGTACAAGGACTTTCTGCCGGTGCAGTGAAAGGATAAAACACAGATCAGATGTAGAAAGAGGAAATTTGCGTATGGGTTTCAAACGTAAAAATCCGGGTAACCAGAGCATAAGGAGGCAGCTCACATTTTATATGGGATTTTTTGTGGTGCTGCCGCTGTGCCTGGCTTTGATGCTTCTGAATTTCTATCTTCAGAAGGTTACCACGGAAAATAAGATTAACAATGAAACAAATCTGCTGTCCCAGATCAGAGACAATGCGGATCAGATGATCGAGGTGACAAATTATGCCACCAGTATGCTGATGACAAACAAAAATACGCTGAAGAACCTGCGGACTTTAGAACAAGACGGGGATTCCTACGAGATTTATCAGGCGAAAAGAGAACTTTCCAATGATATTTCGAATGTAGAGAGCTCCGTCTTAAATGCCGTTAACGGAAAAGTAGCCATTCTTACGAAAACAGGATATGTGATTGGTTCCTACGCATTAAGCAGGACAGAGACAGATTATGAGAAAGAACAGTGGTATCAGGAGGTTCTGAAGAATGGAAGAAAGACGACCTACAGTACCGGCATCGGGGAAATTTTTCAGGAAATGACCATATATGACAACGTACAGAAATATCTCTATATGGGACGTGAGATCCTGGATTATTCCGGCAAAAATCTGGGAGTTATGCTGATCCGCCTGTCTGAGACGAACATCTGGGGAAAACTGGCAGCAAGCAAGGTGACAGAGGAAGGCGGTGCCATTTATATCCTGGACAGAAACAATAATATACTGATGGGATATAATGAGAAATATCAGAAACAGCTGAAAGAGCTGGGAGAACAGGAGTCTGTAAAAGAGATTTCTGAGAAGGAGATCATTACCGGTAACCTGGAAGATGATTTCTACTATATAGCAGGTGAATTGGAAAATGCGTCCAATAAACTGGTCTATCTTGTGCCACGGGAAATTTTCCTGAAGGAAAACAGAAAGATTCTCCAGCATATTCTGGAAATGGTATTGCTGGTAATCGGATTCACGGTCTGTACTATGTTATATTTTTCCAGAAGGCTCGCCAGACCTCTGGTTGAAGTGGCACAGACTCTGGAAAAAGCTCCCAATGGAATGGCAGTTCTGGAGGAACCCAGAGGTTCTTTCAAGGAGATGAGCAAATTTGTATCCTGCTATAACCAGGCTGGGAAAAAGATCGAAGAGCTTCTGGAAAAAGTAGAAAGAGAGAGCAGATTAAAAGAAAAAGCCCATTATGAGATGCTCATGTCGCAGATTTCCCCTCATTTTATCTTTAACACGGTTAATTCCATAAGGATCATGGCCATAAAAGAAGGACAGGACCGTGCAGGGGGGAATGAAAACACGGAGAAAGCACTGGAAGCACTGGGAGATATTTTGCATGCAGTTTACAGTAACAAAAACGGCATGACTACTGTGGGACAGGAAACGGCACTTCTGAAAGCATATGTAGATATCATGCAGATGCGGTTTGGAAGTTCGTTTCAGTATTATAATGTAATTCCAACAGAACTATTCTATTATGAAATCCCTGCATTTACCATGCAGCCGATTGTAGAAAATGCGATTCTGCACGGAGTAAAAGGTGTGCCAGCAGGGCAGATTATAGTCTCTGCAATAGAGTATGAGAATGATTTTGTCATATCTGTATTCAATAATGGAAATTCTGCGGATAAAAAGAAGATTGAAGATCTTCTGAAGGGAGAGAAGAACCAGAGAGCTGTGACGGGGATCGGGCTTTACAATGTAAATTCCAGACTGAAGCTGTTGTACGGCGAATCTTATGGACTGATCTATAATGAAAAGGTCAGAAATGGTTTCGAAATATGGGTTCGTCTTCCAAAAAAAATTACAGAATCAGAAGAAAGGTGATAAAATAGGATAAAAAGATAGCAATTATTATCCGGATGAAGGGAAGAACATTCTATGAAAAAGGTATTGATCGTAGAGGATGAAATTCTGGCAAGACTTGGACTGCGTCAGCTTGTAGACTGGAAGAAACTGGATCTGGAACTGCTGCCGGATGCAACAGATGGAGAAGAAGCATTGGAAATGATCCGGAACAGCCGTCCGGATATCATTCTTCTTGATCTGAATATCCCCAGAGTCAGCGGGCTAGAAATTCTGGAATTTTTGAAGAAAGAAGAAATGCAAACCAGAGTAATCGTGGTAAGCTGCCAGGAAGAATTCGATGTTGTAAAGAAGGCAATGAAGTTGGGGGCGTATGATTATCTGCGAAAACTGAATCTGAGTTCTGATGAACTGGAAAGTATTCTGGAAAAGTGTCTGGGAGAAACAGAAGAAAGAAATAAGGTGCATATGCAGGGAATACGTGAGATCCGTTATGAAGAGATTATGAGAGACAGCAGAGATATTTTTGCAGGTACCTGTAATTATCAGACATTAATCTGTATACTGGCGAAAGATACAGAAGAGTTGTCCGGGGTTATGGAAATGATCCATAAATGGGCAGAAACCGAACTCAGGGAAGGTCTGCAGATTCAGAAGGGAAATCAGTATGGATATTTCCTGCTGAAAGAAAAACCGGAAAGATCTGTTTATATGGAATTAAAGAAAAGGGCAGAGCGGAAAACAGGCAGAGAACTGTACATGGGAATCTTTGAAGGTTGCATGGAAAAAACTGCGGATCTTGTTCGGGCTGCTGCGATGGCCGAGCAGATACAGCTTTTCAGTTATTATGATAAAGAAGAGAAACTGGTGTTTTTTCAGAAGAAGATTGAAACAGAAGGTCATAGTCCACGAGGAATGCATGGATATCTGGATTCCCTAAAAGAGAAGATTCGAAGTTTTGACAGAGAAAAAGTTGAACAGGAGCTGTATGGAATCTTCGGACTGATCCGACAGGAGCCTTATGTCAGTATCAATGTGCTGAGAAGAAATTTTATGGATATTTTGGGAATTTATTCCCTGGTTGCACAGTCATTGGACGGCGCACTGGAAGAAATAGAGTTGGATGGTGATAATTGTCATTATCAGAAAATCATGATGATGGAAAGCCTCAGGGAAATAGAAAAATGGTTTCTGAAATTTAATGATATTTTTATGGAAAAATTCTGGATTGCCTACAAATGCAGTAGATCTGAAATCCTGCAGAAAGTAGTAAAATATATAGAAGCGCATATCACGGAACCAATCCATCTGTCAGATGCAGCTGCTGAAACAGGAGTTTCCTCAGCTTATCTCAGCACCATGTTCAAAAAAGAAATCGGTTATAATTTCATAGAATATGTAAACCTCCGAAAAATAGAACTGGCCAGACAAATGCTTCAGGATGGAAAAATGGTCTATGAAGTCTCAGAACTTCTTGGATTCGAAAATAGCACTTATTTCTCCAGAGTGTTTAAACGCTATACAGATGTATCGCCGGATACTTATCGGAAACAAATGTAAACTGAATTCAGATAAATAAGTTGACAATTCTCCGCGCCTATGATATAAAAAGAAAGTCAAAACCAATCATCAACAGGGAAAGAGGAGAGTCTTATTATGAGTCAGTCATATGCAAAAAGCCCTGCTGCAGAGAGAAAATTTACAACCAGAGAAATGGTACTGGTTGGTATGTTTGCAGCAGTTCTTGCAGTAATATCACAGATTTCACTGCCAATGCCTACCGGTGTACCGATCACCATTCAGGTATTTGGTGTAGCACTTGTAGGCGCAGTACTTGGTTCCAGGCTTGGAACTACAGCAACACTGGTTTACGTTCTGTTAGGAGCCATCGGTCTTCCGATCTTTGCTAACTTCTCAGGCGGAATCAGCAGCATTGTGGGAGTTACCGGAGGATACATCTGGGCATGGCCAATCATGACCTGGCTCTGCGGAATCCGTCCGAAAACAGAGAACAAGACAAAGAATCTTGCAATCTCAATCGTATTCGCACTGATCGGACTTCTGATCGTTGAGACAATCGGTGGTCTGCAGTGGCACTTTGTAGGAGGCTCCATGAGCATCCCGGCAATCGCAGTATACTCCTTAACAGCATTTATTCCAAAGGATATTGTGATCACAGTTCTTGCAGTACTGATCGCAATTCCCATCAGAAAAGGAATCAACAATGCAGGAAACCGCTGATAAAAGTAACAGGTTAAAGAATAGCCTGCCGGAAGACAATCTGGTAAAGCAGGAAAACATAAAGATTCACGGAATCGGACTTGATAAAGCAGGACGGTGTACACACTATCACACACAGCTTGACATAGCTGCATTGCTTTGTGCGAAATGCAGGAAATATTACGCATGCTATTCTTGCCACGATGAACTGGAAGACCATTCATTTGTTGCAACAACACCGGAAGAAGTTTATCCTGTTTTATGCGGAAACTGTGGCAGGAAACTTACACTTCAGGAATACAAAAAAGGCAGCTGCCCTTACTGCCACGCAGGATTTAATCCAAAATGCAGTTTACATGAGAATATTTATTTCTGTTGCACTATGTAACGTGTTTTGAAAAACATTTCCGCAATCTGCACGCCCCACTTTGCAGTATATTTTGCAGAAAGCTTTTTCAAACACACTCTAATGTAGAGAATACAAAATAACAAAAAATTTTGTATTCTCTTTTTATTTGTAAAAAAATCTGATATACTGATTAGAGTTAGAGCAGACTAACTAAATCAAACAAATAACAAGAACCTATTTCTTTTATTTGCATACAAATAAAAACAGGAGGAATAAATTGATGGATATAAATGTATTTTATGGAAGTTTGATTCCTTTTCTTGGAACTTCTGCAGGAGCTGCCTGCGTATTTTTCATGAAGAAGAATCTGAATGAACAGATTCAAAGGGCACTTACCGGCTTTGCTGCAGGAGTTATGGTTGCAGCTTCCATATGGAGTCTGCTGATCCCGGCAATTGAACAGTCTTCCGGACTGGGGAAGCTTTCATTTGTACCGGCAGCAGTGGGATTTTGGATAGGGGTGCTTTTTTTGCTCTTGCTGGATCACATGATCCCGCATCTTCACCAGAACAGTGACAAGGCAGAAGGTCCGAAGAGCAAACTTCAGAGAACTACCATGCTGGTTCTTGCAGTAACTTTGCATAACATTCCGGAGGGAATGGCAGTAGGAGTCGTATATGCAGGCTATTTAACAGGTCACGCCCAGATCACTATAATGGGAGCCATGGCTCTTTCTATCGGGATTGCCATTCAAAACTTTCCCGAGGGAGCCATTATTTCTATGCCCCTGCGTTCTGAGGGAATGGGAAAAACCAAAGCCTTTGCAGGAGGAGTCCTGTCCGGGATTGTAGAACCTGTCGGTGCAGTCCTTACGATTCTTGCCGCCGGCCTCATTGTCCCGGCACTTCCATATCTTTTAAGTTTCGCTGCCGGAGCTATGCTCTATGTAGTAGTGGAAGAACTCATCCCCGAAATGTCTGCCGGAGAACATTCCAACATAGGAACCCTTTTCTTTGCCATAGGATTCTCTCTGATGATGATACTAGATGTAGCACTTGGATAAACAGATAATAATGCACTATGGACAGAATATGTAGAGAGTACTATAGTAAGCTGTATAGGATTATAGTGATCATCAAAATAATGCTTTATTTCTGAGAATCGCTATAGACAGAAATTAGAGGTGGCAGATTAATGAAAACAGCAGAAACTCCTGCAGGGATATTTACGATCAACAAAGTGAAAATTCCCTCAGCATACACATGTGCAGCAGAACAAAAAATAGAATATATCAGCGAAAATCATATGCAGATCATTACTATGGATCAGGCAGTATCATTTGGAGATCAGATATTGTCCCCCAGAATCTGTCAAAGCTGTATGAATCCTGAAAAAATTACAATCTATCCACTGGAAATAGAATACTTTGGGGAAAAAGTGTTTTTTATGGATCACTATAGTGTAAAAGAATGGAAAAAAGGCGATCCATTACCGGAAATCCATGAATGGTATCCGCATATAAAAAAAGCCAAATGCAATCCATGCAGAAACTGTGGAAGATGTTAAAATTGCACATATGTGCATTGAATGAAAATATGTTGAAAACCAGAATCTGAAATGCTATCATGCAATCGAAATCACAAGTAAATGAGTGTTAGAGTGTGTTTGAAAAATCATTCTCACAATCTGCACGCCCCACTTTGCGGTATATTTTGCCCGAATTCGGTTGCCGTAGCCCGCTACGACGCCCTCATCCGGACAAAATCTCCCACAAATTGTGACGCACATCTTGCGAAAAGCATTTTTCAAACGCGCTCTAGAGTAATACAAGGGAGATTGCATGATGAAAAAGTATGAGATTGGATTATATGAGAAAGCCATGAGAAATACATTATCATGGAGTGAAAAATTAAAATGTGCCAAAGAATGTGGATATGATTACATGGAAATGTGCATAGATGCCACAGATGAAAAAATCAATCGTATCTTCATGAATACAGCAGAAAAAAAAGAAATTATGGAAGCTGTATTTCAGGCGGGACTTCCGATTGGTTCCATGAGTGTAAGTGCTCTGACAAAATATGCGCTGGGCGATCCGGACGAAGAAATCCGAAAGAAAGCAATGCAGATTGCAGAGAAATCCATAGAGCTTGCTGTTGATCTGGGCGTGCGTACAGTTATGATTCCGGGATATGATATCTACTTTGGAGAATCCACAATAGAAACAAAGAAATACTTTCTGGAAAATGTAAAAAAGATTGCAGAAATCGCAGAACGCGAGGGAATTCTGGTAGGATTTGAAACCATGGAGAATAACTTCATGAACACTACCGGAAAAGCAGTCCAGTATGTAAACATGGTAGATTCCGCATATCTGAAAATCTACCCGGATGCAGGAAATATCACAAACGCAGCAGTAGAGAATCAACACGATGTATGCGAAGATCTCTCCTTGGGTAAGGGAAAACTGATCGCGCTCCATCTGAAAGAAACAAAACCGGGAATCTTCCGCGAAGTTCCTTTTCTCACAGGCCATGTACAGTTTGAAAAAATCATTAACACAGCATGGAGCCTGGGTGTCCGCCGCTACGTAACTGAATTATGGGACGTAGGAAAAGAGAACTGGAAAGAAGATATCTGTTTTGCAAATCAGAGTATGCGTACACTTCTGGACAGAGAAGCATAAATTAAGCAGTTGGAAACATAAACAAATAATAAAAGAGAAAGCGAAGAATGATAGATGTTCTTTTCTTTCTCTTTTTTGTTCACTGTAAATTACAAATGTTCAAACACTGAAAAAATGTAAATTGCACATTTGTGCAGATGGTGAAAATATGTTGAAATATAAAAATGCAGGTGATAATATACTCTCAACAAGAGAAAAACGTTATAATCAAAAGGAGAGAGATTCATGAGTAAGATTAGTGAAATGACAAGACAGAGCTGGATTGAAAGCACTTTCCCGGAATGGGGTACGTGGTTAGTAGAAGATATTGAGAACGAAGTAGTAGCGCCGGGAAATGTAGCAATGTGGTGGTTAGGATGTACAGGTGTATGGTTCAAGACACCGGCAGACACAAACATCACTATTGACCTCTGGTGCGGAAACGGAAAACGTACACACGGTGATGGAAAAATGAAAGTCGGACATCAGATGGCAAACATGTGTGGAGGAAGAGCCATGCAGCCAAACCTGAGAAACGTTCCATTTGTAATTGATCCATTTGCATTTAAGAAAGTAGATGCAGTTCTTGCCACACATTATCATCAGGATCATATGTCACCGGAGTGGGCGGCACATGTGATCAACAGTGGAATGACAACTACAGATGAAAACGGAAAAGAAATCCCGGTGCCATTTATCGGACCAAAGAAATCTGTAGAACTCTGGCAGAAATGGGGTGTTCCGGCAGACCGCTGCATCACAGTAAAACCTGGTGACGCCATTAAGATCAAAGACATCGAGATCGTGGCTCTGGATTCCTTTGACAGAACCTGTATCGTAACAACAGATTCCACAGGTCCGGACAGAGAAGAACTTACAGGTGTGTGCCCGACAGACATGGACGACAAAGCAGTCAACTATCTGGTAAAGACACCAGGCGGAAATATTTATCATTCCGGAGATTCACACTTCTCCATCTACTTTGCAAAACATGGAAAAGACTATGATATCGATGTAGCATTCGGTTCATTTGGAGAAAATCCCATCGGTATGCAGGATAAAATGACATCTATCGATATCCTTCGTATGGCAGAAAATCTGAAATGTAAAGTAGTAGTTCCAATCCACTGGGATGTATGGACAAACTTCCAGGCAGATTGCGATGAGATAAAGGTTCTGTATGATTTCAAGAAAGACAGAAATGAATATAAATTCCATCCATTCTTCTGGCAGGTAGGCGGCAAATACACATACCCGGCAGACAAGGACAAGATTTACTATCACCACAGAAGAGGATTTGAAGACTGCTTCGAAGCACCACAGAATATTCCGTTCCGTTCTTGCTTATAAAAACAGAATTGTCTGAAAACGGTCAACGAAGGGTTTATTATGTGGAGAAAAAGTATATAAGGAGAAATTTGGGATGAATGTACTGGTTATTGATGTAGGAACATCAAGTATGCGAGGAATACTTTTTGAACATCAGGGAAAATGTCTGACAGAGAAGCAGGAATTCTATCAGGCCACCTATCTGGAAAACAGCTGGGTAGAACAGAATCCTGCAGACTGGGAAAATGCATTGTACAGCATTTTGAAACAGTCCGTAGCAGAAGCTGAGAATATGGGAGAGAAGATTGATGCAATTTCCATTACTTCACAGCGTTCTTCTGTAATTCCGGTAGATGAGAATATCCGTCCGCTGAGTAATGCGATCATGTGGCAGGATAAAAGAACAAATTATATCTGCGAATCTATGGAAAACCTGAATGACAAGGTATTTTCTCTATGCGGTTCCAGAGTCAATCCGGTGTTTTCCGGCTCCAAGATGATGTGGATTCGTGAAGAACGTCCGGAAATCTATGCAAAAACATATAAATTCATGGTCATCCCGGATTATCTCATTTATCTGATGACCGGACGTATCTGCACAGATTATACATATGGAAGTCGTTCACTTCTGATGAACATCCGTACTCATGAATGGGATGATGAACTTCTGGAAATTTTTCATGTAGAAAAAGAAAAATTGTGCGAACTGGTAGAGCCGGGAAGTGTCTGCGGACATATTACAAAAGCCTTTGCAGAGATCACGGGATGTCAGGAAGGAATTCCTGTGATCACAGCTGGAGGTGACCAGCAGTGTGGAGCCATCGGACAGGGAGTAGTCAAAAAAGGTGTCATGTCTGTAACAACCGGAACAGGTGGCTATCTTATCACAGCAACAGATCAGGTGCCGGAAAATCTGGAACAGGATGCAATCTGCAACTTCTCATCTGTAAAAGGCCAGTATATTCTGGAATCCAGTGTATTAACCTGCTGTTCTGCATTTGACTGGTTCAGAAGACAGTTTTATCCGGACAGTTCTTTTGATGAGATTAACCGTGAAGTAGAACAGACACCGATCGGTTCACACGGATGTCTCTGTGTTCCATACTTTATGGGAAGATCCACACCGGACTGGAACAATATGGCAAAAGCAGAGTTTGCAAATGTAACTCTCGGAACAACAAAGCAGGATATGCTGAGAAGCCTTCTGGAGGGAATCTGCTATGAAATCCGCAATGGAATCGATATTATGAACAAATATGTAAAAGTTTCTGACATCTACATCAATGGAGGTCTTTCCAACAGCGTTCCATTCAATGACATACAGACCAATGTCTATGGTATGAAGATCATCCGCAGAGGAAAAGCAGATGCCACAGCCAGAGGGGCACTTATGATCGCAGTCACAGCAATGGGAATTTTTGAGAATGTAGAAAAAGCATTTGAGTGTATCAGCCGTCAGGATGAAGTGAAAATTTATCTTCCTGATGATAAAAAGATTCTGGAATACGAAAGATACAGAGCACAGATGAACCGTATTTATAAGAGAGTGTGGGGGGAGAAGCAAAAAGATGGCAGGTTTGAATTCCATATTTAATTTTTTAACAAGCAATATCCTGACAAGAGCAGAGCTTTTTGTAGGTCTGATCATCTTGCTTGGATATATTCTTCAGCGAAAAAAATGGTACGAATGTGTAGGCGGATTTTTCAAGGGTGTGATCGGATACCTGATCCTGATGGCAGGTGCAAATGGACTGATCACCACATTCCGTCCGATCCTTGTTGGATTAAATGAAAGATTTCAGTTAAATGCAGTTGTAATTGATCCGTATTTTGGACTGAATGCTGCAAATGAAGCATTAGAGAGTATCGGCTGCTCTGCTGCATGGGCAATGACATCACTTCTTATTGCATTTATCTGGAACATTATTTTACTGATTTTCAAAAAGTGGACGAAGCTGAGAACACTTCTTCTCACCGGACATATTATGGTGCAGCAGGCTACTACAGTTACCTGGATCGTATTTCTGTTTATTCCATATTTGAGAAATATTACAGGTGCGATCCTGGTAGGAATGCTGGTAGGTACTTATCAGGCAGTCAGCTCCAATCTTACAGTAGATGCCTGTCTCAACCTTACAGACGGAAAAGACAGATTTGCAATTGGGCATCAGCAGATGGTTGCAGTATGGATCACGGATAAAGTAGCACACATATTCGGAAAAAAAGAAAACTCCATTGAAAACCTTAAATTTCCGGGATTCCTCAAGATGTTTGAGGACAACATTACTGCAACATCTACTTTAATGCTTGTGTTTTTCGGAACCATCATGGCAATCCTCGGTGAAGATTTCATGCGCCAGATTGACAGCGGATTTGCAGAAACAACGGCTTTTCCGGTATATATTCTGATTCAGTCATTATATTTTACCGTATATCTTCAGATTTTAAATATGGGTGTGAAGCTCTTTGTAGGTGAACTGACAGCGTCATTCAAGGGAATTTCAGATAAACTTCTCCCGGGTGCAGTTCCAGCAGTAGACTGCGCAGTTGCATTCAACTATGCACCGGGAAATGCAGTAACCATCGGATTCCTCTGTGGAATGGTAGGACAGGTGATTGCAATTCTGGGACTCATCGTGTTCCATTCCCCGGTTATCATTATCATGGGATTTACTACAGTATTCTTTGACAACGCTATTATCGCTATTTTTGCAAACAAACGGGGCGGTGTAAAAGCAGCCATGATCATCCCGTTTATCTGTGGCCTGATCCAGGTACTGCTGGGCGCAGTTACTGTATGGCTTGTAGAACTGGTGCCGTACGGCGGATGGCATGGAACAACTGACTTCTCGACTGTATGGCTTGGAATTTCTGCACTGTTGAAATGGCTTGGACTTCCAGGTGCGATCATCGCTATCATACTGATGCTTCTGGTTCCGCAGATCCAGTATGCAAAATCGGATAAAGAAAATTATTTTTAGATGAATCAGGCAAGAGTATCTGATTCAGAAAGGAAGTAATCACAATGAATAAAAAAGTACTGGCAAATCTGGAAAAATGTTATTCCATAGCTCCATTACATTATAAAAATACAGACCACATTCTGGTAGCAGCAGAAAAAACTGACAGATGTATTCTGTTTGATATCAATGGAAAGGAAGAAGAAACCGTGTGGGAAGGCCCTGGCGGAGTTATGACAATGGTACAGGTCCCGGGAACAGACGGACAGTTTCTGGCAACCCATAAATTCTATTCTCCTAATGATTCCAAAGAAGCAAAGATCATCATCGCTACACCAAAGGACGGAGAATGGGAGATACGCACTCTGACAGATCTGCCGTTTGTACACAGATTTGACATCATTGAAAGCGAGGGAAAACATTATCTGATCGCATGCTGCCTCAAATCCGGACACGAATACAAGGATGACTGGTCAAGCCCTGGAAAAGTATATGCAGCACTTCTTCCGGATGATCTCAGCGGCTTTGATGATAAACATCAGCTGAAGCTGGAAGTAATTAAAGATAATATGCTGAAAAACCACGGATACTACAGAGTAGTAAGAGATGGAAAAATGTCATCCATCGTCTGCTGTGATGGTGGAGTCTTCCGTTTCTATCCGCCCACATCTGCAAACCCGGAATGGACAATAGAAACCCTGTTGGAAACTCCTGCAAGCGATGCCACTCTCATCGACTTTGACGGAGATGGAAAAGATGAATTGCTGGTATTATCTCCATTCCACGGTGACACTGTTCTGATTTACAGAGAAAAAGATGGTAAATATGAGCTTGACTATGAATATCCGGAGAAAATCGAATTTCTTCATGCAATCTGGAGTGGGGAAATCCAGGGAAAACCGGTAGTCATGATCGGTCACAGAAAAGGAAACAGAGATCTTCTGAAATTCTGCTGGGAAAACGGACAGTATCACGCAGAACTGATAGACCACGACTGCGGTCCGGCAAATGCTTATGGATTCCATAAGGATGGGAAAGACTATGTGATTTCTACAAACCGTGAAATTAATGAGATTACTATGTATGAATTTGGCTATAGCAATCCTTTAAAATAATGCATCTTAATCCAGCCCATCATAGCGTGAAGTCCTGCGTCAGATATCTTTGCCGTGTGTCAGCACGCCTGCAGGTATCTTCCTTGTCTTTCGCACTCTGCTGAACTGTCTTGATTGCATTATTTTATGGAATTAGCTATAGTTGATTATGGAAAGGAAAACAGATAATGTTAGAAGAACTGAAACAACGGGTATATGAAGCGAATATGCAGCTCCCTGTACATGGTCTGGTTACATTTACCTGGGGAAATGTCAGCGAAATTGACAGAGAAACAGGCTATTTCGCCATTAAACCAAGTGGTGTACCATATGAAAAATTAAAACCGGAAGACATGGTTATCATGGATCTGAACGGAAATAAAATTGAGGGCAAATATAATCCATCCTCCGATACTCCGACTCATATTGAACTTTACAAAGCATTTCCGGAAATCGGCGGTATTGTGCATACTCACTCGTCCTATGCAACAAGCTGGGCACAGGCAGGAAGAGACATCCCATGCTACGGTACCACTCATGCAGACTATATTTATGGAGAAGTCCCATGTCTCAGATGTCTTACAAAAGAAGAAATTGACCAGGCATATGAGCAAAATACAGGTATTCTGATTGTCAATGAATTCAGGAAAATGAAAAAAGATATTCTTGCAGTTCCGGCAGTCTTATGCAAAAATCATGGTCCATTCACCTGGGGGAAAGACGGTATGGAAGCAGTTCACAATGCAGTAGTCCTTGAAGAATGCGCCAAAATGGCAATGCGTGCCGAACTTATCAATTCACAGGTAAAACCTGCACCGCAGGAATTACAGGATAAACATTATTATAGAAAACACGGTGCAAATGCATACTACGGACAGAACGTGTGAAATGTAATATAGTACGTGTGATCAGAAAAGCCAGACCATAAAAATGTAAATGGCAGAAACAGAGGATAGTTTGTGAAAGTCTGCAGAGACTTTACAAATTATCCTTTTTTCGAATATAATGAGGTCAGAGTTAAAACATCTTTTGATACTGATATAATGGAAAGGGATATGGAACAGCAATGGAAGACATAAAAAAATATGAAAATATGACCGTTCAGGAGAAATGGAGCATTCTGGCCATGGTAGCGAATTTATATTACAATTCAGAAATGACACAAAATGAAATTGCAGACAGGATGTATACATCCAGATCCAAAATTTCCAGAATGCTGAAAGAAGCAAGAGAACTCGGTATTGTAGAAATTTCCATTAAAGAACCCTGGGAACGTGACTTGAATCTGGAAAAAGAAATCCAACAGACTTACGGTGTCAAAACAGTAAGAGTTGTTTCCTCAAGAGATACCGGCAAGGAACAGATTACCAGCCGTCTGTCAGAAGTTTCCGCATATTATCTGGATTCTGTTGTTAAAGAAAAGATGGTAGTAGGAATCTCATGGGGAAATACCCTTTATCATATAGTGAAATATATTGATGCAAATAATAAGAAAAATATTCCTATTACAGTGGTTCCGATTATGGGTGCCTCAAATGTGAAACGTCCGGAACGGGATGCCATGGATCTGGCAAAAGACCTGGCGTCTGCATACGGTGGAACATATCAGTATATTTATGCCCCTCTTTTTGTGAAAAATAGAGAATTAAAAGAAATTCTTATTCAGGATGATACTATTAAAACAGCTCTGCAGCTTGCACAGAATGCAGATGTAATTCTGACAAGTGTCGGTTCTGTGGAATATAAAACCTGGGAGAATTACCTTGGGGAAAGCACTTTTCATCTTCTGGGAAATAAAGGAGCGGTTGGACATATTGGCGGTCATTTCTATGATATCAATGGGAAAGAAATCAACACTTCTTTAAATGACAGAATGATAGGAATTGGGTATGATGATTTGAAGAGGTGTAAAAATGTAGTCTGTGTTGCTTATGGAGAAGCAAAAGCAGCAGCTGTTGCAGGTGCTTTGCGAGGTGGTTTTATTAATACGCTGATCATTGATTCTGCCTGTGGCGAGAAATTGCTGTAACAGAATGGAGGTAAAAAATGGACTACAGAAAATTCGGTGAATGCTATTACATAAGAATGGATCGTGATGACGAAATTATCAGTACAATCCTCGAAATATGTAAAAAAGAAAATATCAGATCAGCCACTTTTTCCGGAATCGGAGGATGCAAGGATGCAGAAATCCAGACCTTTATCCCAGAGACAGGCAGCTTCGAAGAACAGCGCATTTCTGGAATGCTTGAGTTGGTATCTTTAAATGGAAACGTGGTCACAGGTGAAAATAATACCTGTTACCATCATACCCATGCAGTATTTTCTTATAAAGATGGTGAACGACATTGCATGGCAGCAGGTCATATGAAATCAATTACTGTACTGTATACTGCAGAAATTGAACTTCGTCCGGTAACAGGCGGAACTATCCACCGCAAATACGATCCTGAAACAGGGACTGGATTCTGGGATTTTAACTAAACCTTAGAAAACGATTTGTTTTGATTGAGCAAGGAAGTTTTGTGCAAACCTTCAAACTGATGTAAGATAAGATTACTCAGTTTGGAGGTTTTATTTTTATCAGGTATCAGAGGTAAATGGATGGGTAGAAGATAAAATGCAAAAGGAACAGTTCATTGAGAGTGTACAGAATTTAACACAAGTTCTGTATACTTTTTTTTATAAGAAATGAAACTTTTTGTTCCCTGGCAGGATATATAAGAATGTAAAGGTTAAAAGCTTTTAATTTTTGAAAGTATTAAAAAGAAAGTTGGGTTGATATGACAGATGAAGCAGAGCTTTTGCAGCGTCTCAGGAATAGAGAAAAAAATTCAATAGATGAAGCAATCCAAATTTATACACCGTATTTGAGTACTGTTTTGTATCATATGGCCGGCAATTCACTGCCGAAAGAGGATATTGAAGAAATTGTGGCAGATGTGTTTATTGTACTCTGGAAGAATGCCGGGAGGATAGATTTACAGAAAGGTACATTACGGTCATATCTTGCTGCCGTTGCCCGGAATTTTGCTCTGAAACGGATAAACAGAAAAACGGATCATACATTTCTTGAGGATATTGAACTGTCAGATGGCAAAAATTTCATTGAAGAGAATTTTCATAACAATTATGTATGGGAAACAGTTATGAGCCTTGGCGAACCTGACAGCGAGATTTTTGTAAGACGGTATAAATTTGATGAAAAAATCAAGGACATTTCAAAAGCAATGGGACTTAATATTTCTACAGTTAAGACCAGACTTTCAAGAGGAAAAAGAAAACTCAGAAAAATGTTATCGAATGCGGAGGAAAGATTATGAGAAGAAAAAATTTGCTTAAAGAATTGGGAATACAAAAACAGGCAGATACTTCCTGCAATGCTCTTGATATTGATACAGAGAATATCAGACAGAGAGTTTATGCAAAACTTGACTTCGCAGATACAGAAAGGAAGCAAACGACTATGAGATCAAAAAAGAAAATATTACCTTTGTTGATAGCTGCAACACTTACAATTGGAGCTACTGCTGTGGCGGCAACAGGGAAGATTTCAATGTGGACAGGTTCATCTGCATCACGTGCTGATTATACATCTCTTCCAACGGCAGAACAGGTTACAAAGGATATTGGGTATAGACCGGTATTGATTGATACCTTTGAGAACGGGTACTGCTTCAAGGATGGCAATATTGTAAAAAACAGTTTTAAGGACGACAATGCAAATGTAATTGAGAAGTTTAAATCTGTGTCCTTTGATTATCAGAAGAATGGAGATGTTGTATCGTTTGAACAGCAGAAGTTCAATTCAAAGCTTACACCGGCAGGTGATATTATTGCCACTATAAATGGAACAAATCTGTATTATGTACATTATATAAATAAAGTAGTATCGGATGATTACGAATTGACAGAACAGGATAAAAAAGACCAGGCCAGTGGAAAAGTTGTATTCAGTTACGATGGCAGCGCTTCTCAGATTGAAGTCAGTCAGGTTCAAAGCGTTAACTGGAATAAAGATGGCATCCAGTATGATTTGCTGCAAATAGATGGAAAATTATCTGCCGGTGAACTTGCAGATATGGCGAGAGAGGTTATTAATAACAGAAGATAAAGAAAAAAGATGGTGAATTCAGTCCGGTTCACCATTTTTTGTAACTGTGTGCGCCTGACAGCGTACACAAAAAAACAGCTGTCCGATTTATTACCGGGCAGCTGTCTTGGCGTTGAGAGATATTTTAGAAGTAGTGGAAACCTGTGAAGGGGTGGCGTCAGCCAAATGGTGGGGTTCTGATCTGTACAGATATAAAATACCGCCAAAGAAACCAAGAATCAGTCCTGTATATCCGCCACTGCAAAGAACAACGGTTATCTTTGTAACGAAGGACATACCGCCGATCATGCAGATCAAAAATCCTGCCAGAAGACCGATCGTTGTCCAGCCCATAAGTGAAACAGCCAGAAAAGCTGCGGAAGCATGTGAGTTTTTTACCTGTTTATTAATAGAATTCCATAATGTCTGATACATAATGATTCCTCTTTTCTCTTTCAATTCTTTGATTACTATTATAGAAACAGTTTGTAAAATACACATGCTCGCTAATGAAAAATCTCTGTAAAATTTTCTTTCTCTGTTATATGCAGAGGACGGAGAAAGTACAAGACAGAAAAACAATTACGTATATTATACAAATGAATGCATTTGAAAATGGTTTTATAGCAATCCTCTAAAATAATGCATCTTAACCCAGCCCATCAGAGTGTGAAATCCTGCGTCAGATATCTTTGCCGTGTGTCAGCACGCCTGCAGATATCTTCTTTGTCTTTCGCACTCTGCTGAACTGTCTTAAATGCATTATTTACGAGGATTGCTATAGGTAACAGATAACGATATAAAATGACCGTATGCGTGCGAAGCGGATTGCGAATATCTGCTTGATAATCATACATATTGCATAAAAACACCTATCTATAATTGTAAAATATATATAAATTATCTCTTGATATTTTATAAAAAGAAGAGTAAAACTTTAGATAAATAAAAAAGAGAAATGCATAGAACAGGACAGGTCACAGAAGGAACCGGATTACAGAGAGTTGCAGACAGGTGAGATGCGGCAGATGGTATTTTGTGATATCACCCGGGAGCATTCCGCTGAAATCTATAGTAAGCCGGGACGTGGTCTTCACGTTACAGGAGAAGCTGTTTGGTTTAGACAGTGTTAAGAGATTGTATCTGGTGACAGGTATAATAATACAAAGTGGTACCACGGAATATTCCGCCTTTGCTATTCAATTGGAAATTGGATAGCAGGGGCGTTTTTTATATATAAATATAAAAGAAAGAAGAGGGAAGACATTATGAGTGGAATAGTAATGATGATAATAGCCATTGTAGTGCTGGGTGGAGCATATCTTCTGTATGGCCGTTATCTTCAGAACAAATGGGGCATTGACCCAAAAGCAAAAACACCGGCATATGAGATGGAGGATGGAGTGGATTATGTACCGGCTGATACCAATGTGGTATTTGGTCATCAGTTTGCATCCATAGCAGGTGCAGGTCCTATCAACGGACCGATCCAGGCAGCAATTTTCGGCTGGCTTCCGGTTATGCTCTGGATCCTGATCGGCGGTGTATTTTTCGGAGCAGTTCAGGATTTTGCATCTATGTATGCCTCTGTAAAGAACAAAGGCCGTACAATCGGATATATCATTGAAGCTTATATCGGAAAACTGGGAAAGAAATTATTCCTTTTATTCTGCTGGCTGTTCTGTATTCTGGTTGTTGCAGCATTTGCAGATGTTGTGGCAGGAACCTTTAACGGATTTGTGGCAGATAATGCAGGAACCGTTACCAGGGTAGCAGCAAACGGAGCAGTTGCAACAACTTCCATGTTATTTATCATCGAGGCAGTGGGACTGGGATTTTTCCTTAAATATTCCAAGTTTAATAAATGGATTAATACTGCAGTGGCTATTTTATTATTAGTGCTCGCAATTGCGCTGGGACTTAAATTCCCGGTATATGTAAGTCTTGGAACCTGGCATATTATTATCTTTGCATATATTCTGGTAGCCAGTGTTGCCCCTGTATGGGCGCTGCTCCAGCCCCGTGATTATCTGAACAGTTATCTGCTGATCTTCATGATCGTTGGTGCGGTTATCGGTGTATTTGCAGCCAATCCATCCTGTAATCTTAAGGCTTTTACAAGCTTTAATGTGGACGGACAGTACATGTTCCCTATTCTTTTTGTGACAATTGCCTGTGGTGCAGTTTCAGGCTTCCATTCACTGGTATCCTCCGGTACTGCGTCAAAACAGATCAAAAATGAAAAGAACATGCTTCCGGTTTCCTTTGGTGCAATGCTTATGGAAAGTATGCTGGCAATTATTGCACTGATTGCTGTTGCATCCTTTGCAGATGGTGAGGCAGCAGCACAGGGACTTACCACTCAGCCGCAGATATTTGCAGGTGCTATTGCAAACTTCCTTTCTGTAATTGGTTTGCCACATTCACTGGTATTTACACTGATCAATCTGGCTGTATCAGCTTTTGCGCTGACATCTCTTGACTCAGTAGCCAGAGTAGGACGTCTGTCATTCCAGGAATTTTTCCTTGATTCTGATACAGACGAGGAAAATATGAGCCCGTTCTTAAAAGTAGTAACCAATAAATATTTTGCGACGATCATTACACTGGTACTTGCCTATCTGCTTACAAAGGTAGGATATGCAGAAATCTGGCCGCTGTTTGGTTCTGCCAATCAGCTGTTATCTGTACTTGCCCTTGTAGCCTGCGCAGTATTTCTTAAGAAAACAAAACGCCAGGGCTGCATGCTCTGGATCCCTATGGTATTTATGATGGCAGTTACCTTTACTGCACTGGGTATGACTATCAGTAAGCTTACAAAAGCATTATTTACCACAGGCCTGGACCTTGGAAATACCTTACAGCTTATCTTCGCAGTGTTACTGCTGATCCTTGGTGTGCTGGTAGCAATCCAGGGAGTGAAGAAGCTTTTTGAAAAAAATGATGAAAAACAGACGGCATAATTTATGAAATAAAACTGTTGATATTTTTACATCAAAATAAAAACCTGAAAAAAGACACTTTGGGAAAGTTTTCCGAAGTGTCTTTTTTAATACTCAGCCAATCAATTTCTCATTCACATACTCAAATCCGAGACGTTTCACAGTATCTGCAAATCGTTCTCCTGCGATTCCTTCATTTTTGAAGAGAAGGATTGCTTTTTCTATGACTGCCATTACTTCTTCTTCCTCTGTGAAAATTCTGGTAAGAGCCTGACCGTGTGAGACTCGCTTACCCCAGCGGCCTCCGATATAGATTTTATAACCATTTTGATATTCCGGTACTGCGCCGAAAGGACATTTTCCTTTGCAGCGTCCGCAATGGATACATTCTTCAGGATCAATGTAAAGTTTACCGTCAACTAATTTCGGAACGTGTACAGGACAGCTTTTTTCAATCTGACATTTCTTACATCCCCGGCATTTCTCTGAATCCGGTTTTGGGATTCTCTGGCCGATAATTCCCATATCATTCAGATTAGGTTTTACACAGTTATTTGGACATCCGCCAACTGCGATCTTGAATTTGTGTGGGAGTACCACATCGTGATAGCCTACATAAAAACGCTCATGGATTTTCTTGCTGAGTGCAAAGGTATCAATCAGACCATACTGGCAGGTTGTTCCCTTGCATGAGACAACAGGACGCACTTTAGCTCCGGTTCCGCCTGTCATCAGGCCGTGTTCTCCAAGGAAGGCGATTGTTTTCTCAATATTATCATAAGGAACTCCCTGGATTTCCATACTCAGGCGGGTTGTCATAGTGATCTGACCATTTCCGAACTTGTCTGCTGCATCTGCAATGGCACGGTGTTCATCTGTGGTAATATGTCCATTTCCTGTGATGACCCGAATATTAAAGATGTCATCATATCGTTTGTCCTGAAGGCATCCAAGACCTTTTACCCGCTTGATTTCCTCGGGACTCAGTTTTTTGTTGGCGGATGTTGTTATTTTTTCCTCATTCATGTTTAAGTATCTCCTTTATGTAGCTGTTGCTTTTCTCTGATATATACGGCGTTTCTTTTGTTGATTATAGGCTTCATGAATGATAAAATCAATTTATGAGTTTTTATTATACGATAAGTAACATTTATGGAATTCTGATATCAATAGAGTGGAAGAGTTCAAGGAGGATATTATGTTAGATCACAGAACGGAAACCTTTATGGCTGTATGCAGTGTTATGAATTACAGGGAGGCGGCAGAGCTGTTACATATTACCCAGCCGGCAGTTACCCAGCACATCCAGTTTTTGGAGAAGGAATATGGATGCCGTCTTTTTCTTTATGAAAACAGAAAACTGATCAAGACCCCTGCTGCACAGATGCTGGAGGATTACTTGCGTTCCGTTCAGCAGCGTGAAAATTTTCTCAGGGAAAAGATAAAAAACAATGGTCTCCGGGAACTGCGCATCGGTGCAACCAAGACCATTGGTGACTATGTAATCACAGACAGAATTCACGATTTTTTAAATCAGCCGGATACAGCACTGACTCTGATCGTGGATAACACAAAGCATCTTTTGCATCTATTGGAACAAAATACTCTGGATTATGCTATCATAGAAGGATTTTTTGACAAAAACAGATTCGGAAGCCAGCTGTATCGCCGGGAACCTTTTGTGGGGATTTGCCCGAAGGATCATCCCTTTGCAGGCCGTGAAGTATCTGTAGAGGAGATTCTGAAAGAAACTCTGATCCATCGCGAAAACGGCTCTGGAACTCTGGCTATCCTGGAGGAAAAGCTTCTGGAGCATAATGAATCTTTGGAGCGTTTTCACCGGCATATATGTATTTCCAGCTTTAAGATGATCATCGACCTGATCAAGTCCGGGTATGGAATTTCATTTGTATATGAAGTACTTGCCAAAAGTGACCCGGAGCTTGGGATTTTTACATTAAAGTGTGAGCCCATAGTCAGAGAGTTTAATGTTATTTATCTGAAGCATGCGGATGTGAGGGAGAAGATGGAATGGTTTTTATGACCGCTTGCGTCTGTACTCGTTGGGAGTCATTCAAAATTGTTTCTTAAAAGCAGTTTGAAGATTAGAATACTCTCGCCGATGAAATGATTTTCTATCTAAATTAATCGAAATTATCATCCACAAAAGTATATTGATTTCATTTTCTGCATATGCTATAATTGCCATAGGCAAAATGATAAAATTAAATTCATTGGTAACACAGCAAAAAGCCTCGGAGGTCGCATCTCCGAGGCTTTTTTATTCCGTTTTGGCAAGGGTGGCTTATTCCCCAGGCTGGCTACCAGCTACTATTTTCTATCCAGCCATTTGCAAATGTAATAGGTGATTACACCTGCCAGAATAGAAAGCATAAATGATAAAATTGTATCCATTGATAGCACACCCCCTTCCTGTACCTGTTTAGGGGTGGTAGCTTGGATATTATATCATAAATTTTTATAATATAATATATTTTTTATTATACAACTGCGCCTAAGACTTCGTAAATCAAATAAATAATTATTGTTTAAAGGTTATAAATTTCCTCTTGATATCATACGTTCAAAAATCAAAATAACTTCATCCATTGTTGCATTGGTGCCACCTGTAAATCCACCAATACTAACCGAACTTACATTTTTTCCTATTTCATTTGTAATTACTGAATGTAATTTCCATCCAGCATTTGCATATTCCATTAATACACTCTGTAATTGCATTTGATTTGTAGATCCATCTGCATTGTCAATAATTCGTGCAGTAGTATATTCATAACGAGGTGCTGATTTTATTTTGTTAATTCTATGCGTTCCTCTTCTTGTTTCTTTTTTACGGCTGCAATATTTTCCTGAAATTCAATTATTTCCTCATAACTTGGCACCCTTTTAAGTATGAAGTTATAATTACAATTAAAACATGAATCAACATTATCTCCAACTAATTCCTTACATTTTGGACATGTTTTCATATACTTATCTCCTTAAATTCCCTATACTTTTTAAGCAAACACATGATTTCCCTTCGCTTGTGCCAGTGTCTTTTTATACCAATAGTAATCTCCCTGACCTTTTCCATAATTCTGAATCTCAATATCTACATCGTAATAGTATTTACGTCCATTCACTACTGCATAGTTCCAGCTATGTCCAGGTGTAGATCCATCCAGATTTTTATAATATCCATTACAAACTCCTGCATCTACCCCTACATGCCTGCAAAGAATAGCAAAGATTTCTGCCTGATCGCTACATACTCCACCACGTTTCTGCATATATGGTATCTGGTAACTATCCCAAAATGAGGTTCTGAAGATCAGTTTACCTTTTCTATAATTCTGAAGTGTCTGCTTTTTATATGCCTGTATCTTCTTTTTTGCACCAGCACTGGTGACATCATAATATGTTTTTGCTTTTACAAATTCATCAGCATGTTTATGCTTGAAATTTACTGTCATCCAATGATAAATTCTCCGAACCTTCTCATCCTGTCCCATGGTTGTCTTTATGCCAGCAGATGTGATCATTTTCTCAGCCATATAATCAATTTCATCAACACCTGTATATTCCGGTATTGTTGCAGCAGCTGCTACTCCGTCTTTTCCGGACGGGGCTTTAGATGACACCTTAAAACTTTTCTTTTTGGCTATTGTCTTTACATATTCTTTATTGCTGTTATCTTTTGCATAATAAAAGACCTCAATCCTGTAAGTTCCATCTGGAACAAAAGAACCATATTTTACACCTGCAGTATTCGCCTTTGAAGCTTTTCCATTCCAGTTTAAATATATAGTCTTGTTTTCCCATGAAGTAATACTGTCACCCCATATATTCTTTCCGCCTATATTACTGTATACTTTCTGGTAAACATAATCTCCGGATTTGTTCAATATACGCAGACGAAGTTGGATTTCCCCGTCAAAATACTGCTTCGTATTACAGGAAACACTGGTCCTTATTGCAAGATGATTTCCGGAACTGGGATGAAAACCCTTGGAACCCACTCCCACAAACAGATTGTCAATTGACATATCAATATTTACTGGAGCAACCGGATTTCCTTCAGATGCCTGAATTTCATACTTTCCTAACGAAAATATCATTGACAGCATCAAAAAAACACTTAACCAAAACAATAATCCTTTTCTTTTCATATTTTCTACCTCCATCTGTAATATTTATATTTATCATACTACAACAGAGTAATATAACATGTCTACATATAACAAAGGTTTATTCTAAAATTGTTATAATAAGAGTCCGTATGCAGAACTTTTGTATATAATAGACTAAGTGAATATCTGGAAATGAGATTAAAATGCCAGACCAGAAAATAGATAACCTTTTAAATCTTGCAATGGATGCAACCCCACAGGAGCGTAGAAAGTCAGGAAATCTTAATGTAGGATATGATCCTGCAACCAGGCTATGGGATGTGATCATAAAGTACAGCGGACCGGAAAGTGGTCTGGCTGGAAATGGAATTCAGGTAGTGCCATTGTTAGACGGTTATGCAGTGGTAACTTTGCCGGAAAGTGAGATTGATGAGTATTCCCACAGAGTGCAGGTGGAATTTATGGAGAAACCCAAACGCTTGTATTTTGAATTGTTTCAGGCGAAGGGGGCGAGCTGCATCCGCACAGTGCAGACCGGCAGGAATGGACTGACGGGAAAAGGAATCCTGACAGGAGTTGTGGATTCAGGAGTGGATTATTTTCACCCTGATTTCCGAAATGCAGATGGGAGCAGCAGAATTTTACGTTTATGGGATCAGAGCATACAGGGAAATCCACCTCAGGGATATGTGACAGGAACTGAATATACGAAAGAGCAGATCGATGAGGCGCTTGCACTTGGAGAAAACCAGGGCAGGCGTCTTGTTCCATCTTCAGATTACAGTGGACATGGAACTTCTGTGCTGGGGATTGCAGCAGGAAATGGGAGGGCGTCAGATGGGGTGAATCAGGGAGTTGCCTATGAAAGTGATCTGCTGGTTGTGAAAATGGGAATTCCCAGAGAAAACTCCTTTCCCAGGACTACGGAGCTGATACAGGGGATTGATTATCTGGTGCGACAGGCACTGACTATGGGACGGCCAATGGCAATTAATCTCAGTTTTGGAAATAATTATGGCTCCCACAAGGGAGATTCCCTTCTTGAAACATATATAGATATGGTTTCTTCCATAGGACGTCTGGCTATCTGTACAGGTACAGGGAACAACGGCAATCAGCCTCTGCATGAGGGAGGAACCCTGAAACAGGGACAGACCAGACAGATAGAATTATCTGTGAGCAGCAGGGAACCAACATTAAATGTGCAGTTATGGAAATCTTATGAGGATGAAATGAGTATTTATATTGAAAATCCATCCGGAAACCGGATCGGCCCCTTAGACGAAAAGCTTGGTCCTCAGAGGTACAGACTGGGAAATACAGATCTTTTAATCTATTATGGCAAACCTGGACCATATCATCTGACACAGGAAATTTACATAGATTTTCTTCCTGTGGAAACTTATGTGGACAGTGGAGACTGGAAAATCATTTTAAGTGGAAAAAGGGTCAGAGGAGGAGAATATTATCTGTGGCTGCCGGGTGGAAATACCCTGAACAGAGGAACTGGGTTTTATGAACCAAGGGCATATGGGACATTGACCATACCTGCTATCGCCCGGCGGATCATTGCAGTTGGGGCATATGATTCGCTAGTTGACTCCTATGCGGATTTTTCCGGAAGGGGCAGCAGAATGCTGCCATATCTGAAACCTGATCTGGTGGCACCGGGAGTAAACATAGTTGCTCCCGTACCCGGTGGTGGTTACAGAACAGTAACAGGGACTTCCTTTGCAACACCCTTTGTCAGCGGATCCGCAGCATTGTTAATGCAATGGGGGATTGTAAATGGAAACGATCCCTACCTCTATGGGGAAAAAGTAAAAGCCTATCTCCGAAAAGGCGCCAGACCATTACCGGGGTATGAGGAGTATCCCAATGAAGAGGTGGGATGGGGGCGATTATGTCTTGCAGAAAGTATTCCATTATAGTTGAAAAATAAGCCTTTTCGTGAAAAACAGTCGTATGTCTGTTATTATCCGGAAAATTTATCACTGTAATGAATATGCATATCTTCCCAGTCCATGAATAATACATAGAACACCCTTCCGTATTGCTGGCTTTCTACGATTCTTCCGTGATCGAGGACAGAAAGATAGGAGCCGTCAGCTTTTCGGAGGTGAAAGTGAATATAGTCATTTTCATTACCACTATCAATCTGTTCCCAGATGCTGGATTCTATCTGTTTTTGTTCATCTTTCAGGATCAGGTTGCGGAAGCGCTTATTGGTGAGTCTGAAGAGCTCGTCCATATCTTTATATCCGGTCATATGAAGGAACTCATGGTTTGCATAAAAGAGTTCGTCATCGTCTTTGTCCGCTCTGTATATGATAAATGCACCCGGAAGGTGTTCAGAGATATCTTTAAATGCGAATCCCAGTTGTTTACGGATTCCGGACTGAAGACCTTCCCTGTAGGCCATACACCCGTTTTTTCCGTGAAGTTTTATTTCATAAAGGGCTGCATCTGCACAGCGCATAAGCTGTGAACGGCTGGCTACAAATCTGGGATATTCCGCATATCCCAGAGAAATGTTAAATGACTGTTCTTTTCCCTTGTATGAGAATGCCTTTGGAAGTCCGGTAAATTGCTGCAGCAGTTCTTTTGCATCTTCACAGGTATAATTTTGTAAAAGAATACAGAATTCATCCCCGCCGTTTCTTCCCAGTAATGCATCAGATGGAAAAAATGTTTTCATGCTGTCTGCCAGACTCTTTAATGCTTTGTCTCCATAGGCGTGGCCATAGATATCATTAATAAACTTAAAATCATCGATATCAAGGAGTGCAGCCACAAAATGTGCTTTCGGATTTTTATCCATCATCTTTTCTGCTGATTCGTCAAATCCATAGCGGTTGTAAATACCTGTAAGAGAATCCGTGCGTGCCAGTATCTGAAATTTATTTTTGTTTTCGTTTGATACCAGCCATGCCCTGATAAGTCCCGACAAAAGTAAGGTGATGACAGTAAATATTATACTGGCTTTTGTTATTAATAAATTGTCTTGCCATCCGCTTTCAGGAGTTAATTCAAACTTCCAGCTTTCTTTCCCTATGGTAAAATCATAAGAAACCGGCTGCATTATCTGACCATCTGACTGGTAAACGGTTTTATAAGTGTCACTCCAGGGAGTTTCTGTTTTGGAAAGTCTGTACTCATATCCAAAACCTGAAAGTGCATGGATCGAGTCGGAAAAAATATCAGGAACACGCAGGATAACAATGGTAAATCCCCAGAAATACGCCTGTCCGTGCTCATCATTCAGGTAGACCGGATTGCGAACAGCAATTCCATAGCTGCCCTGTTTCAATTCAAAGGGTCCCTGTGTAATGATTGTATGGTTGTCTCTTGCATAACAGGAAATTCTGCCACGGTCTTTATCATGGAGCAGATCAATTTTACCTGCCTCATTTCCCTCAGCAGGATAAATATCTGTTACAACACCGTCCGGAGCAAGCTGTACACTTTCAATAGAATCAGATATAAGATTTTCTGCAATCGTATCAAATTGCTTGATATCTCCATTTCCACTGATCAGAACCTGTTTCAGAGCATCTGTGATCGCAATTCCATTTGTAATTTCATTTTTAATACGTTCGCCGTAGGTTGATACATTTAATTGTGCGGTTGTGCGTCTCTGCCATTTTTCGTGAGTGTCTGTTTTGTATACGATGAAACCAACAAGGCACATGCTCAGTAAAAAAACGATAAGAGGCACAAGATTTTTTTCTTCACCTGTTTCACCTCATTTTTATCGGATATTTTTATGATGGAACATTATAGCACAGAAATGAAAAAACGGAATGAATTTTTTTCAAAACACAGGTACAAAAACATAGGCAAAATCAGACAAAAGTTTCTTAAAGTGAAAATATTGTAGGTATGAGGAAAACATGCTATGGTATGTATACAATGCGTAAAGAGGAGCAGAAAAAATGAGGTACGAACATATCACAGAGGGCCGTTTCATAGACCGTCCCAATCGGTTTATTGCACATGTGGAGATCAATGGGCAGGTGGAAACGGTTCATGTAAAGAATACAGGCAGGTGCAGGGAGCTTCTGGTCCCGGGTACACAGGTTTTTCTGGAAAAGAGCAGCAATCCGGCGAGAAAGACAGCCTATGACCTGATCTGCGTAAATAAAAAGGGCAGGGGTCTGATCAATATGGATTCTCAGATTCCCAATAAAGCAGCACTGGAGTGGGTAAAGGCAGGACATCTTTTTCCGGAAAAGGTTCAGGTAACGCCGGAGAAGATCTATGGAAATTCCAGATTTGATCTTTACGTCTGTTCAGAGAAACGTAAGGCTTTTATAGAAGTGAAAGGTGTCACTCTGGAATCTGACAATATAGCACGATTTCCTGATGCACCTACAGAAAGAGGTGTGAAGCATCTGAAAGAGCTGATCCATTGTATGCAGGAAGGATACGAAGCCTATCTGCTTCTGGTGATCCAGATGAATGGAGTTGACAGGTTTGAGCCCAACTGGGAGACTCATCGGGAATTTGGAGAAACATTACAGGAAGCGGAAAGGGCAGGAGTGCATATTCTGGCCTATGACTGCCTGGTAGAACCTGACAGAATGGAAATTCAGGATCCGGTACCTGTATGCCTTGCTTCTGACTGGAAATAAAAAGTATTCCCGCAATCAGCAGGTCCTATTCAAAAATTGCGATGACTGCCAATGCTTTTGAAGAAGACCGTAAAAAGGCAATCAAAGCGGGTATGAACGCTCATATTGCCAAACCAATCAGTGTAGATATAATTCTGGAAAATCTGGAGAGAATGCGCCAAAACAGAAAGTATTTTAATGAACCTGCTGAGAAGAGTTAAAAACTTTTCAGCAGGTTTTAATTTATCCAAAAAATTACATGCATACTGTCAGAAGTGCTAGTGTAAATATCTGAGCGTTCACGTATAATGTAGATAAACAAAAAATCTTCTCACAAAATTAAGTAAAAAAGAGTCCGAGGAGTACATTAAAAAAAGAAAGGAGATGTTTGTATGAGTAAAAAAATGAGGTTGTGGATGGCAGGAACAGTAGGAGTCTTAATGGCAGGCTTTATGAGTGTAAGTGTTTATGCCCTTGAAGAAAAGGATGTTATTGGAACCTGGTATGTAAATGAGCTTTCTATGGGCGAAGGTGCATCCTTTCATCCGGGGGCAATGGGAATGGAAGTGACCGTGGACATTAAAGAAGACGGTAAAATGGAAACAACAAGTTCTGTTTATGGGGAAGAGCCTGAAGTAGATGAATCAGAGTGGAAAATAGAAAATGATAAAATTTTGATGACTCATAATGATCAGACAGAAGAATGTGAGTACAAGGACGGTAAGATAACCTTAACAGCAGATGGAACGACAATGATCCTGAGTCAGGAAAAGGAAGAGTATGAGCCTTATGTACCGGGCAAACCGGTAGAAAATCCAACCATGAAGGATTTTGAAGGAGAATGGAGCTGTACTCTGATGGAAGCATTTGGAATGCAGATGCCGGTCAATGCTGACTTTACAGGATTTGAAATGAGTATGTCTGTGGAAGACGGAAAGGCTGAAATTATCTTAATAGAGAGCGGAGAAGAGACAAAAGTAGAACTTCAGGGCGACGTGGAAGGAAACGCACTAGTATTAAAGGCTGTAACAGAGGATGAGGCAGGAACTATGTTTTTCAGTCTTGATAATATGAAGTTCAATTTACTGGATGATGGAAAACTGTGTTTGATAGCAGAAGACGATGCAGAGGAATCTGATGACGGCGAAGAAGCAGACGATTCTGAAACAGGTGAAGTTGATTTTTCCGTAAAGACATATTTTGAAAAAATAATTGTTACAGAATAAGGTAAAATACTGCCGCACCATTCCGGTGAGGCAGTATGGGTTTTCAGATAAAAAAGGAGGATAGGGTATGGGATTATTTGATAAGAAAATCTGTGACATCTGCGGAGAGAAAATTGGGTTATTGGGAAATCGAAAACTGGATGACGGAAATCTGTGTAAGGATTGTGCGAAAAAATTATCACCATGGTTTGAGGAGCGGCGGCACAGTACGGTAGAGGATATCAAACGCCAGCTGGAATATCGTGAAAAAAACAAAAAAGCGGTAATGGACTTTTGTATAACCCGTCAGATCAATACCAGAAATTACAATGTTTTTATTGATGATAATAAGGGGAATTTTACTGTTGCACGGAAACTGGATGTCAATGAAAACCCGGATATAGTTCCTTTATCAGCCGTTGTACAGTGCAGGGTTGATGTAGATCAACAGCAACAAGAGGAAACATATACAAAGGATGGAGAAACTGTAAGTTATCAGCCACCGGTATATAAATATGAATTTGATTATACTATGCGTATTAAAGTGAGAACCCAGTGGTTTGATGATATGGATTTTTGCCTGAATACTTTCTCTATAAGCAGTGATAACAGAAGGGAATTGATGGAAGTGGAGCAGACTGCTTATCAGATTATTGCGGCACTGACACCAAATGCAGCCGGGATGCAGTCCGGAATGTCAGGAATGAACATGAATGGAGGAATGCAGTCTGGGATGCCAGGAATGAACATGAATGGAGGGATGCAGCCCGGAATGCCGGGAATGAACATGAACGGAGGAATGCAGCCCGGAATGCCGGGAATGAACATGAACGGAGGGATGCAGTCTGGGATGTCCGGGATGAATATGAATGCGGGAATGCAGCCCGGGATGTCAGGAATGAACATGAATGCGGGAATGCAGCCTGGAATGACCGGGATGAACATGAACGGAGGGATGCAGTCTGGGATGCCCGGGATGAACATGAACGGAGGAATGCAGCCCGGGATGCCCGGAATGAATATGAACGGAGGGATGCAGTCTGGGATGCCGGGAATGAACATGAACGGAGGAATGCAGCCCGGAATGCCCGGAATGAACATGAACGGAGGAATGCAGCAGACGGGAATGTCAGAAACGAACATGACTGGAGGAATGCAACAGAATAACAGTTCGTGGAAATGCCAGTGCGGTGCAGAGAATACCGGAAAGTTTTGTGAATACTGTGGTCAGCCAAGACCGTTTTAAGCAATGGGAAACAGAGTGGACAGGATTGTTCACTCTGTTTGTGATAAAAACTCTGAAAATAGATGATTCTTCTGAAAACTATATGATAAAATGGTACTTTATAGTATAATTATTACAAAAATAGGTTGGGTGTGTTTGAAAAATCATTCCTGCAAATTGTGACGCACATCTTGCGTAAAGTATTTTTCAAACCCGCTCCGGTAAGAGAGGAACTTTCATGACATACAGTAAAAAGAGGACTCTGTCATATGGAGTGATTCTGATAAGTGTGTTGCTGGCTTATTTCTGCAGGCAGGTGAGAACGGAAAATGTTTTTATGAGAAATCTGGCAGATCAGTGTCGTAGCTGTATTTATCTGGGAATGTACTGTGCCTGGGTGATTTATCTGAGAAAACATGTAGTACATAAAAAAACGCGCAGATGCCTGACTGCAATTGGCTGTCTGATGGTATTCTGGTTCTTTGTGCGGACAGTAAAATTTCATGTTTTTCATGATCCTCTTGGAGAACATATTTGCTGGTATCTATATTATATTCCCATGATTCTGATTCCGGTTCTGGGTTTGGCAGCAGCAATGTTTTTGGGCGAAAAGGAGGAAGAGAAAACGGTCAGAAAGATTATAATTTTGCTGACCGTTGCAGCGATATTGATCGTAAGTGTTTTTACAAATGATTTGCATCAGCTGGTATTTCGTTTTTCCAAACAGCCCCCATTTTCGGATAAAGATTACAGCTATGGTATTGTTTTTATGGTGATTCAGGGATGGATCTTGATCTGTCTGACAGGGATGGAAATCATTCTGATCAGAAAAAGCAGAATTCCGGGAAAGAAACAGTTCTGGCTGCCAGTGATTCCGGGAATATTACTTCTGGGATGGAATATCGGAAATATACTCCGCCTGCCTTTCATCAAAATCATTGCAGGGGATATGACGGCAGTGTGCTGCCTTTTAATGGCAGCAATTTTTCAGGGTTGTATATTATGTGGATTGATACAGACCAATAATCGATATTTTGAATTATTCCAGACTTCCGGAGGACTGGATGCAGAGATTACGGATCATTCTTTTCAGCGCTATTATCATTCCGGCGATTTCCCAGAGCTGTCGTCTGAACTGCGTAAAATCATAATAGACAGATCATCAGTACAGGAACAGGGAATCCGGATCAACCATATTCCTATAAGGGGAGGACATTTGTTTTGGTCAGAGGATATTTCGGTACTGCTGGATCAGTATCAGGATATTCGGGAACAGCAGGAGGAACTGACTGCCAGAAACCGTCTGTTACAGAAAGTTTATCAGAAAGAGGCTGAGCGGAGAAAGACAGAAGAACAGAACCGTCTGTTAAATATGATACAGAATCAGACTGCCGGTCAGCTGGAATTGCTGTCACAGTTTATGGATGAGCTGGAACGGACAGAATCAAGGAAACAATATGATTGGATTCTCGGTAAAATTGTAGTTGTTGGTACGTATTTGAAGCGGAGAAAGAATCTGGTGCTGACACAATATGCATCAGATGGAAATCTGCTTACAATGGAAGATCTCAGACAAAGCCTGGCAGAATCCTGTGACAGCTTAAAATTATGCAGGATTCGGGCTGCTTACTACGTGGAAAATGTGGATGTGCGGCTGAATGCAGATGATATACTAAAATGCTATGACATTTTTGAATGGCTTGTGGAACGATTGGTTGATACCATGCAGTCTGTTTTTTACCGTGTGTCGCAGATTGATGATGCCTTGCGGGTTTCAGTTCATATTGTATCAGAGGCGGATCTGCGTGGATTCATATCGGAAAGGCCGGAATTAAAAGTGCAGCAGGAAGATGAAAACGAATGGTTTATTAGTTGTATCGTCTTCAGAAAGAGAGGCGGAAGATGATCAGTTTTGTGGAATGCAGTATGGCAATACAGAATGTTCTGATGATTCTTCTTGAAATCTGCATGATTCTGGAATTAATCCTCCTACTGGTAAGAATCACCTGCTTTTCCGGGAAAAAGAAAATCGTAACGGTAGTGGCTGTTTTTGTAGTTCCCTTCATGTTCATGGGCGCTCTGATGAATGATCACAGATATTGTCTGGGAGAAAGTTCCTATCAGCCAATGCTTCAGGGGTATTCGGTCAGTGTTTTAATGACGGTGGTTATAGGATTATTGCTTTATCTTTGCTGGGCAATCCGGAGCGAGAGGCGCAGATATCATCATTCTCTGTCTTACTGGTCTGTAAATGAGGCTGTGAATGATGTCCCCTGTGGGGTATGTTTTTCGGATCCTCTTGGAAGGATTGTTTTGTGTAATACCAAGATGCAGGAACTGAGCAGAATCATGACAGGTTCTTATTTGCAGGATTATGAGGTATTAAGGAAAGCAATGAGTGGGGAACCTGAATCGGAAGGTCTTTGCAGATTGAGCAAAGACAGTAATGTGTTTTATTTTCCTGATGGTTCCGTCTGGATGTTTCAGGAATATAGTCTGCAGGAGCCGGATTGTGCAGGATATCTGCAGACAGTGGCAGTTAATGTATCAGAAATTTATTACAATGGTGAAAAAATCAGGGCAAACAATGAAAAACTGGAAATCCTGAATCATAAGCTGGAGGAAATGTACGAAAAAATCGGAGATAAAATCAGAGAGCAGGAGACGCTTGTCATGAAAATGCAGGTTCATGACAATTTTGGACGAAGCCTTCTGTCAATACGCAGAATATTGGAAAGGAAAGAAGATCCGGATAAAATGGATAAACAGTTGTCTGTATTGAAACATTTGGTTTATATTCTTACCGGTTCTGCTGTTGAGAGTATGGAAGAAGTATATAAGGATACGATCAGACATGCAGAAGAGCTTGGAATTTCAGTTCAGATCAGTGGGAACTTTCCCATGCATCCATCTTACAGGCTGCTGACAGACAGGGCAATCCGTGAATGTGTGACAAACTGTGCCAGACATGCCCATGGCAGTACTGTTTGGGTGAAGATAGACAAAAATGCAGATGAATATACTGTTCAGATTACCAATGATGGAGAGGTGCCTGACAAAAATGCGGAAGAAGGCGGTGGTTTATCTGCACTAAGAAAGGCAGCTGAATCAGGAAAATGCAGGATGCAGGTTTCTTTTTCCCCTGAGTTTTGTCTGATATTGAAAATGCCACTGACAGAAAGGATGGGATTCGATGGTACGGATACTGATAGTAGAAGATCAGAAGATCATGCAGAAGTATTTTGAATATATTATTATGCAGGAGCCGGAATTCCGACATGTCCAGACGGTTTCGGATGCACGTGAAGCTGTAAAAATCTGTGATTATTCGGCAATTGATCTTGTGATCATGGATGTGCAGACGTTTCATAATCATGATGGACTCAGTGCCGGAAAAGAAATCAGGGAGAAGTATCCCTATACAAAGGTATTGATCGTTACTTCCCTGATCGATCCCAAGGTACTGGAGAGGGCAAAGTGTGGATGTGCAGACAGTCTCTGGTATAAGGATCACGGGGAAGAGGAAATACGGAGTGTGATCCACAGAACCTTAAATGGTGAGCATGTATTTCCGGATATGACGCCGAAGGTGGAGCTTAACTGGATCACAAGCGGTGATATCAGTCCCAGGCAGCTTGAGATGCTTCGCCTGTATATCCGTGGAATGTCATATTCAGAGATTGCGCGGGAAATGAAATGCTCTACCTCCGGGGTGAGATGGAATTTTCAGGAAATGATAGCCAGGGCAGGATACAGCTGTAAAGAAGATTTGATAGCGGCTGCACTGGAAAGTAAACTGATCGTAACTACGTTAAAATAGCAAGCTGATAAACTGCGAAGTTATTCTGTTATGAGCAGAAAGCGAAGCGGAGTGCAAATATCCGTTTGATAAGAAGGGAGATGAGAGTATGAAAAAATATTCGATTGCTGTATGTGTTTGTGCGGTACTGTTTTCTGTTGGTATTCATGGCGGAGGTATGAGAGAAGTATTTGCCAGAGCACCTGAGGCAGATGAGAATCTGGCAATTCTGCAGGATATTATCAGGGAAAATGAATGTCAGGCCGGAATGGCATTTCTGGGATATACCTATGAAGGTGCAGATGCAGCAGAGATACTTGAATATACCAGACAGGGAGAGGTGGCAGCTGCGTATCCTTTTTTACAGGATGGAACAGTGGTTGATGCAGGGGGATATGAAATTTATGCCATTGTCCCGGGGGATGATTGCAGGGTCAGCGTTTATCCGGCTCAGCCTACGGAAGAAGGGGAATATCTGGATGATCTGAACTCTCCATACTATAGGGGGCAGGAGAATGAAATCATTATCCTGCGCTGCAATGTGAGTGAGATTCATTCCAATGTGATGGTTTCTGTACAGAAGCAGAATATGAGTGTGCAATATCATCCAATGGTGTCGTTAAAGGATGGACATCTTGCAGCAGAAACTCACTGCTATGATTTCTCCATATATTATAATTGGGATGAGTATGATCCGGAATATAATCCGGAGCATGAATCAGAGTGTAATCCGGAGCATGATTCAGCATTGAATATAAAGATTGCCAGAGAACAGCTTTCTGAGACAGATGAAGTCAGCTATTACCTTGGTCTTGGGATGTCTCTGTGGTATACAGGTACTGAGGAGTACATTGAAGGAAGAAATTGTCCGGTATTTGTTCTGGGAACGGATCATGAGGATCATTTTACAAAAGAACATTATTATGCAGTAGGAGGCAATGTGGTTTATTATTATGATCCGTCAGGTGATGCATGGCTTCTGCTGGGGGCAGGCTGACAGAAGCTTCACCAATATATTATAGAATTTTGATTAATCAGAGAAAGAGGAAACAGACATGAATGATTTTTTGACAGAAAAAAATAAAAAAGCAGGGGTGTTGGGAAAACTGAAGTGGGTTCTTTGTGGCTTCTGCATACTTTTATCCCTGGGAGCTATTGGTGCATCGGAGAAGTATATTGGTGAAGGACGCTGGGGAATGGCAGCAACAGAGATCCTGCTCTGTCTGTTATTTTTATATCCGACTTTCAGGGAAGGTCAGAAAGCATTACGGAAGAAAAAAGCCAGGGAAATTGCCTGCTGGTTTGAATCTTATGCCCAGAATACGGTCTCATTTGAGAAACTTGAGCAGGAACTGGGAAAAGGCGCAGTAAAAAAGCTGGAAAAATTTATTGCCAGGGGATATATCCGGAATATCCAGATAGACAGAGAAGGAAATTATATTATGATTACTGCACCAAACAGACGTGTAAATGAAAAGATTTATATTACAGTTACCTGTACCAGCTGCGGTGCAAAGAATCAAGTAATAAAAGGACGTCTGAGTAATTGTGAATATTGCGGACAGCGTCTTAACTCATGATACAAGTACTGTGAGAGAGGATTATCAGGAGTGTTCATAAAAACGAGAATGAATTTTGGCTAAGTTACTGTGAATGGAGTGAACAGTAACACTATTCCATCGCCGAAGGCGATTTCTAAAGATTTGAGTTTGAGAGCGTAACTGTGTGAAGGCGTTAAATCGTCATGGTTGCTATAGAATATGGTATATTGTATACAATTTGCTAATTTCATATCTTTTACAGTACAAATATCTGCACTTCATAGAATTTTAGGATGAAATCATAGAAGAAATTTATAAAATTTGCTAATAAAACTGGATAAAATGTGCATTTTATGTTACATTTAATAAGGTATATGTATTGAACTTATTTATCTGGTTTTATTAGCCCTTTTTTGAGTGCAGAGATGGAGGGAACGGATAAGAACAGATATCATAAGGATAAAATTTTATCGTGAGGAAGGTGAGCAATTGGAAAACTATACTAAGTACAAACTGAAAAGCAGTGATGAACTTGCATCAGTGCTTGACGGTAAGGACAACCTGTTTGTGATTGCCTGCAACAAATGTTTCAAAGAATTTGAAACTGTTGACGAACCGGATTGTGACGAATTTCTGAAATTCGCTGCAGATCAGGGAAAGAATGTTACAGGCAGTGCAAAATTTGATTTCTTATGCAACAAGATGCACACAGAAAGAAAATTACAGGATCTGATTCCGGAAGGTACAGAGAATGTAGTAGTAATTTCCTGTGGCCTTGGTATTCAGACCGTTGCGGATCTGGCAGGTAAGCCGGTAGTTGCTGCAAGCAACACCCTTAACTACAGAGGTCATCATGGCATGGCACTTACCAAGAAGAGCTGTGACGCATGTGCGCAGTGTTATCTGAACATTACCGGAGGTGTCTGTCCGATCGTTGACTGTTCAAAGAGTCTTGTCAATGGACAGTGCGGTGGAGCAAAGAATGGAAAATGCGAAGTAGATCCGAATAAAGACTGTGCATGGGAGAAGATTTACCAGAGACTTGCAAAACAGGGACGTCTGGAAGAATTCTTAAACCAGCCTGTACAGGTTCGTGATTTCTCCAAAGTTAATTTCAAAGTGATCAACGACTATGTGAAGTCCATCAGAGAAGACAGACTGGACGGATATTACGGCGGTGTTCATCCGTCAGAACGTAAGGAATTCAGTGAGCATATCGCTCTGAAGAAATTCCCGGATCCGAAGACAGTTGTAATCTCCATGTCACAGCATCTGGGCGCACCGGCCAATCCGATCGTTCAGGTTGGTGACACTGTAAAAGTTGGTCAGAAGATCGGTGAAGCTGCCGGATTTATCAGTGCTCCGGTACATTCCAGCGTAAGCGGAACCGTAGTTGCTGTTGAACCGCGTATGCATGGCACACGCGGAAGCGAAGTGATGGCTGTTGTCATTGAATCGGATGGAAAAAATACTCTGCACGAATCCGTACAGCCACATGGTGAGCTTGACAATCTTACTCCGGATGAGATTATTGATATCATCCGTGAAGCCGGAATCGTTGGTATGGGCGGTGCAGGTTTCCCGACCTGTGTCAAACTTAAACCTGCCAAACCGGTAGATACCATCCTTCTCAATGGATGTGAATGTGAGCCTCTGTTAACAGCAGACCACAGAGTACTCCTTGAGTATGCAGATGACATTATTTTGGGTCTGAAAGCAGTCCTCAAGACAACAGGTGCCGAAAAAGGTATCATCGTTATCGAGGATAATAAGCCGGATGCCATTGAATTAATGCAGAAAAAAGTTGCTGACATCGGAAACATGGAAGTATTTGTTGCAAAAACCAAATACCCGCAGGGTGCTGAGAAAACTCTCATCAAGCGCGTTATGGGAAGAATTGTTCCAAGCGGCGGTCTTCCGGCAGATGTCGGCGTTGTTGTAGATAATATCAGTACAGTAAAAGCAATCTCCGATGCGATCCAGACAGGAATGCCTCTGGTTGAGCGTGTTGCAACAGTAACAGGCGAGAAGATCAAGAATCCTGGAAACTTCGTTATCAAGATCGGTACAAGCGTAAGAGATCTGATCGATTACTGCGGCGGATTTACAGATGACGATGTTCTGGTTAAGATGGGCGGACCAATGATGGGATTCCCTCTGAACACACTGGATGTACCGATGATGAAAGGCTCCAATGGTATTATTGCCGTTGAACCGGATGAGACAAAAGAACAGCCGTGTATCAAGTGCGGACGCTGCGTAGATGTATGTCCGATGGAACTTTCACCTCTGTATTTCGTGAAATATGCGAAAGATGAGAACTGGCAGGGCATGAAAGACATGAACGTTATGGATTGTGTTGAGTGCAGATGCTGTCAGTATATCTGTTCTTCCAAGATTCCGATCATTAACAGTATCAAAGCCGGAAAAAATGCAGTAAGGGGGATGAAGTAATATGTTGATTACCCAGTTAAAAGCAAAAGAAGCGATTACATCACTGACAGCCGGAAAGAAAGTTTTCATTATCAACTGTCATGGATGTAAGGAAGTTCGTTTTCCGGAAAAAGAAGCTGCCCGACTTCAGAAGGAACTTGCAGCTGAAGGAAATGTGACAGGAATCATGACAACTGATTACATCTGTAATCCGGAAAATATGGAATTACGTCTTAAGAAACATATGAGCAAGATCCAGGAAGCAGATCTGGTTCTGGTATTCTCCTGCGGTGTTGGTGTACAGACCGTTTCAGAATATCTGGAAGACAAGATGGTCTGTGCAGCCTGCGATACATACCCGGTACCAGGTTTCCAGGGCGTGACACCGTTAGAGTACAAATGTGACCAGTGCGGTGAATGCTACCTGAACCTGACAGGCGGAATCTGCCCGATCACAGCATGTTCAAAGAGCCTTGTGAATGGCCAGTGCGGCGGTTCCAAGAACGGTAAATGTGAAGTGGACAGCGAAATGGAATGTGGATGGGAACGCATCTACAGACGTCTGAAAGAGATCGGACGCCTTGACGCGCTGAAATGTCCGACACAGATTCATAACTTTGCAACAGACGATGAATTAAAATAGATTATAATGATTGGAGCAATGTACAATGAAAATGAAAGAATTATTCGACCGTGGTGAATTTGTAGTTTCTGCAGAAGTAGGACCGCCAAAAGGAATCCACGTAGATGAACTGGTAGAAGAAGCAAAAACATACCTCAAGGATGTTCATGCAGTTAACGTAACTGATAACCAGTCTTCTGTTATGCGTCTTGGATCTCTTGCAATGTGTAAAGTTCTCAAGGATGCAGGCATGAATCCGATCTTCCAGCTGGCATGCCGTGACAGAAACCGTATCGCTCTGGAGTCTGATCTTCTCAGCGCTGCAATGCTGGGTATTGACAACATCCTCTGCCTTACAGGTGACCATACAAAGATGGGTGACCACCCACAGGCAAAACCTGTATTCGACCTTGACTCCGTATCCCTTCTTCACACAGTGAAGCTTCTGGAATCCGGTGTGGATCTTGGCGGAAACGAACTGGTTGGTGAGCCGCCAAAATTCTCCAAGGGTGCTGTTGTATCTCCATGCAGCGATTCCGTTGACGCACAGCTTGCAAAAATGGAAAGAAAAGTAGCTGCAGGTGCAGAATACTTCCAGACACAGGCAGTATTTGAGCCGGAGAAATTCATCAAATTCATGGAAAAAGCAAAACAGTTCGGAAAACCTGTACAGGTTGGTATCATCATTCCGAAGTCCGCTGGAATGGCTAAATTCATGAACAACAACGTTGCCGGCATTCATGTTCCGGACGAAATGCTCGAGGAACTGAAAGCAGACAAAGAAAAGACAAAAGCAGGTATCACAGGTGTTGAGATCGCTGCACGTATTATCAAAGAGTGCAAGCCATACTGTCAGGGTGTACATATCATGGCACTTGGATGGGAATCCAAGATCCCGGATCTGCTGAAACTGGCTGAGATCTAAGAAAATAAAACTCTGAGCTGTAAATAGTAACATCATTACAGAACAGTACTGCAAATAATTAAAAAAGCTGTCTGGATTCCGGATGTATTTGCATCCGGAACAGACAGCTTTTGTTGTATCAGCATCTAACCCTTAACCGCACCTGCGGAAACACCTTCTACAATGAATCTGGAAAGAAGAATGTAGACAATGATGACCGGGAAGATGGAAAAGGCGATCATTACATACACCTGTCCCATGTCAAACTTCAGGAAGTCTGCACTTCGAAGCTGTGCGATCAGTACAGGAAGTGTTTTCTTTTTATCTGAGTGAAGGACCAGCGCCGGAATGAAGTAATTATTCCAGCTCTGTACAAAGGTAAAAATTGCCTGCACAGCGATAGCCGGTTTCATAAGCGGGAATACGATTTTGTTAAAGGTATTAAATTCACCGGAACCGTCAATACGTGCTGCTTCCACAAGCTCCAGAGGAAGGTTGCTTTCCATGTACTGTTTCATATAGAAGAAAGTAACAGGAGCAGCAATACTTGGAACGATCAGTGGGACAAAGGAGTCGTCCAGACCTATTTTTCCCAACAGCTGAAGGAATCCAAGAGCAGTTACCTGAGTTGGGATCATCATGACTGCAAGGATAAATGTAAACATAAATTTTTTTGCTTTAAAATTGTATGCATGGATAGCGTAAGCAGTCATTGTTGAAAAATAGGTACATAAAACAGCGGAGCAGGTAGCAATGAAAATACTGTTGAACATACCATTCCATACAGGGAGTGTTCCTGCGAGAAGATTTTTCCAGTTCTCAATGAGATGTCCTCCGGGAATGGCTGTGAATCCCTTTTTCAGTGCGCCATTAGATCTGGTGGCATTGATAAACAGTACATAAAACCAGAACAGGCAGAAGAAGGAAATGATGATCAGTACGATATAGGCAAGAGTACGCTGACCTTTCATGCTCATTCCTTTTTTATTTTTGGAGTTTTTTTCATTCATTCTTCTCACCTCCATCAGTCTTTTATCTTGTTAAAGCGGAATACGATCAGGCTGAGCACTCCTGTGATAATGAACAGGAATACGGATAATGCGCCACCCATTCCGTAGTTCTTGCTGAACAGATGCTTGTTCAGGAACATGATCAGTGTCATAGTGGAACGCATGGGGTCGCCGGTTCCGTTTGTCAGGATCTGAGGTACATCGAACATCTGCATGCCGCCGATCAGGGATGTGATCATAACATAGATCAGGATTGGACGAAGGAGTGGAAGAGTGATCTTTCTGAAAATCTGTGAGGAAGTTGCACCGTCTACTTCAGCTGCCTCGTAAAGCGAGGAGTCAATTCCCATCATACCTGCCATAAGAAGAATAGTTGTATTTCCGAACCACATCAGGAAGTTCAGGACTGCAACAAGGGTTCTGGCACTCCAGGCATGGCTGAAAAAGGAATATGCCTGTTTCAGTATTCCTGACTGCATCAGCATTGCATTGATGGGACCGCCGTCTGCAAATAAGGTAAAGAATAACATTGCAAAGGCGGATGCCATGATCAGGTTTGGCAGATAAATAACTGTTTTGAAGAAGCGCTGTCCCTTAAGCCGGAGGCTTGGATTGGAGAACCAGGCAGCCAGGAGCAGGGAAACCAGGATCTGTGGGATAAATCCCATTACCCACATGATCATTGTGTTTTTAAAATAAATCCAGATATCGCCACCCTGAAAGAGCTTTGCATAATTGGCAAGTCCCACAAAATTCGGTCCTATCTGCGTTAATCCAGATCTGTAATTTTCAAAGAAACTGTTATAAATTGTACTGATAAGCGGAACGAGCTGGAATATGAGATATACTACTACAAATGGTATCAGGAAGATATATCCCCATTTGTTATAGCTGACCGCTTTATGGTTATTATTCTTTGCCATTATCTTCCTCCATAGTCTGCTGTAATCCAAAGTGTGCCTGCCTGATGGTCAGGCAGGCACACAGGTTTCAATGTTTGATTAATAGGAAAGTTCCGGATATTTTTCTACAACTGCCTTATAGAACAGGTCGAGAGCTTCATCATAAGATGCGTTGCCTTCGAAGTAGTTCTTCATGGCATTCTGGAATTCTTCGTTGCAGCCCTGATCATAGATACTCATGTTACTCAGATCAATCTTATCAGCGCCTGCACAGAACATAGCCAGAGGATTCTGTCCACCAAGAACTGCATCGCCGTAGCTTTCATCTTTAGCCATTTCTTCCATGGCAGGTTTATTGTTTACGAAGTCATTATCAGCAGTAACGATTTCTTTCATAACGTCAACGTTAGTTGTCATCGTTCTCATGATATCAGCAACCAGTGTGGGATTGTCTGTGCCTGTAGCTGCTGTGATCCATGTTCCGCCCCAGTAGAAGCCCTGTGGCCCTTCTGTTGCAGCCCAGCCGCCATCTTTACCAACTGAACCATCCTGGTCAGCGCTCATGGAGAAGTCGATGAACCATGCAGGTCCGAAATATGAGAATACATTGCTGTCTTTGAAGAAGCCCTTGCTCCAGTCATCACTCCACAATTCATAGGTAGCTGTTTCTCCGGCATCAACCATTTCCTTGGACATATCTACCCAGTTTTTGATATTGTCATCAACAGTGATCTTTCCGTCAACAACCCATGGGGAAGTTACATTATTAGAGAATACACGGTAGGCATCATTTACAGTGGAAGTCATCTGATAGCCTTTTTCCTTCAGCTCTTCAGCTGTTGCCTTAAATGTATCCCAGTCTGCAACTTTCTTCTGAACCTCTGCCGGATCATCGCTTCCGAATACTTCTTTTGCAATATCTCTTCTGTAGATCATAGCACCCGGGCAGCCCTGCCAGGAAAGACCTTTTAAGTTGCCATCCGAATCTGTCATAACATCTTTGGTGTACTGATACTGGTCTGCAACTTCCTCATCTGTGATTCCCAGATCTGCCACAGACATTGTATAATCTGTATTTACATATTTCAGTGCATAATCGGCTTCAACAAGGAAGAGATCGATTTTGTCATCTGCTGCTGCATCAGCCTGTTTCAGAAGAGTCTCATCCAGATTATTCTGATATGCATTGTCATCAGAAGGAGTAATGTTCCATACAACATCAACATCTCCGATCTTGCCATGAGTTCCGTCAACTTCTTCATATCCGGGATAGTGGTCAGTCAGACGGGATTTGAATTCTTCATTCCAGCAATAAATGTTTAAAACTTTACCTTCGTCAGCGGCTGCATCTTCAGCCCATGTTGGAACTGCTGTAAGACCGGCAAGCATAGCTGCTGTTAATGTAATTGCCATAGCTTTTCTCTTCATCATGTTATTACCTCCTTGTGATAATTATTTTGGGTTGATTGTAACTTTTCAGCAGTCCACCAACTGTGAAGATACTGAAGATTTTCTTATTTTGCCAGATTTCTGACTGATGCACCGGGGAAAAGTCTTCCATCAACGGTGAATTTATCGATGATCGTTGTTTTAGGATTTTCGATAAGATCAATCAGCTTCTGTGCGGCAAGCCGTCCAATCGTTTCTGTGTCCTGACACAGAGTTGTCAGCCGTGGCTCCAGGATGCGTGCAAAAGTAAGTCCGTCATAGCCTGCAATGGAAATATCATCTGGTATTCGAAGTCCACGTTCGTGGATTTCATTGATGCCACCCAGTGCGGAGAAGTCATCCGGATAGAGGATACAGGTAGGAGGATCTTTCAGATCCAGAAGCTCTGAAGTTGCTATTGCTGCAGCTTCTGCATCTCGATAAGGAATGACTGGCATATATTCATCAGGTATATCGATTCGTTTTTTCTGGAGAGTTCTGTAAAAACTTCCAAGTCTGTTTCGTGTGACAGAGGAATCTTCTCCGTGAATATAGGCAATCTTTCTGTGTCCCCGTTCAAGAATATAAGAGACAAGTTCTTCCATTCCCTGAATGTTGTTGGAAACAACAGCAATTCTTCCATCAAATACATGATCGATAGTGACTACCGGTATCTCGGACTGTACCAGGCGCTGTACCTCTTCTGTAAAAAAATTGATACAGGCGATCACCACTCCATCGACTCCACGGTAACGGCAGTGCTCATAATAACTGAGATGCTGACCGGAGAGGTTTCCGCTGGTAAAAGTGATGTCATATCCTCTGGATTCGGCAGTGCGTTTAAAGCTTTCCAGTACATGATTGAAATAATCATGGGTGAGGCCACTCATGGCTTCGTCTACAAAAAGTACGCCAAGATTATAACTGCGTCTGGTCTTTAGTGCTCTGGCTGAGGAATTTGGAAGATATCCCATTTCTGATGCAGTCTTCAAAATAAGCTGTCGGGTTTCTTCGCTGATATCCGAATAACCATTAAGTGCTTTGCTGACGCTTGCAACAGATACGTTACATTGTTTTGCGATGTCTTTCATGGATACCATATTATAGTCCAGCCTTTTCTGTTTTTGTTTCTAAAACGTTTTCGCAAGCTAATCGTACTTTATTTTCAGATAAAATTCAAGTATTTTTGTTATATTTGTATAATTTATCCCTGTTGCACAAAAAAGAATTTATAATAATTTATTAATTTCACAAAAAACAGGCTTTAATATAACGAAAAGTTTCGCGATGATCTTACGGAAGTTAAAATAACAGTTGTGAAATATTTTGACTGCTAAAAATGTAGTTGATTTTTTTGAAAAACTGAATTATACTGTGATAAATCCAATCTAAACTATATAATAAACATATAAATTCTGAACGTATTCGTTTTCGCAAGTCTGTTTTCGGCCTTTTCTTCACAAGTGTTTATTTATTCTTTTTAAGGAGGCTTTTCAATGAAATTCGGATATTTTGACGACAAGGCGAAAGAATATGTTATCACTACACCACATACACCATTACCCTGGATCAATTATCTGGGAAGTAATGATTTCTTTTCACTGATCTCCAACACCTGCGGAGGATATAGCTTTTATAAAGATGCAAAATTGTTGCGAATTACCAGGTACCGTTATAATAATATTCCTGCAGATTCCAACGGAAAGTATTATTATATTAATGATGACGGAGTAATCTGGAATCCGGGAACTATGCCGTCTGCAACAGAAACAGATACTTATGAATGCAGACATGGTCTTGGATACAGTCGCTTCTGTTCTTCGAAAAATAATCTAAAAGCAGAGCTTCTGGTTTTTGTGCCCTCTGATGCTTCATGTGAGATCAATTGTCTGAAACTGAAAAATAACTCTGAAACTGAAAAAAATATTTCTCTGTTCTCATACGTGGAATTCTGCCTCTGGAATGCAGTGGATGACGCATCGAACTTCCAGAGAAATTTAAGTATCGGAGAAGTGGAAGTACAGGGGAGTACGATTTATCATAAGACAGAATACAGAGAAAGAAGGAAACATTACAGTTTCTTTACAGTAAATACACAGGTGGACAATTATGATACCAACAGAGATGCTTTTCTGGGAGCAGGAAACGGGAATGCTTTTCCAGAAGCTGTATGTAAGAAAAAATGCAGTAACTCTATTGCAAGCGGATGGTATCCCATTGCTGCACATCAGATAGATCTGACTCTGCTGCCGGGAGAGGAAAAAGAATTTGTTTTTATGCTGGGATATTGTGAAAATCCGGCAGATGATAAATGGGAAGCTCCCGGAATTATCAATAAAACCTCTGCAAAAGCATTGATTGAAAGATTTAATACAATGGAAAAAGCGATGCAGGCCTTTGCAGAACTGAAAAATTACTGGGAAACATTGCTGGCACGCTTTGCAGTCGTCAGCGAGAACGAACATATTGACCGCATGGCAAATATCTGGAATCAATATCAGTGTATGGTAACCTTCAATATGTCCAGATCAGCATCTTATTACGAATCAGGAACAGGACGGGGGATGGGATTTCGCGATTCTTGTCAGGATCTTCTGGGATTTGTGCATCTTATCCCGGAGCGGGCAAGGGAAAGGATTATTGATATAGCATCTACACAGTTTCCGGATGGAAGTGCATATCATCAGTACCAGCCGCTGACAAAACAGGGGAATCTGGATGTTGGAAGCGGATTTAATGACGACCCGTTATGGCTGATCGCAGCAGTAGCAGCATATATCAAAGAGACTGGTGATTATGGGATACTTGATGTGCAGGTACCCTTTGATTGTAAGAAGGGTACAGAGGTACCGCTTTTTGAACATCTGGAGAAATCTTTTTATTACACAGTAACCCATCTTGGTCCTCACAAACTTCCTCTGATCGGAAGGGCAGACTGGAATGACTGCCTGAATTTGAACTGTTTTTCCAGTGAACCTGGAGAATCCTTTCAGACAACAGGGCCGTCGGAAGGCCCTGTGGCAGAATCTGTATTTATTGCAGGTATGTTTGTGAAATATGGAAAAGAATTTGAGGAGCTCTGTGAGCGGACCGGGCACACAGAACTTGCAAAAGAAGCAGGGAAAGCAGTGGATGAGATGTATCAGGCAGTGCTGGATAATGGATGGGACGGAGAATGGTTCCTGCGTGCCTATGATGCACAGTCTGAAAAGGTTGGTTCAAAAGAATGCGAAGAAGGAAAGATTTTTATTGAACCACAGGGATTCTGTGTTATGGCAGGAATCGGCAAGGAAGAAGGAATAGCAGAAAAAGCTCTGGACTCTGTGAATGAATTGCTGGAAACAAAGTATGGAATAATGATCCTTCAGCCGGCTTATACAAGATACCATCTGGAACTTGGGGAAATTACTTCTTATCCGCCTGGATATAAAGAAAATGCAGGAATTTTCTGCCACAACAATCCGTGGATTTCCATTGCGGAGACTGTGCTTGGAAGAGGAAACAGGGCATTTGAGGTTTATCGTAAAATATGTCCATCTTATATTGAGGAAATCAGTGATATTCACCGGACAGAACCATATGTATATTCGCAGATGATCGCGGGAGCTGATGCACCAGGATTTGGAGAGGCAAAAAACAGTTGGCTGACAGGAACTGCAGCGTGGACATTTATAAACCTGTCACAGGCGCTTCTTGGTATTCTGCCAGGATATGATGGTTTGATCGTAGACCCCTGCCTTCCGGAAACGTTTGGCGATTTTAAAGTGAACCGTCATTTTAGAGGGGCGGATTATCATATTGAGATCCATAAACCGAAAGGTGTGCAGAAAGGAGTCAGATGGATTGAGGTAGATGGTGAGAGGATAAATGGAAACCAGATTCCTATGGTCAATGGCAGAAACGAATACCATGTAATTGTACAGATGGGATAACTGATAAATAAAAGTCCCCACCCATTGCTTATTGCCTGATGCAATTAAAGCAGAGGGTGGGGACTTATTTGAACAGGTTAAAGTAAAATACCTGTTTTATTTATTTTCTTCCTGAACTTCGATTTTACGAATTGTCTTGTTTTTGATTTCTTCTTTGATGGATGTAAGGAACTCACCAAGGTCTTTCATTCCTTCATCACCGAGGTAACGGCTTCTTACGGAAACCTTGCCTTCTTCTTCCTCTTTGGCACCGACGATGAGCATATATGGAACTCTTGCAAGACGTGCTTCACGAATCTTGTAGCCCATTTTCTCGGAACGCTGGTCAACGGAGCAGCGGATTCCGTTTTCTTTTAACTGTGCTTCCACTTTGGCGGCATAGTTGTGGAATTTCTCAGAGATCGGAATTACACGAACCTGTTCTGGGCAGAGCCAAGTCGGGAACATACCTGCATATTTCTCAATCAGCCATGCCAGTGTTCTCTCATAGCATCCCATGGATGTACGGTGGATGATGTATGGACGCTGTTTCTCACCATTTTCATCGATGTAGTACATATCAAACTGTTCAGCAAGAAGAGCATCCCACTGGATCGTGATCATTGTATCTTCTTTTCCGTATACATTTTTGGCATTGATATCAACCTTAGGTCCGTAGAATGCAGCTTCTCCAACATCCTCTGTAAATGGAATGTTCAGTTCTTCAAGCATCTGGCGGATATGAGCTTCTGTCTGATTCCACACTTCTGCATCACCGATGTATTTCTCTCTGTTGTTCGGATCCCATTTAGAAAGGTGATAGGTTACGTCCTCTTCTACACCAAGAACCTGCAGGCAGTACTGTGCAAGTGCGATACAGTCTTTAAATTCTTTTACCATCTGGTCAGGTCTTACGATCAGATGACCTTCGGAGATCGTGAACTGACGTACACGTGTCAGACCATGCATTTCCCCGGAATCCTCATTACGGAACAGAGTGGATGTTTCACCGTAACGAAGAGGTAGATCACGATAGCTGTGCTGTTCTGCTTTGTATACATAGTACTGGAATGGGCATGTCATAGGACGAAGCGCAAATACTTCTTTGTCTGTTTCTTCGTCACCGAGAACGAACATACCGTCTTTGTAGTGATCCCAGTGACCGGAAATTTTGTAGAGATCACTCTTTGCCATTAACGGAGTTTTTGTTCTGATATAGCCACGTTTTGTCTCTTCGTCTTCAATCCAGCGCTGAAGCTCCTGCATCATGATCACACCGTTTGGCATGATAAGAGGAAGTCCCTGTCCGATCACGTCTACAGTTGTGAAGATTTTCATTTCACGTCCAAGTTTATTGTGATCGCGTTTTTTTGCTTCTTCCATCTGTTCCAGATGTTCTTTTAACTCATCCTTGGAAGCATAAGCTGTTCCGTAGATACGTGTGAGCATTGCGTTCTTTTCACTGCCTCTCCAGTAGGCGCTGGAGGAGGAGAGAAGCTTGAATGCTTTTACACCCTTTACGCTCATAAGGTGAGGACCTGCGCAGAGGTCTGTCCAGTCTCCCTGGGAATAGAAAGAGATTTCGGAGCCTTCCGGAAGATCTTCGATAAGTTCTACCTTGTATGGTTCATTTTTCTCCTGGAAGTATGCGATGGCATCTTCTCTTGATTTTGTGAAGCGTTCAATCTTAGCGCCTTTTTTGATGATCTTTTTCATTTCTTTTTCGATTGCATCCAGGTCATCACGGGAGAATGGAGGGCAGTCGAAATCATAGTAGAATCCTGTATCAATAGAAGGTCCGATAGCAACCTTTGCATCCGGGAATAAGGTCTGTACTGCCTGGGCAAGTACGTGGGATGCTGTATGGCGGAGAACTGCAAGTCCTTTTTCATCTTTTGCTGTCAGGATGTTTAATTCGCAGTCACTGTCAATAACTGTTCTCAGGTCTACAACTTCTCCGTTTACTTCTCCTGCACAGGCAGCACGTGCAAGTCCCTCGCTGATGTCGTAAGCAATGTCGATTACGGATTTTGCTTCAGCGTATTCTTTTTTTGAGCCGTCTTTTAATGTTACGATCATGATGATTATCTCCTTTACGTTAGTATGGATTTGTTATAGTTGCTGTTCACTGTTGATATCCCGCGGAGCGTGTTGCTGAGAACGGAGTGAACAGTAACAGTTTTTTGTACTGCGAAGGGGTAAAAGAAAGAATAAAAAAATCCCCTACAGTACGGTTAAATACTGTAGGGGACGAGATAACATTACTCGCGGTTCCACCCCGGTTGTTCTGATACATTACTGATGGATAAATCATCTGATCAGAACCGCTTCATTCGATGGTAACGGAATCACCGGACTGTATTAAAGTCACTCAGAGGTGGTCTTCGGCTGGTTCGCGATGAAATGCTTGCACCGGTATACATTTCTCTCTGTAACGTTCCTCAGCGTACTCTTCTCTTCAACGTTTTAATCCTTCTTATCTTTTCTGCCGCCTATTATAAACTTGCAAAGTGGGTTTGTCAATCAGTAAAATGCAAAAAGTTGATTTACGAAAATAGAGATTAATGTTATACTGACGAAAGTGAAAAACAATAAAAAACATGAAAGGAATCAGATAAATGAGCAGATGGGAAGAAAATATACGTAAAGTAATACCATATACACCAGGCGAGCAGCCCAATCAGCCGGATATGATCAAGCTGAATACCAACGAGAATCCGTATCCGCCGGCACCTGGAGTGGAGAAGGCGTTGAGGGAGATGGATACAGATACTATGAGACTTTATCCGGATCCTACAGCAGGAGAACTGGTACATGCCATTGCAAAGAATTACGGGCTGAAGGATGAACAGGTTTTTGTGGGAGTAGGTTCCGATGATGTGCTTGCCATGAGTTTCCTTACATTCTTTAATTCACAGAAGCCGGTTCTTTTTCCGGATATCACATATTCTTTTTATGATGTATGGGCAGACCTGTTTCGCATTCCATATGAGAGACCGGCACTGGATGAGAACTTTCATATAAGGAAGGAAGATTATTTCAGAGAAAACGGAGGAATTGTATTCCCGAATCCGAATGCGCCGACAGGTGTGGAGATGCCGCTGGAGGAAGTGGAGGATATTATCCGCCATAATCCTGATGTGATTGTGATCGTGGACGAGGCTTATGTGGATTTTGGTGGTCAGTCGGCGCTTCCATTGATTGAAAAATATGACAACCTTCTGGTCGTACAGACATTTTCCAAGTCGCGTTCTATGGCTGGGATGAGAATTGGTTTTGCGTGTGGAAATGAGAAACTGATCAGATTCCTGAATGATGTGAAGTATTCTTTTAATTCTTATACTATGGACCGTACAGCGATTGCTGCAGGTGTGGCGGCAGTTGAAGATAAAGCATATTTTGATGAGACATGTAATAAAATCATAGAGACAAGAGAATGGACAAAGAAAGAATTGAAGGCACTGGGATTCTCTTTTCAGGATTCTATGTCTAACTTTATTTTTGCTACGCATAAAACCTGTCCTGCGAAAGAACTTTTTGAGGCATTGAGAGGGCAGCATATTTATGTTCGTTACTTCCAGAAGGACAGAATTGACAATTTCCTTCGTATCACAGTTGGAACAAAGGAAGAAATGCAGAAATTTATTGATTTTTTGAAGGATTATCTGAAGTAAAAGTTAGGAGGTTTTATGGAAGCACTGGTACATTGGTTCTCGCAGAATCTGTCACAATATATTTCACCGGAAGGGGCAGTTTTTATTATTTCAATGATTCCGCTTTTGGAACTCAGGGGAGGATTGCTTGCAGCATCCTTACTTAAGATATCGGCTGCAAAGGCAATTCCACTGTGTATTGTTGGAAATATTATTCCTATTCCGTTTATTCTGTTGTTTATCAGACAGATTTTCAAGGTTTTAAAAAAGACGAAACTCTTTCGGGGACTTGTTATGAAATTGGAAGACAGGGCAATGAGAAAAAGTGATCAGGTAAAGAAATATGAGTTTTGGGGACTGATGCTGTTTGTGGGAATTCCGCTTCCGGGAACAGGGGCATGGACAGGATCTCTGATTGCATCTCTTCTGGAAATTGATATTAAGAAGTCCTCTCTGGCAATTTTTTGTGGCATTATTATGGCAACTGTCATTATGTATATTGTTTCTTATGGATTAGTGGGAAATCTGGTACATTAATTGTCTTCTTAAATAAGTGTTATTAATATCTGATTTACCGGAAATCCGGGGACATATTTTATGTCTCCGGATTTCTGCTTTTATGTCGATAATATCAGTTTTATGACGTATAAAACAGCTTGCCAATAATAAAGATTTGGAATAATATGGTATTGTCAATTATGAAGAAGATGTGCTAAGATAAATATAAAGATACCGGTGTGCAGACAGGATTACTACAGGAATTAACTTGTCGACACAGGAGCAGGAGTATAATTTTCCTGCGATATGCATTGCTGCAGATCTGATATTCGTGTCACTTCAGACAGATTATCCCACTAACTGTTACAGGAAAAGTTAATAAAGAATAAATTGCTCAGATACATAGGAAGTCAAAAAAACAAAAATAAAAATAATTATCAATATTAACAATCAAAACAAAAAGCAGAGGATTATTTTATGAGAGAAAAGTATGAATCATTATCACTGGCAACTTTAAAGGATTTGGCAAAAGCCAGAGGATTAAAAGGGGTTTCAGCATTGAGAAAACCGGAATTGATCGAGAGAATGCTTCACGAAGATGAACTGGAAGGTGAGACAAAAAAACAGGAAACAGTCCGGGAGAAACCGCAGCAGAGTGAAGTGGAAGGTAACGGAGAGAGAATCCCCCAGTATAACAAAACACTGGAACGTACACAGTATCATGCCCCGGCAGAGACAGTACAGCTTGACAGTGGAGAGAGAGCAGACGGAATCCTTGAGGTACTTCCGGATGGATATGGGTTTATCCGATGTGAGAATTATCTTCCAGGGGAAAATGATATTTATGTATCACCTTCGCAGATACGCAGATTTAACCTGAAAACAGGTGATATTATTAAGGGGAATATCCGTATCAAGACACAGGGAGAGAAATTCAGTGCTCTGCTATATGTGACCTCTATCAACGGATTCCATCCCAGTGAAGGGCAGAGACGATATAATTTTGAAGATATGACACCGATTTTCCCAAATGAGAGGCTGATAATGGAAAGACCGGGTGGCACAGTTGCCATGAGGATCGTAGATCTGATCAGCCCTATCGGTAAAGGACAGAGAGGAATGATCGTATCTCCTCCGAAAGCCGGTAAGACAACTTTGCTGAAAGATGTGGCAAAGTCTATTCTGAGAAACAATCCGGACATGCATCTGATCATTCTTCTGATCGATGAGCGTCCTGAGGAGGTTACAGATATCAGGGAGGCCATCTGTGGCGATAATGTGGAAGTCATTTATTCTACATTTGATGAGCTTCCGGAACATCATAAACGTGTGTCTGAGATGGTAATAGAACGTGCACGTCGTCTGGTGGAACATAAAAAAGACGTTACAATTCTTCTTGATTCTATTACAAGACTGGCAAGGGCATATAACCTGATCATACCGCCCAGCGGACGAACTCTTTCCGGTGGTCTGGATCCGGCGGCTCTTCATATGCCGAAACGTTTCTTTGGTGCGGCCAGAAATATGAGAGAGGGCGGAAGCCTTACTATTCTTGCTACAGCGCTTGTGGATACGGGAAGTAAAATGGATGATGTAATTTATGAAGAATTTAAGGGAACCGGTAATATGGAACTGGTGCTTGACCGAAAACTGCAGGAAAAGCGGGTATTCCCTGCAATTGATATCCAGAAATCCGGTACAAGAAGAGAGGATTTGCTGCTGAGTAAAGAAGAACAGGAAGCGGTTTACATTATGCGAAAAGCCCTCAATGGAATGAAGTCAGAAGATGCGGTAGAACAGATCCTGAATATGTTTACCCGTACGAAAAATAATGCTGAATTTGTGCAGACTGTAAAAAAACAGAAGTTTATCTGAAACGTTGTAAAAAAACAGTTACTGTTCGCTCCGTTCTCAGTAACAAAAATATTAAATAAATTTTAAAATAAATTTTAAAATAACTTGCATTCCATGGGACGATATGTTATACTCATAAAGCTGTTTAATAGTAAATTCGTCAAATGAATACGAATAGAAAATAGAATCTTTACAGAGAGGTGAAAATCATGAGAGAAGGAATCCATCCTAATTATTATCAGGCAACTGTAACCTGCAACTGTGGTAACACATTCGTAACAGGATCTACAAAACAGGACATCCACGTAGAAATCTGCTCTAAATGTCATCCATTCTATACAGGTCAGCAGAAAGCAGCTCAGGCTCGTGGACGTATCGATAAGTTTAATAAGAAATACGGCCTGAACAAATAATCAGAATATAGTAAGAATTGAGAAGGTTGAGGTTGGGAAATCTCAGCCTTTCTTGTTTCTTTGGGAGAAATATAATGAAATCATCGAACATCGGCGGTCAGGCTGTAATGGAAGGCATTATGATGCGCCATAAGGATAAATATTCCATTGCTGTCCGAAGACCGGACAATGAGATTGAATTAAAAGTAGAAGATTACAAATGTGTATTCGGAAATGCAAAATTTCTCAAATATCCACTGATTCGAGGTGTGGTAAGCTTCGTGGATTCTCTGGTGGTCGGCACAAAATGTCTGATGTATTCAGCGGAGATTGCAGGGGATGAGGAGGACGAAGAGGATAAGCAGAAGAATGCTGCTCTTTCAGAAGAGGAGCTTGCTGCAAAAAAGGCAAAAGAAGATAAGCAGTTCAAATGGCTGTTATATGTGACAGTTGCTGTCTCAATCGTGGTATCAGTTGCCGCCTTTATGTTGCTGCCATACGCCCTTGCAAGTCTTTGCAGAAGGGTTGGCGCTTCGGAATTTGCAGTTACAATAGTTGAGGCATTTGTAAAGCTTGCATTGTTTATGGGATATATGCTTCTGATTTCCAGAATGAAGGATATTCAGAGAACATTTATGTATCATGGAGCAGAGCATAAGTGCATTAACTGTGTGGAACATGGACTGCCGCTTACGGTGGATAATGTTCTTGCAAGCTCCAGACTGCATAAGAGATGTGGAACCAGTTTTCTGTTTCTGGTTATGCTGGTCAGCATTTTTCTGCATTTTATTTTTGTATTGGTTCCATTTTACTGGGTGAGACTGTTTGGAAGACTTCTTATGGTGCCGGTTGTAGCAGGAATATCTTTTGAGATTATTCAGTGGGCTGGAAGATCAGACAGCAAACTTGCTGACTTTTTCAGTAAACCGGGTCTGGCAATGCAGAAACTTACAACTAAGGAACCGACAGCAGATATGGCAGAGGTTGCGATCAGGGCTGTAGAGGCGGTTTTTGACTGGAAAGCATATCTGAAGGAAGAATTTGGAGTTGAAGCAGAACAATGAACGGAGAAACTCTGACAGGATTATTAAAAAAAGGACAGATGATCCTTGCACAGGCGGGGATTAAGGAAGCCGGGCTGGATGCCTGGCTTCTCCTGGAATATGTCACAGGAAAAAGCCGGGCGTATTATTTTGCATACGGAGAAGAAAGTGTCACAGAAAGTGTTGCTGAAAGATATCTGGAACTGATCAGCAGACGTGCGGGACACATACCGCTGCAGCATTTGACGCATCAGGCTTTTTTTATGGGGCATGAATTTTATGTGGATAAGAATGTACTGGTACCCAGACAGGATACGGAAACACTTGTGGAGTCCGCTCTTGAATGCATGAAAGCTGTGAAAAATCCATATATTCTTGATATGTGTACAGGATCCGGCTGTATTCTTATCAGTATTCTGAAGGAGAGAGCTGATGCACACGGAACAGGCGTGGATCTGTCAGATGAGGCACTGAAAGTGGCTGTGCGGAATGCACGGACACTGGAAGTGGCAGAGCATGCGGAATTCGTACAGAGTAATCTGTTTTCTGAAATGCAGAACATTGTGTACGGAACAGAGTATATGAAAAGGACTGCTGTAAAAGATACTGTAAAAATGACAGAATGCGAAAATAGTAATAGAAATTATAGCAGAGCTTATGATATGATTATATCAAATCCGCCATATATTCCTACGGCGGAAATTGAAGATCTTATGGATGAAGTAAAATTGCATGATCCGCGTATGGCACTGGATGGTATGGAAGATGGACTTTATTTTTACAGGGCTATCACGAAACAGGCACAGGATCATCTTGTTCCGGGTGGTTGGCTTTTATATGAAATCGGATGCAGCCAGGGAGAAGATGTGTCAGCTCTTTTGCGGAAATATAAATTTGAAGATATTGAGATAAGGCAGGATCTGGCCGGGTTGGACCGGGTGGTTCTGGGGCGAAAGAAATTACAGGAGGATAAATATGTTTGATAAATTAGACGATCTGCTCATTCGTTTTGAAGAGGTGCTTAATGAGCTTGGAGAGCCGGGAGTTACCGATAATCAGGAACATTTTCAGAAGCTGATGAAAGAGCAGAGCGATCTGCAGCCGATAGTAGATGCTTACCGGGAGTATAAGAAAAACAAAGAAACGATACAGGACAGTCTTTCCATGCTTGAGGAAGAGAAAGATGAAGATATGCGGGAAATGCTGAAGGAAGAACTGTCTGAGGCAAAGAAGAATGTAGAGGAACTGGAGCATGAACTTAAGATCCTTCTTCTTCCGAAAGATCCTAATGATAACAAGAACGTTATTGTGGAGATCCGTGCAGGTGCAGGTGGGGATGAGGCTGCCCTTTTTGCAGCAGAGATTTACCGTATGTATGTGAAATATGCAGAATCCCGCCGCTGGAAAACAGAAATGATGAGTCTCAATGAGAACGGAATCGGCGGATTTAAGGAAGTAACATTTATGATCACAGGTGCAGGTGCTTATTCCAGACTGAAATATGAAAGTGGTGTACATCGTGTACAGCGAGTTCCGGAAACAGAATCCGGCGGACGTATCCATACCTCTACCTGTACAGTTGCTATTATGCCGGAAGCAGAGGAAATCGATTTCCATCTGGATATGAATGACTGTAAATTCGATGTGTTCCGTGCATCCGGAAACGGCGGACAGTGTGTCAATACAACAGACTCTGCTGTGCGACTGACACATATTCCTACCGGAATCGTAATTTCCTGCCAGGATGAGAAGTCACAGCTTAAGAATAAAGATAAAGCGCTGAAAGTTCTTCGCTCCCGTCTGTATGAGATGGAGCTTGCCAAACAGCATGATGCTGAGGCTGAGGCAAGAAGAAGCCAGATTGGAACAGGTGACCGTTCAGAGAAGATCAGAACTTATAATTTTCCACAGGGCCGTGTGACAGACCACAGAATCAAACTGACACTGCACAGACTGGAGAATGTTCTGAACGGGGATCTGGATGAGATCATTGACAGTCTGATCGCAGCAGATCAGGCAGCAAAATTAAGTAATCTTCAGGATGCGGAATAGAATATTGCGGAGAGGGTATGTGACAGAAGATGACTGAAAAAGTATTGATATGAGAGAAGAATGTCAGGAGGAAAATATTTATGCAGAAAACAGCACTTGTAATTATGGCGGCAGGAATCGGAAGTCGTTTTGGAAAAGGAATCAAGCAGCTTGCACCGGTGGGAACATGTGGAGAGATTATTATGGATTATTCCATCCACGATGCGCTGGAAGCCGGATTTAACAAAGTAGTGTTTATTATCCGTAAAGATCTGGAAGAAGAGTTTCGCAGAGTGATCGGCGAGCGTATTGAGAAAATTACGGAAGTAGAATATGTATTCCAGGAGCTTGATGATCTGCCGGAGGGATTTACGAAACCGGCTGACCGCACGAAACCCTGGGGAACCGGACAGGCTGTACTTGCTGCAAAGAAGGTTCTGGATGAGCCATTTATTGTTATCAATGCAGATGATTATTATGGGAAAGAAGCTTATGTGAAGGTGCATGATTATCTTGTGCAGGAACAGCAAAAGGACGGAAAACTCCACATCTGCATGGCTGGTTTCAGGCTTGGAAATACATTGAGCGATAATGGAAGCGTTACCAGAGGAATCTGCCATATTAAGAATGGACAGCTTACAGGTGTGACAGAGACGCATGATATATTTAAGACTGCCACAGGTGCAGAGTCAAGAAATGCGGACGGAAGTGTGCAGGAACTGGATGTAAAGGATCTGGTGTCCATGAATATGTGGGGACTGACGCCGGACTTTATGGAGGTTCTCGAGAAAGGATTTGAAGAATTTCTCAGTGGACTCGCACCGGAAGATATAAAAAAGGAATATCTGCTTCCGGAGTTAGTTGACCATCTGATCAAAAATGAAAGTGCTGAAGTTGATGTCCTGGAGACAAAGGCTACATGGTTTGGTGTAACCTATCAGGAAGATAAAGAAACAGTAATGAGAGCATTTAAAAATCTTACAGAAGCGGGTATATATCCTCAGGGACTTTATCAATAAGTTAAGCAGATATCTGCAGCTTTCGCAGGAGACATGTCTGATCTGATTAAAAGCAGTTTTGGGTGTGATCCGGGAAATACAGTATGCAGTGCAGAAACAGAGGATATTGTAAAAAGTAAAGGAGAGCAATTATGGGAAAATATTTTGGAACAGATGGATTTCGTGGAGAAGCAAATGTTAAACTGACAGTAGATCATGCATTTAAGGTGGGGCGCTACGTAGGCTGGTATTATGGAAGAGACCATAAAGCTAAGATTGTTATTGGAAAAGATACAAGAAGAAGCAGTTATATGTTTGAATATGCACTTGTTGCAGGTCTGACAGCGTCCGGTGCAGATGTATATCTTCTTCATGTAACGACGACCCCAAGTGTTTCCTATGCAGTACGTACAGAGGATTTTGACTGTGGTATTATGATCTCCGCAAGCCATAATCCATTCTATGATAATGGTATCAAACTTCTCAATGGAAACGGACAGAAGATTGAAGCGGAAGTAGAAGCAAGGATTGAAGCATATCTGGATGGCCTGATCGAGGATCTTCCTCTGGCAACTAAAGAAGATATTGGACGCACTGTGGATTTTGCTTCAGGAAGGAATCGTTATATCGGACATCTGATTTCTATTCCAAGCAGGGATTTCAAAGGCATTAAAGTAGGGCTTGACTGTGCAAACGGAAGTTCTTCAGCTATTGCAAAGAGTGTATTTGAGGCACTTCAGGCAAAGACTTATGTGATCAATAACCAGCCGGATGGTACAAATATTAATACAAACTGTGGCTCTACCCATATTGAAGTCCTGCAGAAATATGTTGTGGACAATGGATTGGATATCGGTTTTGCTTATGATGGTGATGCAGATCGCTGTATTGCTGTTGACCATAAGGGAAATGTGGTCGACGGTGATAAGATTATGTATGTATGTGGAAAATATCTCAAGGAGCAGGGCAGATTAAAAGATGATACAGTAGTAACCACTGTTATGTCAAACCTCGGTCTGTACAAATCTCTGGAGAGAGAGGGTATGAAATATGAGCAGACTGCAGTAGGAGATAAATATGTGGCAGAGAATATGATGGAGAATGGATACAGTCTTGGCGGTGAGCAGTCCGGACATATTATTTTTAGCCGTTACGCTGCAACAGGTGATGGAATCCTTACTTCTCTCATGGTAATGGAAGCGTGTGTAGAGAAGAAAGCAACTCTGTGTGATCTGGCAAGGGAAATGAAGGTTTATCCACAGCTTCTCAGAAATGTCCGGGTGGCAGACAAGAAGACTGCGAGAGAGAATCCGAAGGTAGTTGCTGCTGTAGAGGAAGTTGCAAAGAAACTGGGAAGTGATGGGCGTATTCTGGTACGCGAGAGTGGCACAGAGCCATTGATTCGTGTTATGGTAGAAGCCGGAACAGATGAACTCTGCCTTGAGAATGTTGATCATGTAGTAAAGGTAATGGAATCCGAAGGATTGCTCATTGACTGATTTACTGGCAAAGGAATTACATGTATAATAGAAAAAAAAGATTATTTCTGACTGCTGTCTGCTTAAGCCTTGGACTTCTGACAGGCTGTAATGTGGGAGATACGAAGAATTATAAACAGGCTGCACAGGATCTGGAACAGGGAAATTATGAGGCAGCACTTGAAGAATATGAGACAGCAATTTCTGAAGGAGTGAAGCCTGCACAGTCGTACAGAGGTGCAGGTGTAGCGAAACTCAAGCTTGGAAACTATGAAGAAGCCATAACATATTTCAATGATGCGCTTAAATGTGACAAAGTTGGCAAAGCATTAAAAAAAGATATTCTGTCGTATAGAGCTGTGGCTTATCTCAAAGTAAAGGATTATGAGGCAGCACTGGAAGACTGCCAGACTCTGGCAGAAAACTATAAAATGGATGCGGATCTGTACTTCCTTACGGGAGAAACAGCATTGGCCATGGATTCCTATGAGGAAGCTTCTGCTAATTTTGAACAGGCCTACGGTGAAGATGCAACTTATGACAGAGCTATCCAGATCTACGGGGCATATCTGAACAGGGATATGGAAGCAGACGGAACCCGTTATCTGGAAGCTGCTTTGTCAGGAACTGCAAAAAATGCAGAGGATCATTGTGACCGTGGCAGAGTTTATTATTATATGGATGATTATGAAAATGCTGAAAGTGAACTGAAACAGGCCATAGACGGCGATAATACGGAGGCACTGGTTCTGCTTGGTATGGTATATATGGATAAAGGAGACAGCGCAAATGCAAAAGCAATGTTTCAGCAGTATGTATCACAGGCAGAAAACGGAGCCAAAGGATTTAACGGACTTGCACTGTGTGATATAGAGGATGGGGATTATGACAGTGCCCTTTCTGATATAGAAAGCGGAATCCATGAGGCAGGAGCGGAGGATATGCAGAGTCTGCTGTTTAATGAGATCGTAGTCTATGAGAAGAAACTGGATTTTCAGACTGCTTTGCAGAAAGCACAGGAATATCTGGAATTATACCCGGAAGATAAAACTGTTAAGAAGGAACTTGCATTTCTTAAAACGCGTGTGTAATATCCATCTGACTGAGGAGAATTTATGGAAGAATTTGGAAAGCTTGAAGAACGGGTGGTTCTTGTGGGAGTGCAGACGGATGATCATGATAATGTGGAAGAATCCCTGGATGAACTGAAGGAGCTTGCATCAACTGCGGGAGCTGTTACAGTGGGAAGAATCATTCAGAATCGTGAGTCTGTGCATCCCGGAACTTATATTGGAAAAGGAAAGATAGAGGAAGTACGTGCACTGGTATATGCTATGGATGCAACCGGAATTATCTGTGATGACGAACTTTCTCCTGCACAGCTGAATAATCTGGAGCGGGAACTGGACTGTAAGGTGATGGACAGGACATTATTGATTCTGGACATTTTTGCAGCGAGAGCTATAACCAGTGAGGGTAAAATACAGGTAGAGCTTGCACAGCTTCGCTACAGATCTGCCCGTCTGGTCGGTCTCAGGGAATCTCTTTCCCGTCTGGGAGGTGGAATCGGAACCAGAGGTCCGGGAGAGAAAAAGCTGGAGACAGACCGTCGTCTTATTCGTACAAGGATCTCTGCTTTGAAGCAGGAATTATCCCAGGTGGAGAAACACAGGGAACTGATCCGTTCCAGCCGGGCCAGAGGCAATATGAGGACTGCTGCGATTGTAGGATATACAAATGCGGGAAAATCTACGCTGCTGAACACACTGACAGGCTCAGAGGTTTTATCAGAGGATAAACTGTTTGCTACACTGGATCCAACTACCAGACTTTTAAATTTGAAGGACGGACAGCAGATTCTTCTCACAGATACGGTTGGATTTATCCATAAGCTTCCGCATCATCTGGTCGAAGCATTCAAGAGCACATTGGAAGAGGCCAAATATGCAGATTATATTATCCATGTGGTAGATTCTTCCAATCAGCAGGCAGAGATGCAGATGCATGTGGTATATGAGACATTAAAAGAACTGGGAGTGATGGGAAAGAAGATCATCACACTCTTTAATAAGCAGGATGCGCCGGGGGCATGCGTACTGCGAGATTTTAAATCAGACTATACGCTGAAGGTCTCTGCAAAGACAGGCGAGGGTCTTGCAGATCTGAATGATCTTCTGGAGAAGCTTCTTGCTGAAGAACAGATTTATGTGGAGCGCCTTTTCCCTTATCAGGAAGCAGGAAAAATCCAGCTGATCCGCGAATATGGGCAGCTTATCTCAGAGGAATACACAGAGGAAGGGATTGCTGTGAAGGCAAGGGTGCCGAAAGAAATCTACGCCAGAGTTGTATAAAAAAATATTTTGAAAAATAAGAAAATACCATATATTGTGCCTTTTGTGAAAATAAGGAACATTATGTGGTATTTTGCGTGTTGACGAACTGGTGATACTCTGATACAATGAACCTACAGTGTTACTCAGAGCAAAGTGGACAGTAACGACAGAAATATCTCCGGTAAGAATATGCAGGAGAAACAGATTAACAAGAGAAAATGGGGGCATTAGATATGTTTCAGGTAGTAAAACGTGATGGCGAAGTGGATGAGTTTAAAATAGGCAAGATCACAGCGGCTATCCATAAAGCCTTTGATGCAAAAGAGAAAAATTATAGCGAAGAGATGATTGATCTCTTAGGGCTGCGTGTTACTTCTGATTTTCAGAAAAAGATTACAGATAATAAGATTACAGTAGAAGAAATTCAGGACAGTGTGGAGAATGTGCTGATCCAGGCCGGATATGCAGATGTGGCAAAAGCCTACATTCTTTACCGCAAGCAGAGGGAAAAGGTTCGCAACATGAAGTCAACGATCCTGGATTACAAAGAAATCGTAAACAGTTATGTGAAGGTTGAGGACTGGCGTGTAAAGGAGAACTCCACAGTTACTTATTCAGTTGGAGGTCTGATCTTAAGCAACTCCGGTGCAGTTACTGCAAATTACTGGCTGTCTGAGATTTATGACAATGAAATCGCAGATGCACACAGAAATGCGGATATTCATATTCATGACTTGTCCATGCTGACCGGATATTGTGCAGGATGGTCACTGAAACAGCTGATCCAGGAGGGACTTGGCGGTATTGAAGGTAAGATCACATCTTCACCTGCAAAGCATCTGAGTGTTCTCTGCAATCAGATGGTAAACTTTCTTGGGATTATGCAGAATGAATGGGCCGGAGCGCAGGCTTTCTCATCCTTTGATACTTATCTGGCACCTTTTGTCAAGGCAGATAATTTAAGCTATCCGGAAGTGAAGAAATGTATTGAGTCTTTTATTTATGGAGTCAATACCCCAAGCAGATGGGGAACACAGGCACCTTTCTCCAACATTACGCTGGACTGGACAGTACCGGATGATCTTGCAGAGCTTCCGGCTATCGTAGGCGGAAAGAATATGGATTTCAAGTACAAAGACTGCAAAAAAGAGATGGATATGATCAATAAGGCATTTATTGAGACCATGATCGAGGGGGATGCCAACGGACGCGGGTTCCAGTATCCTATTCCGACCTATTCCATAACAAATGAGTTTGACTGGTCTGATACAGAGAATAACCGCCTTCTTTTTGAGATGACATCCAAATATGGAACACCGTATTTCTCAAACTATATTAACAGTGATATGAAACCAAGTGATATCCGCAGTATGTGCTGCCGTCTGCGTCTGGATCTGAGAGAACTCCGCAAGAAGAGCGGTGGTTTCTTCGGATCAGGAGAGAGTACCGGTTCTGTGGGGGTAGTAACTATAAATATGCCGCGTATCGCATATCTTTCCAAGACACCGGAAGAGTTTTACAATCGTCTGGATCGCTTAATGGATATTTCCGCACGTTCTCTGCATATTAAACGTGAAGTAATTGGTAAGCTGCTGGATGAGGGATTATACCCTTATACAAAGAGATATCTTGGAAGCTTTTCCAATCATTTCTCTACCATTGGACTGGTGGGAATGAACGAGGTTGGTCTGAATGCCCGCTGGCTGGGAAAAGATATGTCTGATGAGCGTACGCAGAGGTTTACAAAAGAGGTTCTTCTTCATATGCGGGAACGTCTGTCCGATTATCAGGAGAAGTACGAAGGAGAACTGTTTAATCTTGAGGCAACTCCTGCTGAATCTACTGCCTATCGTCTGGCCAAACATGACAGAAAACGCTGGCCGGATATTAAGACTGCAGGCAAGGAAGGGGATACTCCTTATTATACAAACAGTTCTCATCTTCCGGTTGAATATACCACAGATATTTTTGATGCACTGGATATTCAGGATGATCTGCAGACGCTTTATACATCAGGTACTGTATTCCATGCATTTATCGGTGAGAAGCTTCCTGACTGGAAAGCAGCAGCAGCACTGGTACGTAAGATCGCAGAGAATTATAAACTGCCGTATTATACGATTTCGCCGACCTATTCTGTATGTAAGGAACATGGCTACATCAGCGGAGAGCATTTCACTTGTCCGAAATGTGGTAAGAAGGCGGAGGTTTACAGTCGTATCACGGGATATTACAGACCTGTACAGAACTGGAATGACGGTAAAGCACAGGAGTATAAGAACCGTACGCTTTATGATGTGATGCATTCAGATATCAGAAAAATACAGCCGGTTCATGCCAGTGTAGTTACTGTGACTAAGGATGATGTGAAGATAGAACCTGTGGCATCACATAAATACCTGTTTACAACCAGTACTTGTCCGAACTGCAGAGTGGCGAAGAAGATACTGGAAGGCAGGGAGTTCGAGATTATTGATGCGGAGAAGAATCCGGAGATGGTGAAGGAGTTTGGAATTATGCAGGCTCCGACTCTGGTGATCACAGACGGTGAGCATATGACGAAATATGTAAATACATCCAATATTAAGAAATATGTGGATGAGGGATTATAAAGATACTGAGAGAGTTGACCGGAGGATAAAAGAGATGATCAAACAGAATGTTGTATTTGTGGAAAATAAAGCAGGAAGTCTGAAAAGAGTGACAGGGATACTTGCAGATAACGGGATTAATATTTATGGATTTGCATGCTTCGATGCACCGGAGTTTGCAATCTTCCGTATGATCTGCAACGATCCGGATAAAGCGGAAATTGTTTTAAACAGGAGTGGATATATGAATCGTATTACACAGGCGATCGTAGTTGATATGAAAGATCAGGTAGGCGGTCTGGATGAACTCCTGAAAGTAGCATCAGACAGTAATGTAAGTCTTGACTATATTTATACTTCTTTCCACAGAAAAGATCTCAGACCTGTAGTAATTCTTCAGACGGAGGATGGTGCAGTGACAGAATGCATTCTTAAGAATAATGGATTTAATGTATTTACTTCAGTAGAAGAACTGGAGAAATAATACTGTATAAGACAGTGAGAGAATCACAGGACTGGGGATGGTTCTGTGATTTTTTGTATATTCATATAGGAAAGTTGAATATATCTTGACTATATAACTGGGAATACTATATAATAAAAGAAAACAATGATAATCCGACGAAATTTAATCAGGAGGTTTTGAAAAATGCAGATTTCTACAAAAGGAAGATATGCTCTGAGACTTATGCTTGATCTTGCAGTTCATAATACAGGAGAACTGGTCAAGATCAAAGATATTTCTGCAAGGGAAAATATTTCAGAAAAATATCTGGAACAGATTATTTCATCATTAAAGAAGGCGGGATATGTAAAGAGCCTGAGAGGGGCACAGGGCGGTTATATGCTTGCCAGAGAGCCGGAAACATATACGGTGGGAACTATTCTGAGACTGACAGAAGGCAGCATGAAGCCGGTAGCCTGTCTGGAGGACGAACCGAATCAGTGCAGCAGAGCCGGGGAATGCGTCACACTCCGTCTCTGGAAGATGCTTGATGAAGCTATTGAGGGAGTACTGGATAAGGTTACATTGCAGGATCTTAAAGACTGGTATGAAGAGATGGGAAATGATTATGTAATTTGATTTTCCCTCTTGACAACAGTGGATTTATAGAATATTATGTATATAACATATAATTCATATATACTTAGTATGAAATAAGGAGGACGAACTCATGGCAAAAATCTATAAAAATGCAGCGGAACTGGTTGGAAATACTCCTCTCCTTGAGGTTGGAAATCTTGAAAAAGAGCTTGGGCTGAAAGCGAGAATACTTGTGAAGCTTGAGTATTTTAACCCGGCAGGAAGTGCCAAAGACCGTATCGCCCTGAGTATGATCGAAGACGCTGAAGAGAGAGGCGTTCTGAAGCCTGGCGCAGTGATCATCGAGCCTACATCAGGTAACACCGGAATCGGTCTTGCTTCTCTTGCTGCAATCAAAGGATACAGAGTGATACTTACGATGCCTGAGACAATGAGTGTTGAGAGAAGGAATATTCTGAAAGCATACGGTGCAGAAATCGTATTGACAGATGGAACAAAAGGTATGAATGGCGCAATCGCCAAAGCAAACGAACTTGCGAAGGAATATGAGAACAGTTTTATTCCGGGACAGTTTGATAACCCTGCAAATCCTGCGATCCACAAAAAGACCACAGGTCCGGAAATCTGGAGAGACACAGACGGACAGGTAGATGTTTTTGTGGCAGGTGTTGGTACAGGCGGAACGATCACCGGTGTTGGTGAATATCTGAAATTCCAGAATCCTGACGTGAAAGTAGTGGCGGTAGAGCCTGCAACTTCCCCTGTACTTTCTCAGGGAAAGAGCGGTCCGCATAAGATTCAGGGAATCGGTGCGGGATTTGTTCCGAAGGCATTAAATACAGAGGTTTATGATGAGGTTTTTCCGGTTGAGAATGAGGATGCTTTTACAGTTGGCAAGCTGATCGCCAAACATGAGGGAATTCTTGTTGGTATTTCTTCCGGTGCGGCTCTCTATGCGGCAATCCAGCTGGCTAAGAGACCGGAGAATAAAGGAAAAACAATCGTAGCTCTTCTTCCGGATTCCGGTGACCGTTACTATTCTACTCCATTATTTGTGTAAAATAAAAAAGCCCTTTTTAGGGCTTTTTTTATTTTACATAAATGTGTTAGAATAGATATGCTGTACAAATGATTTTTATGTAACTGTTCAGTATTTTGCAGAACAGCTATCATAACATAAATAAAATTATCATAAACAATAATATTCCGTGTAATCGGATCACAGAACAGGATGGAATAAAAATGAGAAAAGCAATTATCGCAATGAGCGGCGGAGTGGACAGCTCTGTGGCAGCTCTGCTTACAAAGGAAACCGGTGATGAATGTATCGGTGCTACCATGAAATTATTTCACAATGAGGACATAGGAGTAAAGAGAGAGAAAACCTGCTGTTCTCTGGATGATGTGGAGGATGCCAGAAATGTCTGCTACAGAATGGGAATCAGGTACTATGTTTTTAACTTTTCCGAGAGGTTTAAAGAGGATGTTATGGACCGCTTTGTGGATGCCTATGAGCATGGAGCCACGCCAAATCCCTGCATTGACTGCAATCGTTATCTGAAATTTGACAAGATGTTTCAGAGAATGCGTGAACTGGAGTATGATTATATTGTAACCGGACATTATGCACGTGTGGAATATGATGAGGAGAAGAACCGTTACTTATTAAAGAAAGCTGTGGATGATACGAAGGATCAGAGTTATGTGCTTTATATGCTGACACAGGAGCAGCTTGCGCATATTTCCCTGCCTCTTGGCGGGCTTCGCAAAACGGAAGTGCGTGAGATTGCAGAGAAGCATGGCTTTGTTAATGCCAGAAAGCATGATAGCCAGGATATCTGTTTTGTACCGGACGGTGATTATGCAAAGTTTATTGAACAGTACACAGGACGTAAATCAATCCCGGGCGATTTTGTAGATACAGAAGGAAACATTCTTGGTAAACATAAAGGAATCATCCACTATACACTTGGCCAGAGAAGAGGACTTGGTATTCCGGCAGCATCCAGACTGTATGTGTGTGATATTTCTCCAAAGACCAATCAGGTGGTTCTGGGAAATAATGAGGATCTTTTCCATTCGGAACTGACTGCAACAAAGGTCAATCTGATTTCCTGTGAATCTCTGAAGGAGCCAATGAGACTGAAAGCAAAGATTCGTTACCGTCATCCGGAGCAGGAGGCCGTAGCATGGCAGACGGAAGATGGAGTGCTGCACGTGCGTTTTGATAAACCACAGAGAGCTATCACCAGAGGGCAGGCAGTTGTGTTATATGATGGAGATATCGTTGTAGGCGGCGGCGTGATTGAAAATTGTATTAAATGACAGATCATCCTTGTCTTTCGCATTTTGTCGGACTGTCTTATCTGCACTGTTTTTTGGAAACGTTATAGTTATTAGCTATTAAACGCTATAGAAAATTTCCTATTGACGTACTAGGAATTAAATGGTAATATACAACCATGCTAAATCATATCAAACAGATATGAAAAGCGTGGAAACAAAAATGACTTGCAGATAAGGGGCTTAAGAGCCGGAATCAGTTTTGCAGAGAAAAAGATTATTATAAATCAAAGAAAGATGAGGATATACACATGAGCAAAAAAATCGAAAGAAAAGACAGACATTTCAAATTTGAAACATTACAGCTTCACGTAGGACAGGAGAGTCCGGATCCGGTTACAGATGCAAGAGCAGTACCAATCTATCAGACATCTTCTTATGTATTCAGAAACTGCGATCATGCAGCTGCACGTTTCGGACTTGCAGATGCAGGTAACATTTACGGACGTCTTACAAACCCGACTGAAGATGTATTCGAGAAAAGAATCGCAGCGCTTGAAGGCGGTTCTGCGGCACTTGCAGTAGCATCCGGTGCAGCAGCAATCACATATACAATTGAGAATCTTGCACAGCAGGGTGACCACATTGTAGCAGCCAAGAATATTTACGGTGGAACAACAAACCTTCTGGAGCATACACTTCCGGCTTATGGAATCACAACAACATTCGTTGATGTATTTGATCTTGAAGAAGTAGAGAACGCAATTCAGGATAACACAAAAGCCGTTTACATCGAGACTCTTGGAAACCCGAACTCTGATGTAGTTGATATTGAAGCTATCGCAAAGATTGCTCATGCACATAAGATTCCGCTTGTAGTGGATAACACATTTGCAACACCTTACCTTGTAAGACCAATCGAATATGGTGCAGATATCGTTGTTCATTCTGCAACTAAATTCATCGGTGGACATGGTACAACAATCGGAGGTGTGATCGTTGAGAGTGGTAAATTTGACTGGGAAGCATCAGGTAAATTCGCATCTCTGACAGAGCCGAACCCAAGCTATCATGGCGTAAGCTTTACAAAGGCATGCGGACCGGCAGCATTTGTTACAAAGATTCGTGCAATTCTTCTTCGTGATACAGGTGCAACCATCTCTCCGGTAAGCTCATTCATTTTCCTTCAGGGACTTGAAACACTGTCACTTCGTGTTGAACGCCATGTAGAGAATGCACTGAAAGTTGTTCAGTACTTAAATAACCATCCGCAGGTAGAGAAAGTTCATCATCCGTCTGTATCCACAGATCCGGTTCAGCAGGAGCTTTATAAGAAATACTTCCCGAATGGCGGCGGTTCCATCTTTACATTTGAGATTAAAGGTGATGCGCAGAAGGCAAAGGACTTCATTGATAATCTGGAACTGTTCTCATTGCTTGCCAATGTAGCTGATGTTAAATCTCTTGTTATCCATCCGGCTACAACAACACACAGCCAGTGCACAGAAGAAGAACTTCTCGATCAGGGTATCAAACCAAATACAATTCGTCTTTCCATTGGTACAGAGAATATTGACGATATCATTCAGGATCTTGATGAAGCATTTAAGGCAGTTGCTGAATAATACAGATATAACATCCTTATATATTGTATAAATAAAACATGAATAAAAAGACCATCTTCCGGATTTTCCCCCATATCTGAAAGATGGTCTTTTTTTTGGAATATTTCAATTGTATGGTTTACAGACTTGACAAATTATAAAAATACTATATAATACAGAAATGCAAATAAGTTGCAAATGTAAATAAGTTGCAAATACAAATAAAGTGCAAATATAAGGAGAACTATATGTCAGAGATTATATTAGATTCAGTAATAGACAGCATCAAGCTGCTACCCTTTCTTTTTCTTACTTATCTGTTTATGGAATGGCTGGAGCATAAGACAGGTGCGGCAGCACGAAAGAGAATTCGTACAGCCGGAAAATTCGGACCGGTATGGGGTGGACTTCTGGGAGTGATCCCACAGTGTGGATTTTCGGCAGCGGCATCCAGCCTTTTTGCCGGACGTGTGATCACAGTGGGAACTTTGATCGCGGTGTATCTGTCTACTTCAGATGAAATGTTTCCGATCATGATCTCCAATGCAGTTCCTGTAGTTACAATTGTGAAAATCCTGACCTGCAAAGCGGTGATCGGAATACTTTCCGGCCTGGTGCTGGAGTATGTTTACACACATATTCTGAAGAAACAGGAACCTGATGTGGATATTCATGAAATCTGTGAAGAAGAACGCTGCCATTGTGAACATGGAGTTATTTCTTCAGCAGCATTTCACACATTAAAAGTTTTTGTGTACATTTTCTTGATTTCTCTTGTTTTAAATATTATCATTGGATTAGTCGGAGAAGAGACACTGGCAGGACTTTTTACAGGAACACCGATTGCAGGTGAACTGATCGCAGCTTTAGTGGGACTGATTCCCAACTGCGCTTCTTCTGTAGTAATCACCCAGTTATATCTGGATCATATTATCGGAGCCGGGGCGATGATGGCGGGACTTCTTGTAAATGCAGGAGTTGGGCTTCTGATTCTGTTTCGTTTGAACAGAGACAGGGTTCAGAACCTGAAAATTGTGGGAGTACTTTATGGACTTGGTGTATTCTGGGGAATTATTATTGAATTTGCAGGAATTGTTTTCTGATCAACCGAGTCTGCTCTGTCAGAAGAAGCTGATTTTAGGAGGAATGATAAAATTATGGCAGGAAGCAGTTATGCGACAGCAAGCCGCAGAAAAATACTTGAATATTTGAAAAACAGTAATGACCATACGGTTACAGCTGCTGATGTGGATGAGTATCTGAAGAAACATGACAGTGAGGTAAATATCACAACCATTTACCGCTATCTGGACAAGCTTGCAAAGGATGGAACTGTGATCAAATATGTTGCAGAGAAAGGCTGCCAGGCTGCTTATCAGTATGTAGAACCGGGACGGGGATGTGAACAGCATCTGCACCTGAAGTGTGTAAAATGTGGAAAGATCATTCATCTGGAATGTCATTTTATGGAAGAAATTTCTCATCATATTGAAGAAAGTCATGGATTTACCCTGCAGTGTAAGAATTCTATTTTGTATGGAGTCTGTAAAGAATGTAAAGGCAGTGGCGAAGACTGTTGACTGTTTCTATCAGATGATGTAAACTGAAATACAACTGTTTGGTCAAATTGACTGGGAAGCAGTATGGTGAAGAGAAAAGACAGCGAAATTGCTGTAAGTACCGGTAAAAATAACAGATAATATATGAAATCATAAAAGAAGGCAATAATGAGAAAACAGAAGAGACAGATGTGTGTAAAAAGAATGTTATTATTTTTTCTGGCGTGTGTATTAATATGTGCAGCACCCCCGTCTGCAGCACAGGCGGCAATAATGCAGACTGCTAAGAATTCAACAGTGCAAAAGAAAAAAACATCCACGAAAACAGTTACAATAGAGACTTCAGGAGAAATCACAAAAAAGAAAGTGAAAAGCGGTGGTTCTGTGATTCTTCCTGTGGAAGTGAATAAGAGGGGATATACATTTCTGGGATGGTCAACAGTTCCCGGACAGACCTGTAATCCAATGTATCAGGCATATCAGAAAATTCAGGTTACGAAAAATATTCATCTTTATCCGGTGAAGTATAAATGGAATCAGGAACCGGATATTTATGCAGGCGGTCTTGCGGACAGTGTGGAGAAATATGATAAGATTATTTTTGTGGGAGATTCCCGCACAGCAATGCTTCGCAGTACTCTGAAGCAGCAATGCAGTTCTGACAGTTTAAAGAAAGTTGGATTTGTATGCAAGACAGGAGAAGGGCTTGACTGGATGAAAAAATACGGAGAAAAGGAACTGCTGAATGAAATAAGCGGGATGGATGACAATGCGAAGCCGGTGGCAGTTATTTTCAATCTGGGAGTAAATGACCTGATCCACAAAAACAGGAAGTCCATCAGTTATGATTCTGTTGCGTCAGACTATGCTTCTTATATGAATGGATTATCCAGAAAGCTGACTGCCAGGAACTGTGAATTATTTTATATGTCTGTGAATCCATGTAATACGGCAATGAAATCCACGCGGAAGGAGTCTGAGATCCGCGGATTTAATAACAGACTCAGACAGAGACTGAACGGGAATTTTACATGGATCAACAGTTATTCTTATCTGATGAGATGTGGTTATACGACTCGCTGTGAATTTCGCGGTTATACAGATGATGGTGTTCATTATTCTATGAGGACTTATAAGAGAATTTATGCATATGCAATAAAACAGATCAGATAATCCTGACTGAAACCCGGAGACAGAATACTGTTCTCCGGGTTATCTGTGTGTATCAGTAAATACGAAAGTTGTAGCTGTGAAAGAGTTAAACAGTTATCAAAGGATCACAAAAGGTGACAGGAGGATAGAAACATGAGAAGTGAAAGCTTCAGAAAAGGAGTTAAGGATGGTATTCCCATAGGACTGGGATATTTTGCTGTATCGTTTACATTTGGCATGATGGCAGTTGCTGATGGACTGAGTATCTGGCAGGCTGTGCTGATCTCATTGACAAACGTGACTTCAGCAGGGCAGTTTGCAGGACTTGAGATCATGGTAATGAGCGGCTCTTACTGGGAGATGGCACTGACACAGCTGATCATTAATCTGAGATATTGTCTGATGTCATTTTCCCTTGCTCAGAAATTCAGAAGAGATGAATCTTTGGTTCACCGCTATATTGCAGCATTTGGTGTGACGGATGAGATTTTCGGGATCAGTGCCAGTCAGCCCGGAAAGGTAAGCGCATTTTATAATTATGGTGCCATGTGTGTGGCAATCCCGGGATGGGTACTTGGAACCCTGGCAGGAGCAATTTCCGGAAATCTTCTTCCGGATTTTATGATGAGTGCACTCAGCGTGGCTATTTACGGTATGTTCCTTGCAATTATTATTCCTCCGGCAAAGCAGAATAAGGCAGTACTGGCAGTTGTCGTGGCAGCAATGCTGATCAGCACTTTGTTTAAAGTGATTCCGTTTCTGTCGGAGGTTTCGTCAGGTTTTGTGATCATTATTACTACACTGATCGTGGCAGGGGCTGCCGCATACTTCTGTCCGATAGAGGATGAGAAAGAGGAGGAGGGTGTTCATGAGTCATAATATTTATATTTACATTCTGGTAATGGCAGCAGTTACATATCTGATCCGTATGCTCCCGCTTGCTCTTTCCAGAAAAGAGATCACAAGTCCGTTTATCAGATCATTTCTGTACTATGTTCCCTACGCATGTCTGGCAGCCATGACATTTCCGGCGATCCTTTTTGCCACAGACAGTGTGATCTCGGCTGCTGTGGGATTTATTGTGGCACTGATTGCGGCATATAAGGAGAAAAGTCTTCTTACAGTTGCGTTATTCGCATGTGCTGCGGTATTTATTGTGGAAAGAATACTGGAATTTGCAGTGTAAAAGTTGATAAAAAACGGATACATAACCATAGCTGAATGGTGTGTATCCGTTTTTTTGTTGCGTAATATTGTGACCGGCAGCTGAAGCAGATAAGCTGTCTGTTATTTGCTGCAGTTTCAGACAGTTTTTTATTTCAGAAAGCTTACATCAATTTCACCGTCAAATACTGTGGCAGCCGGGCCTGTCATGTAAACAAGATTCTCCTGTCTGTTCCAGAAAATCTGCAGGTCACCGCCGAGAAGTTTTACAGTGACAGGACTGTCACCGTCTACATGTCCGTTCAGAACAGAAGCGACTGCTACCGCACATGCACCTGTGCCGCAGGCAAGAGTTTCGCCTGAACCGCGTTCCCATACGCGCATTTTTACAGTATGTTCATCGATCACTTCTACAAATTCAGTGTTTACACGATCCGGAAATGCAACATGATTTTCGAAAGCAGGGCCGATCTTTTCAATATCCAGATGGTCAATATCATCCATATAAACAATAGCGTGGGGATTTCCCATGGAAACAGCGGTTATGTAATAGATTTTTCCGTTTACATCCAGAGGTTCATTGATAACTTCCTCCTTCTCTGACACTACCGGAATCTGTCTGGCGGTCAGAATCGGAGAACCCATATTTACCTTAACCTGGGATACCTTTCCGTTTTCTACAGTAAGATCCAGATATTTGATGCCGCTTTTTGTAGCAACAGAAATATGTTCTTTGTCTACGATGCCGTAGTCATAGGCATATTTGGCAACACAGCGGATACCGTTTCCGCACATGGCACCCTGGGAACCGTCAAGATTATACATATCCATCTCGCAGTCTGCGATTTTGGATGGCTTGATCAGGATCAGTCCGTCGGAACCGATACCAAAGTGACGGTCACTGACATATCTGGCTACTGCGGAAGGATTTTCCACAGTTTCCTCAAAACAGTTTACATATACGTAATCATTTCCAATACCATGCATTTTTGTAAATTTCATCAGAAAAGCCTCCTTATTTGGTTAAATATTTATACACCTCTTGTATCATATAGAAAAAATGTTATGAAAAAGTGAAAATTACGAATCTTTTACCGGGAAAGTTTTTCTGTGATCTTCATGTAAAAAAACATTTTGCCCTTCCCGGAACAGTTATGTATTATACATTATATGGAAAATATATCTGTTATTCAAGTTTTACCTTGCATTTTATAGAAAGTATGTTAAAATTAAAAACAAAAATATACAACCGAAACGCATAATTATACGCTGTTGTCTGAAGAAGGTAAAAAGATGGCAGCCGTAGATATACTTTCGGATGCGAGGAGGAAAAAAGATGAAAGATCAAAAGAGATTTGCAGCTCTTGCACTCAGTGCAGTAATGGTATTTTCCATGGCAGGAAGCGTATCCGCAGCTCAGAAAGTTGAATCCAAAGATGATCTTGCAGGAGCAACAATCGGTGTTCAGCTTGGTACAACAGGTGACCTTGATGCATCTGATTATGAGAAAGATGGTTCTACAGTAGAACGTTACAGCAAGGGAAGTGAAGCTGTTCAGGCATTAAAGGCAGGACAGATCGACTGTGTAATCATCGATTCACAGCCGGCTCAGAAATTTGCTGAGAATAATGATGATCTCAAGATTCTGGATGAGCCATTCGAGGAAGAAGAATATGCAATCTGCTTAAAGAAAGGCAATGATGAACTTCTTGACAAGATTAACGGAGCTCTCAAGGAACTGAAAGAGGATGGAACTATCGACAGCATCATGGACAATTACATTGGTGAGGATGCCGGTAAGACTCCATATGAATCACCGGAAGATGTTGACCGTTCCAATGGAACTCTGGTAATGGCTACTAACGCTGAGTTCGAACCATATGAATATCATGAAGGTGATGATATCGTTGGCATCGATGCTGATATCGCTCAGGCAATCTGTGATAAGCTTGGATATGAACTGAAAATTGAAGATATGGAATTCGATTCCATCCTTCCGGCAGTACAGTCTGGCAAAGCAGACTTCGGTGCAGCTGGTATGACTGTAACAGAAGACCGTAAATCAAGCGTTGACTTTACAGATACCTATGCAGATGCAAGCCAGGTAATTATTGTAAAGAAATAAGTATTAAAATAACAAATAACAGAGCTGTTGACGATTTGCCAACAGCTCTCTTTTCGGAACAGAGGTTTTTATGAATAATCCTATGATATTAGCGAATGTAAAAGAAGATTTTTATCTGAACTTTATTAAAGATGACCGCTATCTCTGGCTTCTGGATGGTCTGAAAACAACTCTTATTATCACAGTATTTGCGGTAATTGTAGGTCTGATCATCGGTTTCCTTGTAGCAATCATCCGTTCTGCGCACGATAAGTCAGGCTCCTTTAAGATCCTCAATGCGATCTGCAGAGTTTATCTGACTGTAATTCGTGGAACACCAACCATGATCCAGCTGTTGATCATGAATTTTGTAATTTTTGGTGCTGTAAGCATTAACAAGATCATTGTAGGCGGACTTGCCTTTGGTATCAACTCAGGTGCCTATGTAGCTGAGATTGTCCGTTCCGGTATCATGTCCATTGACCAGGGACAGACAGAGGCAGGACGAAGCCTTGGTCTGAATTTCAGCCAGACCATGCGACTGATTATTATCCCGCAGGCATTTAAGAATGTACTTCCTGCGCTGGTAAATGAATTTATCGTGCTGATCAAAGAGACATCCATCATCGGTTATATCGGTATGATGGACCTGACAAAAGGAGCTATGCTGATCCAGAGCCGTACATACAATGCGTTCTGGCCTCTGATGGCAGCAGCAGCGATTTACCTTGTGATCGTTGGAATCCTTACATGGGGGATGAATAAACTGGAAAGGAGATTAAGAACCAGTGAGCGATAAGAATGTACTGATCCAGGTAAAGGATCTGAAGAAAGCTTTTGGTACAAATCAGGTTCTCGATGGAATAACAACAGATATCTGTCAGGGAGAAGTAGTAGCCGTCATTGGTCCTTCCGGTTCCGGTAAATCTACTTTCCTGAGATCACTGAATCTTCTGGAGGTTCCGACAGGCGGACAGATCCTCTTTGAAGGAACTGATATTACAGATCCGAAGGTTGACATTAACAGACACCGTCAGAAGATTGGAATGGTATTCCAGCAGTTTAATCTTTTTCCGCATAAAACGGTAAAACAGAATATTATGCTGGCACCTGTAGAACTGAAGCTGATGACAAAGGATGAAGCTTCAAAGAAAGCGGATGAGCTTCTGGCACGTGTAGGTCTTCCGGACAAAGCCAATGCATATCCGGATATGCTTTCGGGCGGGCAGAAACAGCGTATTGCCATTGCACGTTCTCTTGCCATGAATCCGGATGTGATGCTTTTTGATGAGCCAACTTCCGCACTTGACCCTGAGATGGTAGGTGAGGTTCTGGAATTGATGAAAGAACTTGCGCAGTCAGGTATGACCATGGTTGTAGTTACTCATGAGATGGGATTTGCAAGAGAAGTGGCAACAAGAGTTCTTTTTATTGATGACGGTAAGATACAGGAAGAGAATACTCCGAAAGAATTTTTCGCGAATCCGAAGAATCCTAGACTGAAAGACTTCCTTTCAAAGGTTTTATAAGATGCTGAGAAAATTTAACAGTTTCATAGAAAAATGGATGGCCCTGGTGACACCGACCTGTCTGTTGCTGGGGGTGTGCTTTCCTGATATTGCCAAATGCGGTCTGCCTTATGTGCCGGCCGTATTTGCATTTATGACATTTGCCGGGGCGTTGAAGTCAAGATTTAAAGATGTGGCAAATGTATTCCGACATCCGGGCTCACTGCTTATTATCATGCTTCTGGTCCATGTGGTAATTCCGACAGCAGCCTGCGGGGCAGGTCATCTTTTCTTTGGAAATAACATGGAGCTGATCACCGGAATGGTACTGGAGTTTGCAGTTCCCACTGCAGTGGTAAGTCTGATGTGGGTGACGATTTATGATGGAAACAGTCCTCTGTCGTTGTCTCTGGTAGTGCTGGATACGGTACTGGCACCTTTTCTGATCCCGGCTACGCTGAAGATCCTGCTGGGTTCTGCGGTGACCATAGATCCTGCCAGGATGATGCGGGAGCTGATATTTATGGTTGCGCTTCCTGCTGTTGTTGCGATGGTATTAAATCAGATCACAGATGGAAAAGTAATGGAAACATGGCCGGGAAAGCTGGCGCCTTTTTCAAAGCTGGCACTGATATTTGTGGTAACGTCCAATTCTTCCAAAGTAGCACCATATATCCGGGATATGAATATGCAGAGGGTGAAGGTTGCACTGGCAATCCTTGTCCTGGCTGCTTCCGGATATGCACTCGGCTGGTTTGTGGCGTATATCTTCCGAAAGGATCGCAGTACGGCGGTTTCCATGATGTATGGAACCGGGATGCGCAATATCAGCGCAGGAGCGGTGATCGCAGCTGCATATTTTCCGGGTGAAGTTATGTTTCCGGTAATGATCGGAACTCTGTTTCAGCAGGTGTTGGCAGCATTGTTCGGAAAGCTTCTGGCACAGAAAAAGGAAAAACAGGAATTTTGTTGAAGTCTGTTGAGGCGTTATAAAGAATATAAAAAGAACTGCCGCATTAGCAATTGAAAAATTGCAATGCGGCAGCTCTTTTTATGAATCTGAAGCCTTTATATATTTCTTCAGTTCTTTGTAGCAGTATTTAATGATCTCTTTACGGGTGATGATGCCGATAAAGTATCCCTGATCATCTACAACCGGAACATAATTCTGGTTAATTGCCTTGTCCAGCAGATCCTCCATGTCAGAATCTGCGTGAACTGCCTTGTATGTTGCTCTTCGCGGGATTGCCATAATGGAAATGCTCTCTGCTTCTTTCAGTCCGGGAACATTTAAGGTTTTCATTCCCCAGAGAAGATCACCCTCGGAAATACTTCCTTTATATTTCCCGTCCAGACTCAGAAGCGGAATGCAGGAAAATTTTCTGTGTTCCATTTTCTCAAGAGTCTGACGAAGAGTCTCATTTTCAAATATATATGCTACATCACTTTTAGGTGTTAAAAAAAATAAAATATTCACTTTTGTATTCGCCCCGTTACATTTGTCTGATAAGGCACTCAGATATACATTGTGTATTTACACATCTGTGTGTCTGTGATTTCTGAGTATTCCAGGTTTATGGCTTTTTTACAGAAGCTGTACTCCTTTTGCTGCTGCTTCTTTCATTACTTCTTCCGGCCACAGGGAAGCATGTACTTCACCGATGTGTGCTTTTCTGAGGAAGAACATACAGATACGGGACTGGCCGATGCCGCCACCGATAGTATATGGAAGTTCTTTGTTAAAGATTGCTTTCTGGAAAGGAAGCTCGCGTCTGTCATCACATCCTGCGATGGTAAGCTGTCTGTCAAGCGCATCCTCGTCAACGCGGATACCCATGGAAGAAAGCTCCAGAGCAATGTCGAGAACAGGATAATAAACAAGGATATCACCGTTTAATTCCCAGTCATCGTAGTCCGGTGCACGTCCGTCATGACGTTCTCCGTTGGTTAAGGTTTTGCCGACCTGCATAAGGAATACGGCACCTTTTTCCTTGACAATCTTGTATTCACGTTCCTTTGGAGTGAGATCAGGATACATGTCGACCAGTTCCTGGGTGCTGACAAATGCGATCTCTCTCGGAAGGATTTCTTCGATGTAATCGTACTGAACAGCCATGTATTTTTCGGTCTTGCGGAGAACGCTGTAGATAGCACGTACTGTGGAAACAAGTGTGTCCATGTTGCGTTCTTCCTTGCTGATGATCTTTTCCCAGTCCCACTGATCTACGTATACGGAGTGGATATTGTCCAAATCTTCGTCTCTTCTGATCGCAATCATGTCTGTGTAAAGTCCTTCACCATGAGCAAAGCCATATTTCTGTAATGCATATCTCTTCCATTTGGCGAGAGAGTGTACGATCTCAGCATTCTCCGGCTGGCCTTTGATATCAAAGCTTACCGGACGTTCCACGCCGTTTAAGTTATCGTTCAGACCGGATGACGGATTAACGAATACCGGAGCGGAAACACGCAGCAGATTCAGTTTTTGAGCCAGTGTCTGCTGAAAGAAATCTTTCACAGTCTTAATGGCAATCTGGGTATCGTGAAGATTTAAAGATGACTGATACCCGTCAGGAATTTTAATCTGTTCCATGAGTGGATTCCTCCTGTAATTTCTGTATTTGCATATTTTATGGCAAACTGATAAAAAATATTGTTGTTTACTGAATATCCATTATCTTTTCCCACGCTATTATAACAGGAAAATGGTAGTTTGACAATTATTACTGTTCATTTGGAAGTATCTCGCGGGATATTATGGTTACGGAGAACAGAACGAGTTACTGTTCACTGGTAATATCCCGCGAGGTGTTTTTTGTGAGCGAAGGTCACAGAAAACCCGAGACATACCGCGCGAATTTATGCGATTAGCATAAATTCTGTGCATCGCGAAGCGTGTTACTGAGAACGGAGTGAGCAGTAACCAGAACGAACAGTAACACAATTTCAGCTTTGCAAGATTGGGGCGAAATGTTAAAATAAATGTGTAAATGAATGAAGCGTTAAATTTATATAAAACTCAGGGGGAAGATATATGGGAAAAAGGTGTCAGGTCTGTGATGGACCAATTGTAAACGGCAGGTGTAAATATTGTGGAATGCCATATAGAAATGATATGGAACTGTATCATCTGAACGAAGACCGTTCAGAGCACTATCGTCATGCTTCGGCAAAGGTGAAAAAAGCAATGGCAGAGAACGAGATCCCTTTGTCTGACAGAAATAAAACAGTTCCCAAAGCTGCAAAAACTTCGTCTGCCAGAACACAGACTATTAGAACGCAAAATACAAAAGTACAAACTTCAAGAATACAAACATCAGGGACAAAGAAAACATCAGGTCAGTCGTACAGCGCACAGACTGCCCGTACATACAGCACCGGAAAAAAGACAGCAAAAAGTGAGAAGAAAAAGAGCGGCAAGGCAGGCAAAATTTTCTGGATCATTGTGCTGATTCTGATGGTAATAATAGGTCAGATGGCAGAGAATTGGGATACGATTGGATACAGGATAGAAGAATTTATCTATGATGAGTTTGACATAGATCTCAACAGTATTTTTGATGACAGCAGTTCTGATGAAGTAAATGAGAGTAATAAGAATAATGAAAGTAATGAAAATAATGAAAGTAATGAGAATAACTGGACAGATGACTGGTCTGAGACTATCAGTGCAGTAAAGAACGGACAGGATGAACAGAGGGGCAATCCGGACTGGTATATGTTCACCGGAGAGAATTATATTGTCAGAACGGATGATACTGCATCAGAGATTGGCGATATAGATGCCAGTGACCAGGGGTATGATTTTACAATAGATCCGGGAGAATACAGGATAGTGTCCGGCTGGGAGAAGGTTGCTCTGGAAATCAGAAGTTCTTCAGGAAAAGATGAAACTGTAAAATTTGACGAAGCAGACCACGAGGAGAAAATAGAATTACATGCCGGGGATGAGGTATCTGTGGTATCTCTGGATGGTCAAGATAATTATCTTGCCATGTATCAAATTCAGCAATATGACGAATAATTTTTTGCCCCTTTCTTTTTGTCAGAGACTGTGCTATACTTGTTAAACGTACCACATATAGAGAGAATTGTGGTGAATGAAAGAAAAAAATACTATATATTGTATATGGGAGCAAAAGGTATGATATATGTTATAAAGAAAGATGGTACGAGAGAAGAGTTTAATTCACAGAAGATCGTAGCAGCAGTAAATAAGTCGGCAGCCAGAATTTTATACACATTTTCGGATAAAGAGAAGGAATTTATCTGCCAGTTTGCGGAAGAACATGCGGAGGCACTGGGAAAGAATGAGATAGAGATCCAGGAGATGCACAACATCGTAGAGGGAGCACTTGAGAGAGTGAACCCGGCAGTGGCTAAGAGCTACCGCGATTACAGAAATTACAAACTTGACTTTATCCATATGATGGATGATGTATATACCAAGAGTCAGGCAATCCGTTATATTGGTGATAAGAGTAATGCCAATACAGACAGTGCGCTTGTAGCTACAAAGCGAAGCCTGATCTTTAATGAACTGAACAAAGAGCTTTATCGTAAATTTTTTATGAATCGTAATGAACTTCAGGCATGTAAAGATGGTTATATTTATATTCATGACCAGTCTGCACGTCTGGATACCATGAACTGCTGTCTCTTTGATGTGGCATCTGTACTCAGCGGCGGATTTGAGATGGGAAATGTATGGTACAATGAGCCTAAGACACTGGATACTGCGTTTGATGTTATGGGTGATATTATCCTGAGCACTGCTGCACAGCAGTATGGCGGATTCACAGTACCGGAAGTAGACAAGATTCTTGCACCTTATGCACAGAAGAGTTACGATAAATATATCCAGGAATTTATGAAATACTCTGACGAGAGCTGGACAGGACGTGAAGAACGTGCGATCGAGTATGCGCTTGACAAAGTTCGCAGAGATTTTGACCAGGGATGGCAGGGGATTGAGTATAAGCTGAATACAGTCGGATCTTCCAGAGGGGATTATCCATTTGTAACTGTAACTCTTGGACTTGGAATAAAGCAGTTCGAGAAGATGGCAAGTATTTCTCTTCTTGAAGTGCATAAAGGCGGACAGGGTAAGGCAGGACGCAAGAAACCGGTACTCTTCCCGAAAATCGTATTCCTTTATGATGAAAATATCCATGGAAAAGGCAAGATCAGTGAGGATGTATTTGAGGCAGGGGTTGACTGTTCTGCCAAGACTATGTATCCGGACTGGCTGTCCATGTCAGGAAAAGGATATATTTCCAGTATGTACAAGCAGTATGGAAAGGTTATAAGTCCTATGGGATGTCGTGCGTTCTTAAGCCCCTGGTACGAGAGAGGCGGTATGTATCCGGCAGATGATAAGGATGTTCCTGTGTTTGTGGGAAGATTTAACATCGGTGCGGTAAGCCTTCATCTTCCAATGATCCTTGCCAAAGCCAGAGCAGAGAGCAGGGATTTCTACGAAGTGCTGGATTTCTATCTTGAGATGATCCGTAATCTGCATATCCGTACCTATGATTATCTGGGACAGATGCGTGCGTCAACCAACCCGCTGGCATATTGTGAGGGAGGATTTTACGGTGGACATCTGAAACCGAATGAAAAGATTGGCAAGATTCTGAAACCAATGACAGCATCCTTCGGAATCACTGCATTAAATGAACTCCAGGAACTTTACAATGGCAAATCCATTGCTGAAGACGGGCAGTTTGCACTGGATGTGCTGAAATATATCAACAGGAAAGTAAATGAATTTAAAGAGAAAGATGGTTATCTTTATGCAATTTATGGAACACCGGCAGAGAGTTTATGCGGACTGCAGGTGGAACAGTTCCGTAAGATGTATGGCATTGTGAAAGGGGTTTCTGATCGTCCTTATGTAAGCAACAGTTTCCACTGTCATGTGACTGAAGATGTAACTCCGATTGAAAAACAGGATCTGGAGGGACGTTTCTGGGAGTTGTGCAACGGCGGTAAGATTCAGTATGTACGTTATCCGATCGATTATAATCGTGAAGCAATACGCACTCTGATTCGCAGAGCCATGTCTTTGGGATATTATGAGGGAGTAAATCTTTCCCTTGCTTACTGTGATGACTGCGGACATGAGGAACTTGAAATGGACGTGTGTCCGGTCTGCGGTTCCAAGAATCTGACAAAGATTGACCGTATGAACGGATATCTTTCCTACAGCCGTGTGCATGGTGATACTCGTCTGAACGAAGCGAAGATGGCAGAGATTGCGGAACGTAAATCTATGTAATATCAGGTCAGGGGTAAACTTTTGAATCTGACATCATAATATGATAATTAAAAGACATATACCGGCAAGATGATATGTATTGCTCTGGTATATGTCTTTTTGTATTGTCAGATAAAATATAGCAATCCTCTTAAATGTATTATTTACGAGGATTGCTATAGAATCATTTAATGATAGTTCCGGTTTTTTCGAAATATCCATCCTTTGCATGCGCAATATCTGTGATGATCGTTCTTCTGTTATCTCCCTTTTCGATAAAAGAGATTCCGGCTTCGAATTTAGGAAGCATGGAGCCTGGGGCAAACTGATTGTCAGCCATATATTTCTTAGCATCATCTACAGAAATTGTATTAAGATATTCTTCGTTGTCCTGACCGAGGTTCAGACTTACTTTCTCAACACTGGTAAGGATCAGAAGAGTATCTGCATTTAATTCCTGTGCAAGAAGTCCGCTGGAAAGGTCTTTCTCAATGATCGCACTTGCACCATGAAGATCGATTCCCTGTTCCATAACCGGGATTCCGCCGCCGCCTGCTGCGATTACTACCTGGCCCGCATCTACAAGTGTGCGGATTGTTTCAAGCTCTACGATTTTCTGCGGTTTCGGAGCTGCCAGGATTCTTTTATAAGTGCCGTCAGCCAGTTTAGTGACAAAGTTTCCCTTGCTTTCTTCAGTTTCAGCCTCTTCTTCTGTAAGGACACGTCCGATGATCTTCTCAGGTTCAGCGAAAGCATCATCATATGGATCAATGACAACCTGTGTAAGGATAGTAGCTACCGGTTTATAAATACCTCGGGAAATAAGTTCTGCGCGGATTGCGGTCTGGAGGTCATATCCGATATAGCCCTGACTCATTGCCGAACATACGGACATAGGTGCAAATGTATAGTCAGGATGTGTTTTGCCAAATTCATTCATGGCTGTGTGGATCATTCCAACCTGTGGACCGTTACTGTGGGAAATGACTACACGATTTCCGGCTTCTACAAGATCTGCGACAGCTTTGGCTGCTTTTTTTGTAGCGATTTTCTGCTCCGGTAAGGTGGTTCCTAATGCTCTGTGGCCCAGTGCAACTACTGTAATTTTTTCGCTCATGGGAATTACCTCGATTCTTTCATGTTCTGTAAATATGATATCTGCGGGGTGATCTTATATATAAAGATTTTTGAAATTTTTTATCACTGATATCATAAATATTCAATCATATTGATATCCTACATTATAAAAGACTGCCAGTAGAATTGCAATAGAAAATAACTCAAAAAACACCTCGCGGGATATTATCAGTGAACAGTAACAAAAAACAAACAGCTCTCACATTTCTGTGAGAGCTGTTTTGTTTTTTTGAGGGGGGAGATAGAGAGTGGTTTTTCATCTATCCAAGACCTATTATATGGGAAAATTATGTTCAAAGTATGTCGAATTTCTGAAACAATCGGTAAATTTATAAAAGAATTATAAACAAATACGAAAAATAAAAAGTGGTATCTTGTTTTTATAGCATAGACATGCTAAAGTAGATTCATCGGCAACAGCCGTTATCAGTATTCTTATTTTCACGCACCGGTCCGGTGCAAAAATTTCCAATTATTTATTGATAGTCCGGGAGATGGTTTTGAATCCTGAGCAGAAACTCTGAAAATCTTATTTATTGTGCAAAACAGAGAGGAGAGATGCGTATGTCTGTGGATATGAACTTATAATCTCGAAAGATACTGTACCGATATCATTCTGACAGTGGAAGTACCTCAGATGACATAGAATAAAAATTCAGGAGAATGAGAGAATGGAAAAAAGAATATGGAATCAGTTAAAAAAAGCAGTCATGATAACGGCTGCTGTCGGGATTTTGGGAGCAGGAGCAGTATCAGCAGCAGAATTTGAAGCTGCAGAGTTATATGTTCCTGCTGTGGGTTTAAAGCAGAGTGCACAGTGGATCGATGAAGAGAAATTTCAGGCAGAACTGACACTGGAAGTGAGCGGTCTGAAAGAACTGTACAAAAGTCAACAGGAAAATACTGCTTCGGAGAACGGACAGTTGCAGATGGAAAATAGTACATGGGATGGCGAAGTGAGAGAAGCAGAAGCAGCAGAAAATACGACAGATGAAGTGGATTCCGAAAATACAGAGTGTGAATCAGAGAGTGCAGTAATAGATATAGAAGATATAGAAAGCGAAGAATACCGGAAGGCAGAAGAAAACGCAGAAGGATCTGACACAGAAACCGGACAGACACAACAGAGTGAGCAGGAGAACCAAAATGAGATCAGGGAAGATAAAACCAGATATTTTCTGACTGTATATATTTCAGAATATTTTCAGGTAAATGCAGAAGCGTTAAAGAATGATCTGCAGGCTGAATCCGTACAGATACAAAATAAGAAAGGTGAGACAACCCAGATTACAAAGCTGACCTGTGAGACTGCACTTTCAGATGCGGAAACAGATATCTTTACCATGAAAGTGCCGGTGTCTCTGCGTGAAGAATATCGTATTTCTTCTGTAAAAACAGATTATCCTCTGTGCCAGGATGCACCGCTTTGCAAAGATTGGGAGGGGACAGGTGCGTATTTCTGGATGAAATCAGGGGATGAAACCCGGACTGTTGCAGAAACTCCTTCAGCTCTGCTTTCCGTACAGGAGGCAAAAACAGGGATCACAGCCCGGTTACAGCAGGAGACGAAAGAGGTACGTGCAGGGCAGAACCTTAATTATATATTGTCTGTAGAGAATACAGGAGAATTACCTCTGGAAAATATAGAGATATCCAGTGTTTTTTCTCAGGATAATATAAAAGCCGAATGGAAACAGGAAGAGGGATTTACTGCAAATGGTATGCAGGGAATTATTTCAGGTCTTAAGGCAGGAGAAATCAGAAATCTTCAGATGACAGTACAGCTTACAGAAGAGCAGGCAGGAGAGCTTATTCATACAGTAACTGTAAAAGCGAAATATCCGGGAAAGGAAGAAAGTATTGGATGTCAGAAATCAGTCGAAACAGAAGTCATTGCATTAAAGGCGGCTTTTGAGGTGGAGAAAACTGCGGACAGAACACAGGCATATCCGGGAGATACGATCACATATCAGATCTGCATCAGGAATACAGGTGAGCGGACACTTCATTCGGTTCTCAGTACAGAAAGATTCCAAAATGCCGGTATTCAGGCAAACTTTGTCAGGAAAGAGGGCGTAACATTAAACAGCACAGGCACACAGGCGCTGATTCCGCAGATCGCACCGGGAGAGGCTTTTGCACTTTACGCCACAGTGACTGTTCCACAATATATGGCAAGTCAGGAATTGATCAATGAGGTAATCGTTACATCTGATGAGACTGGTACACAGGCAATGACATCTAAGGCAAACGTAGAATTAAAGGAAACTGATAATATTGTTACAGTTACGCCGCAACCGGCATCTCTGGCTTCCCAGAGTTATGGATATGACTCAAAGTCCGGAAGTGCTTATACTACTGCTTCCAAACCACGTACAGGAGATGAGACAGAAACGGCTTTGTATATTGTACTGGGGATTTTTGCAATCATGTCCGGAGTCAGTGCATTCTGTTACAGGAAGACAAAAAAACAGCAGAAGTAGAGAAACAACGTTGAAACGACAGGGGAGGTGTGCTATTCTTATATAGAATATACGCTTTAGTAAAACACCTCTGCCTGACTTTAAAGAAATTGCGTTACTGTTCACACATCACTATCCCGCGAGGTGTTTTGGCATGAATATGCCAAAATCCCGAGACATACAAGCCAAAATTCCATTGCCGCAGGCAATCTGGAATGAATTTTGGCTAAGTTACTGTGAACGGAGTGAACAGTAACGAAATTGCCGCAGAGGCTGTATGAAATTCAGGCAGGCAGGAAATGATATGGAGGATTAAAATGAAATTAATATCCTTACTGGAAAAGCTGGAATATACATGTCTTCAGGGCAGTACAGACCAGGAAGTAAAAAATGTGATTTATGATTCCCGGAAAGTAGAAGAGGGCTCTCTTTTTATCTGTATCCGCGGTGCAGTGGTGGATGGCCATAAATTTGTGCCGGATGTAGTTGCAAAAGGAGCAAAGGTTCTGATCGTGGAAGAAGCTGTGGAAGCACCGGAAGATGTGACAGTCATTCTTGTGAAAGATACACGATATGCAATGGCGTTTATTTCTGCCGCATATTTCGGATATCCCGCAGAGAAACTGAAAACAATTGGTATCACAGGAACAAAAGGAAAAACAACCACTACGTATATGGTAAAATCTATTCTGGAAAATGCCGGATATAAAGTGGGACTGATCGGAACCATTGAAGCGATCATCGGTGACAAAGTGATTCCTGCAAAGAACACAACACCGGAGTCTTATGTGATTCAGGAATATTTCCATGAGATGGCAGAAGCCGGCTGTGACTGTGTGGTTATGGAAGTTTCCTCCCAGGGACTGATGCTTCACAGAACTCAGGGATTTGTTTTCGATTTTGGTATTTTTACAAATATTGAGCCGGATCATATCGGACCAAATGAACATAAGGATTTTGATGATTATCTCAGATGCAAGTCCTTACTTCTGAAACAGTGCAAGGTAGGAATTGTAAACAGAGATGATGAACATTTCGAGAAGATTATTGAAGGTCATACATGCAGCCTGGAAACTTATGGATTTTCACCGGAAGCAGACCTTCGTGCGGAAGATGCAAAGCTGGTCGGAGGTAAAGGATATCTGGGTATTTCCTACCATCTGAAAGGACTTCTGGATTTTCATGTAGAGATAGATATTCCCGGTAAATTCAGCATCTACAATTCATTGACAGCAATCGCGATCTGCCGTCATTTTAAGGTTTCGGAAGAGAACATTCTCAAAGCCTTAAAAGTAGCTAAGGTAAAAGGCCGTATCGAAATGGTAAAAGTATCCGATGATTTTACTCTGATGATCGATTACGCGCATAATGCCATGGCTCTGGAGAGTCTTCTGACCACTTTGAAAGAATATCATCCCCACAGACTGGTATGTCTGTTTGGATGCGGAGGCAACAGATCGAAGCTTCGCCGCTATGAGATGGGAGAGGTTTCCGGAAAGCTTGCAGACCTTACCATCATTACCTCTGATAATCCACGTGATGAAGAACCACAGGCGATCATCGATGATATCAAGATCGGTATGGCAAAAACCGATGGAAAATATGTAGAGATTCCGGACAGAAAAGAAGCCATCGCCTATGCGATTCATCATGGAGAGCCGGGGGATATTATAGTTCTGGCAGGTAAGGGACATGAGGATTATCAGGAAATTAAAGGAAAGAAATATCCTATGGATGAACGTGTCCTGATCGCAGATATTCTTGCTGGTAAATAGGTAGCGGGTCAAACAGGAATAAGTTCATGATATATGCTGATATAATAATTGATATTTCCAGTGATAAACTGGACCGGAGTTTTCAATATCGTGTACCGGAAAGGCTGGAGAAGAAAATAAAGGCAGGGATGGTGGCAGCCATCCCTTTTGGAAATGCCGGCCGGGTGCGTAAAGGATATGTGATCGGATTGTCAGATAAACCGAAAATTGCTCCCGAAAAGATTAAAGAAATCAGTGAAATCTGCAGTGGAGAAGAGACTACGGAATCCAGACTGATCGCCCTGGCAGCCTGGATGAGAGAAAATTATGGTTCCACCATGATCCAGGCTCTCAGGACAGTACTTCCTATCCAGGAGAAAATCAAGGCAAAAGAGAAAAAATATATATGCCTGGATATTTCCGAAGAGGCGGGAACGCAGTTGCTGAAAGAACTTGAACAAACAAGGTTTAAAGCCAGAACAAGACTTCTGAGGGAACTTCTGGAGAAAAAAAGACTGGATTATACACATGCGGCGAAAGAACTGGGGACAACTTCTGCTGTTGTAAAGAAATTTCAGGAGCAGGGGATTATCCGCATAGAATATGATGAGATAATGAGAACTTCACTGAATACAGGTGATATTTCCGGAGAAAGGCGAATGCCGCTTACAGATGAACAGGAAGCGGCAGTAAAACAGATACAGAGAGAGTGGGAAAAACCATCGCCGAAGCCTGTACTGATCGAGGGAGTGACAGGGAGCGGGAAAACCCAGGTGTATATAAAGCTGATCGAGCAGACGCTTTCTCAGGGAAAAGAAGTAATCGTGCTGATTCCGGAGATTGCTCTGACATATCAGACGGTACGCAGATTTTATGCCAGATTTGGGGATAAAGTATCAGTTATCAATTCCAGACAGTCTCAGGGAGAACGCTATGATCAGTTTAAACGTGCGAAAAAGGGAGAAGTCCAGGTGATGATCGGTCCCAGATCTGCGCTGTTTACGCCATTTGCCAGTCTGGGACTGATCATTATTGATGAAGAACATGAACCAAGCTATAAAAGTGAAAGCACACCCCGTTATCATGCAAGGGAAACTGCAATCCAGAGAGCTGTTTTAGAACATGCAAATGTGGTAATGGGTTCAGCTACTCCATCAGTGGAAGCCTACAGTAAGGCAATGAATGGGGAATATAGTCTGGTCAGGCTGATGACAAGATATGGAAGCAGACCTCTGCCCCGGGTTTCCATCGTAGACCTGCGTGAGGAATTAAAAGCAGGAAACAGGTCTGTACTGAGCAGAGAACTCCGGCAAAAGATGAAAGGCCGGTTTGAGAAAAAAGAACAGGTAATGCTTTTTCTGAACAGAAGAGGATACGCAGGTTTTGTATCCTGCCGGTCCTGTGGACATGTGATGAAGTGTCCGCATTGTGATGTTTCTCTTTCGGAGCATAATAATGAAAGGCTTTTATGTCATTACTGTGGATATGAGACAGGAAAACCCCGGATATGCCCGGTGTGCGGATCGCCTTATATTGGCGGATTTAAGGCAGGAACACAGCAGATCGAGAAGGTAGTGCGGGAAGATTTTCCAGAAGTCAGGACTCTCAGAATGGATTTTGATACAACAAGAACCAAGGGCAGCTATGAAAAGATCCTTGCAGCTTTTGCTGCTCATGAGGCAGATATACTGATCGGAACACAGATGATCGTTAAGGGGCATGATTTTCCGGATGTCACACTCATGGGAATAGTAGCAGCGGATCTTTCGCTGAATGCAGAGGATTATCGATGTGCGGAACGTACCTTTCAGCTTCTCTGTCAGGCAGTCGGCCGGGGAGGACGGGGGGAAAAACCGGGAGAGGCAGTGATCCAGACCTATCATCCGGATCATTACAGTATTCAGGCGGCGGCAGTGCAGAATTATCAGGCATTCTATGAGGAAGAGATGAGTTACCGTATGCTTCTGGATTATCCGCCTGCGGCACATATGCTGGCAGTTCTGGGTTCAGGTCCGGAAGATGAGAAACTGGTTCAGGCCATGTATTATCTGAAACTTTATATAGAAAGGATATACAGAGAAAATGACCTGCATATCATTGGCCCGGCATATGCGTCAGTTGGAAAAGTTAAGGATATTTACAGACAGGTTATCTATTTAAAACATAAAGATCATAAAACGCTGGTACACATCAAAGACCAGCTGGAGAAATACATAGAGATAAATTCCGGTTTCCGGAAAATATACATACAATTTGATTTCAGTTAATTATGGCAGAGTTTTTCAAAATCTCATTACTGAAGTAATCTGCTGCAGAAAGGAAATCCGACAGGCAGTAATTTCTGAAATCGTGATATAACAATAATCAAGATATCAGGTTAGGGGCAAAATATCTTTTGATCCTAACATCATAATCAAAGAAGAGGAGAATAAAGAAATGGCACTTAGAAAAATCAGATTACAGGGCGATGAAGTACTTGCAAAGGTCAGCAGACCGGTAGAAAAGATGACACCACGTATTCATGATCTGATCGGGGATATGCTTGAAACCATGTATGATGCAATGGGAGTTGGCCTCGCGGCACCACAGGTAGGTATGCTGAAGCGTATTGTTGTGATTGATATAGGAGAAGGTCCTATCGTGCTGATCAATCCTGAAATCCTTGAAACATCAGGCGAACAGACTGGTGATGAAGGATGTTTAAGTGTACCTGGAATGGCTGGTCAGGTAACACGTCCGAACTATGTAAAGGTAAAAGCTCTGGATGAAGATATGAATGAAGTAGAATATGAAGGGGAAGGTCTTCTTGCGCGTGCTTTCTGCCATGAGATCGATCATCTGGACGGACATATGTATACAGAACTGGTAGAAGGAGAACTTCATCAGGTTTCCTATGATGAGGATGAGGAGTGATAATCAAATGAAGATAGTATTTATGGGAACACCGGATTTCGCAGTGCCGTCATTACATGCACTGACAGAAGCCGGATATGCGGTGGCAGCAGTAGTGACCCAGCCTGACAAACCAAAAGGCAGAGGTAAGACATTATTGCCAACACCTGTAAAAGAAGAAGCCGTTATGCACGATATTCCGGTATATCAGCCGGAGAAAGTGAGAAATAACCCTGAATTTCTGGAGATTTTGAAAGAAATCAATCCTGATATCATAGTTGTTGCTGCATATGGACAGATTATTCCAAAAGAAATCCTGGAACTTCCGAAATTTGGATGTATCAATATTCATGCGTCTCTTCTTCCGAAATACAGAGGAGCAGCGCCTATCCAGCAGGCTGTGATCGACGGGGAAAAAGTATCAGGTGTAACGATCCAGCAGATGGGAGAAGGTCTTGATACCGGTGATATGATTTCAAAGATAGTGATTCCGATCTCTCCGACAGAAACAGGTGGAAGCCTGTTTGGAAAACTTGCGCAGGCCGGTGCGGATCTGCTGATCAAGACGCTTCCATCTATTGAGCAGGGAACCGCGGAGTTTGAAAAACAGCCGGAGGAGAGTCCTACACCTTATGCGGCTATGATCACCAAACAGATGGGACTGATGGATTTCAGAAAATCTGCAGAAGAACTGGAACGCCTTGTACGCGGCCTGAATCCATGGCCAAGTGCTTATACATTTCTTAATGGAAAAACTCTGAAAGTGTGGAAATGTAAAGTCAGCACTGAGAAAACAGATGCTGTTCCGGGAACAATCTTCCTGGCAGATAAAGAGGGGATCCATACAGCATGTGGAGAAGGAGTGCTGATTCTTACAGAGATACAGCTGGAAGGTAAGAAGCGTATGGAAACAGAAGCCTTTCTCCGGGGATATCACATTGAAAATGGAATTGTTTTTACAGATCATAAGGAGTGATTAGATGTACGGATATTATTATTTTGATCCTACGTATTTACTGCTCGTTATCGGAATGGTGCTGTCTTTACTGGCATCTGCAAAGGTAAAGAGTACGTTTTCTGTTTACAGCAGAGTGCGCAGTGCATCGGGGCTTACAGGTGCCGATGCTGCCAGACGGATTCTTCGTATGTCGGGAATTACGGATGTTACGGTAGTACCCATATCCGGCAGCCTGACAGACCACTATGATCCGGGAAGTAAGAAACTTGCACTTTCCCAGGATGTATATGATAAAACATCTGTGGCTGCGATCGGGGTGGCTGCGCATGAATGTGGACATGCTATTCAGCATGCGACTAACTATGTGCCATTGAATCTTCGCTCTGCGATTGTGCCTGTTGCAAACATCGGTTCCACACTTTCCTGGCCATTGTTTCTGGCAGGACTGATTTTCTCAATCCGTCCATTGCTGACTGTTGGAATCATTTTGTTTACATTTGCGGTTCTTTTTCAGCTTGTAACTCTTCCGGTAGAATTCAATGCTTCTTCAAGAGCGTTGAAAATGCTTGGAAGTTCAGGAATGCTTGGAAACGATGAGGTAAAAGGTGCAAGGAAGGTTCTTACAGCGGCAGCACTCACCTATGTTGCAGCACTTGCTTCATCAATCCTGCAGCTTTTAAGACTGATCATACTTGCCGGAGGAAGAGACCGTGACTAATGGAATAAATACAAGAGAACTGATATTACAGATATTACTGGAAATCGAGGAAGAGGGAAAACACAGCCATATTGCAATCCGCAATGCTCTTTCCAAATATCAGTTCCTTCCAAGACAGGAGAGAGCTTTTATTACCAGAGTCTGTGAAGGAACACTGGAATATCGTATTTTAATAGATTATATTATTGATTCATATTCAAAAGTATCTGTAGATAAAATGAAGCCTGTGATCAGGGAAATCCTGAGAAGTGCAGTTTATCAGATCAGGTTTATGGACAGTGTGCCGGACAGCGCAGTGTGTAATGAAGCGGTGAAGCTGGCACAGAGAAAAGGCTTTTACAGCCTGAAACCTTTTGTAAACGGTGTTCTTCGTACGATTGCCAGAGAGTGGAAAAATCTGAAACTTCCTTCAAGAGAAGAAAATCGGGTCAGATATCTGTCTGTCAGATATTCTATGCCGGAAACACTGGTAAACCGTTGGCTTGAGGATTACGGGGAAGAAAAAACAGAAAAGATCCTTACAGAGTTTCTCACTGAGAAACCGATCACAGTACGATGCAGAACTCATAAATATCCACAGAAAGAGATTTATGAGAGCCTGGTCGATCAGGGAGTGGAAGTGAAACCTGCACCTTATCTTCCCTATGCATATGAAATTTCAAATTATAACCATATTCTTGCACTGGATGCATTTATACAGGGGAAAATCCAGGTGCAGGATGTAAGCTCCATGCTGGTGGCAGAAATTGCAGATCCGCAAAAAGGGGATTATGTGATAGATATGTGCGCAGCACCTGGTGGAAAGAGTCTCCATGTTGCAGATAAAATGGGAGATTACGGAACAGTAGATGCACGCGATATCAGCCAGTACAAAGTGGATATGATCGAAGAGAATATTCACAGAACAGACTGCATTAATGTGCAGGCTCATGTGATGGATGCTACGGTATTTGATGTAGATTCAGAACTCAAGGCAGATGTCGTTCTGGCAGATGTCCCATGTTCCGGATATGGAGTAATTGGAAAGAAGCCGGAGATCAAATACAGGGTGACAGCACAGAAGCAGGAAGAGATTGTAATCCTTCAGAGAACAATCCTTGACAATGCGGCAGAATATGTGAAACCGGGCGGAGTGCTGGTATTTAGTACCTGTACTATCGCAAAGGAAGAGAATGAAGAGAACATGTTGTGGTTTATGAATAATCATCCGTTCAAACTGGAGAGTATTGATCCGTATCTTCCGGAAGAACTGCATTCTGAGACAACAGCTCTGGGTTATCTTCAGCTTCTGCCGGGAGTACACAAAACAGATGGCTTCTTTATTGCAAAATTCAGGAGAAAATAAGTAATGACAGACATTAAGTCAATGACGATCGACGAATTAAAGAAACTGATGACCACTCTGGGAGATAAGCCTTTTCGTGCGAAGCAGATTTACAGCTGGCTGCATGAACACCTTGTTACTTCTTATGATGAGATGACAAATCTTTCCAAAAGCCTGAGGGAAAAACTGAAAGAATATCCTGTCACAGCACTGAAGATGGTAGATGTACAGACATCCCGGATTGATGGTACACAGAAGTATCTGTTCCGTCTCAGTGATGGAAATGTGATAGAGAGTGTTCTCATGCGGTATAAACATGGAAATTCTGTCTGTATTTCTTCTCAGGTGGGATGCCGCATGGGATGCAGATTCTGTGCATCTACCATAGGAGGACTGACCAGATGTCTTCTCCCGTCAGAAATGCTGGATCAGATATACAGGATACAGGCTCTGACAGGAGAAAGAGTTTCCAATGTTGTGGTCATGGGAACGGGGGAACCTCTTGATAATTATGAAAATCTTCTCAGGTTTATACATATCCTGACAGAAGACGGAGGACTTCATATCAGTCAGAGAAACCTGACTGTATCTACCTGTGGGCTGGTTCCGAAGATTTATGACCTTGCAAAAGAAAAGCTTCAGATGACACTTGCACTTTCCCTTCACGCACCTAATGATGTGAAGCGACGGGAACTGATGCCGATCGCAAACAAATACAGCATGGATGAGGTTCTGGAAGCCTGCCGTTATTATTTTAAAGAAACCGGGCGTAGGATCACATTTGAATACAGTCTGGTAGCAGGAGTTAATGACAGCGATGAGGATGCAAGGGAACTTTCCGGCAGAATCAGAGATATGAACTGCCATGTAAATCTGATCCCGGTAAACCCTATTAAGGAACGTTCCTTTGTGCGTTCAACAAGACAGGCTGTGGAGAATTTCAAAATAAAACTTGAAAAATGTGGAATAAATGTTACTATTAGAAGAGAAATGGGCAGTGATATTGATGGTGCCTGTGGACAGTTAAGAAAAAGTTATATGGAAAAAACAGAAAGCGAGAAGTGACATGAGGATATATTCAGCTACTGATGTCGGGCAAAAGCGGAAGATGAACCAGGATTATGTGTTCGCAACTGCTGACCCGGTTGGAAATCTTCCGAATCTGTTTGTTGTTGCAGATGGTATGGGTGGTCATAATGCAGGTGATTATGCATCCTCTCATGCGGTTACATCTATGGTGGAGGAAATCCGGCAGGATGCGGATTTTAATCCGGTAAAGGTAATCCGTCATGCCATTGAATGTGTAAATACCGAGATTCTTGCCCAGGCACAGCAGGATGAGAAACTCAGAGGAATGGGAACAACGATAGTGGCAGCTACTATCGTAGGACATTACGCTTATGTGGCAAATGTAGGTGACAGCAGACTTTATGTGATCGGAGAGAAGATTCAGCAGATAACAAGGGATCACTCACTGGTGCAGGAGATGGTAAGAATGGGAGAACTTGACCCTGAACAGGCAAGGAAGCATCCGAAGAAAAATATCATTACAAGAGCACTTGGAGCAGAGAAAACAGTGGATATTGATTTCTTTGATCTGAAACTGGAACCCGGAGATGTAGTTTTGATGTGTTCGGACGGGCTCAGCAACATGGTTGAGGACAGCCAGCTGAGGGAAATCATTTCTGACACATCTACAGATCTGGATGAAAAAGGCAGGATACTTATAAGAGAAGCAAACCGCAATGGCGGCAAGGATAATATTGCAATTGTATTGGTAGAACCATTCACAGACGAGGTGAAAGCATGTTAAAAACGGGAATGATCATAGCAGAACGCTATGAGATATTAGGAAAAATTGGTACCGGCGGAATGGCGGACGTATACAAGGCAAAAGACCATAAGCTGAATCGGTTTGTTGCTGTAAAAGTTCTTAAGCCGGAATTCAGAGAGGATACGACGTTTATCCGCAAGTTTAAAAGTGAGGCTCAGGCTGCAGCAGTCCTGACACATCCGAATATAGTGAATGTATTTGATGTTGGTGACGATAACGGAGTTTATTACATTGTTATGGAGCTTATTGAGGGAATTACTCTCAAGGAGTACATTTCCAAAAAGGGAAAGCTTTCTGTAAAAGAAGCAACCAGTATTGCAATCCAGGTCTCCATGGGACTGGAAGCTGCACACAGCCATGGGATTGTACATCGTGATGTAAAACCGCAGAATATTATCATTTCCATGGATGGAAAGGTAAAAGTAACAGATTTTGGTATTGCAAGAGCCGCTTCTTCCAATACCATAAGCTCAAATGTAATGGGATCTGTTCATTACAGTTCACCGGAACAGGTCAGAGGCGGATACAGTGATGAGAAGAGTGATATTTATTCACTGGGTATCACAATGTATGAAATGGTTACAGGGAAGGTTCCTTTTGACGGAGATACCACAGTAGCTATTGCTATCAAACATCTTCAGGAAGAGATTGTTCCTCCAAGTATTTATACACCGGAGCTTCCCCACAGTCTGGAGCAGATCATTCTGAAATGTACACAGAAAAGCGTGGATCGCCGTTATCAGAATATGGAGGATGTGATCGCAGATCTGAAGCATTCTCTGATCGATCCACAGGGAGATTTCGTAACGCTGACGTCTGTGGATAACGAAGCAAAAACAGTTGTGATCTCAGATAAGGAGCTTGGCGAGATCAAACATATGCCGAAGCAGATCGCAAAATCAGAACCTGAGGCTCTGGAAGAAGAAATCAATGAAACAGATTATGATGATGAGCCGGAAGTGAAAAAGCACAGGAAGAAATCAGATAAGCCTGAGAAAAAGAAAAAAGGAGGCGGACATGGGCTGACTATTGTAATGCTTCTGATGGGTGTTGTGATTCTGATAGCAATCATTCTGGTCGCAGGAAAGGCGTCCGGACTTATTGGAAGTAACAATGATACAGACAAAAAAACTGAGGCCTCAGATACATCGGAATCAGATGATGACGGAATGATAACTGTGCCGAATCTGGTAGGAAAAACAGAGGATGAAGCAAAGAATATCACAAAGGATATGAAACTGGGTATTCAGCCTATGGGCGAGGAGGCTTCAAATCAGGCAAAAGGAACCATTTCTTCACAGGATATTCCAAAGGGAAGTAAAGTAGAGCAGTATACGACCATTAAATATTATATCAGCAAGGGTGCGCAGAAGATCACAATTCCGGATGTGGATGGACAGACCGGAGTAGACGCACAGCAGACTCTGGAAGATATGGGATTAACTGTTGAGATACAGAAAGAATACAGTGAATTAAATGATGATGGTACTCCGGTTACAGATCCGGGATATGCAGTCTCCACAACTCCGGCAGCCGGAAACTCTGTTTCAGCAGGAGATGGCGTAACACTGCTTGTCAGCCGAGGTGTGGACTATGGAGACAGTGTGGAGGTTCCAAGTGTTGTCGGAATGACAAAGAATGATGCAGTTACTACTTTTGGTAAGTTCCTCAATGTGGAAGTAAAAGAGGAAAAGAGTACAGAGGTGGCAGAAGGAGAAGTAATTTCACAGGAACCGGAAGCCGGAAACTGGGAAGATCCGGATAATGTGAATGTTGTGATCACAGTAAGTACCGGAGATCAGGAACCTTCGGCTCAGAGTGACAGCGCAGATACTGCTGCGTCATCTGATGCTCCGGCACAGACAGCAGATAACAGTGCGGCGGCAGCAGCCGGGGAAGTATGGAAATGTACACAGACTCTGAATACTCCGTCAGGATATTCCGGAGGTCCGGTTCGTCTGGAACTGATCCAGAATGTAAACGGAACACCGACAGCTTCAGTTGTTCTGGAAGATCAGGTAATCCAGTTCCCATATGATCTGGATATCACAGGTGCACCTGGTATCAGCGAGGGTACTTTGTATCTGTCTGAACAGATCAGTGGAACTTATCAGGAACTCGGAAATTATTCTATTACATTTGCTAAGGCTGAATGATCCATGCAGGGAAAGATAATAAAAGGAATTGCAGGATTTTATTACATCTATACAGAAAATGATGAGATTTATGAATGCAAGGCAAAGGGAATATTCAGAAAAGATAAACAGAAACCTCTTGTAGGGGATAATGTGGAGATAGAGGTTTTGGATGAACAGGAGAAGGAAGGCAGTGTGACTGCCATCCTTCCCAGAAAAAATTCATTGATCCGTCCGGCCGTTGCCAATGTGGATCAGGCTTTTGTGATTTTTGCGATGGAGAATCCTAAACCTAATTTTATGCTGCTTGACCGTTTTCTGATCATGATGGAGAAAGAGAATGTTCCGGCAGTCATATGTTTTAACAAGAAAGATCTTGCAAAACAGGAAGAACTGGAGCTTTTATATGAAACCTATAAGAGCTGTGGATATGATGTGATTTTTTCCAGTACTTTTAATGGAGAGGGGCTGGATGAAATACGTGAGATCCTGAAAGGAAAAACAACTGTAGTTGCAGGACCTTCCGGTGTGGGAAAATCTTCAATTACCAATGCACTGCAGGAAAATGTACAGATGGAAACCGGGGAGATAAGTAAGAAGCTGAAACGTGGAAAGCATACCACGCGTCATTCTCAGGTGATACCGGTGGGACATGATACTTATCTGATGGATACACCGGGATTTTCTTCTTTATATCTGACAGATATAGAAGAACAGGAACTTAAGGCGTATTTTCCGGAGTTTCGCAGATATGAAGAACAGTGCAGGTTTCAGGGATGCAGACATATCCATGAACCGGACTGTGGCGTGAAAGCAGCATTGGCAGAGCATAAGATCAGCCAGCTTCGCTATGAAGATTATCTGGGACTTTATAATGAATTAAAAGAGAAAAGGAGATTCTAATTATGTATCAGTTGTGCCCTTCTATTTTATCGGCAGATTTTAACCGTTTGGGCGAACAGATCAAAACCCTGGAAAAAGAGGGGATTGAATGGCTTCATATTGATGTTATGGATGGTGATTTTGTACCGAGTATTTCTTTTGGAATGCCGGTGATAAAGTCTATCCGAAAGGAATCAAAGTTGTTTTTTGATGTACATCTCATGGTTACAGAGCCTGAGAGATATATCAGAGATTTTGTGGAATGTGGGGCAGATTCCATTACAGTACATGCGGAGGCATGTGAAGATCTTGAGAGAACTATTGAACAGATCAGGGAAGCAGGTGTGAAGGTGGGGGTTTCCATCAAACCGGCTACACCTGTAAATGATATAAGCCATATGCTCAGCGATGTGGATATGGTTCTGATCATGACTGTACAGCCGGGATTTGGCGGTCAGAAGTATATGGAAGAATGTACGGAGAAGATCAGGGAAGTACGTGAACTGATCGAGGCCGAGGATTTGGATGTAGATGTTCAGGTTGATGGTGGCATCAATGATGAGACAATGGAGACAGTGCTCACAGCAGGTGCAAATCTGCTGGTAGCAGGTTCTTATGTTTTCAAAGATGATCTGGCAGGAAATGTAAAGCATGCCAGAGAACGAATGGACGAGATCATAAGAAGGATTGACTGAGGAAGAGCATGATAGATACGATAATTGTAAGCGGGGGCAATATCCACAGTGATTTTGCCCTCGATTTTTTAAAAAAGAATGAAGCCTGTCTGATCGCAGCTGATAAAGGGCTGGAATTCTTTCTGGAGCATCAGCTTTTGCCGGATGCAGTTATTGGAGATTTTGACAGTCTGTCTGAAGATGGAAAAAAATTCCTGGAAATTCATGAAGAAAGAAGTATGGACAGTGAAATTCCCTATGGTGGAATGACTGAGTGGAAATTGCAAAAAGGCTTTGGAAATGAAAAAAAAGAAATAAAAGTTATCCGCCTGAGACCGGAAAAAGATGACTCAGATACACAGTCTGCCATGAATTATGCGATCAGGACCGGTGCGAAAAAGATAGTGATCTTTGGTGTGACAGGAAACAGAGTAGATCATCTGATGGCGAATTTCGGACTCCTTGTCCTGGCACAAAACCAGGGGGCAGAAGTAACACTTGTGGATCGGTATAATTATATGAAGCTTATTTCAGACGGAACAGTTCTGAAAAAGTCAGAACAGTTTGGAAAATATGTGTCATTTTTTCCATTTGGAGGAAATGTGACAGATCTGACTCTGGAAGGATTTAAATATCCCCTGAGTAACTATTGTCTGACAGCAGCAGACAGTGGACTTACTGTAAGCAATGAGATAATCAGCGAACATGCCAGAGTTACATTTAGCTCAGGAGAATTGCTTATGATAATGTCAAGAGACTAAAACACAAGACACGTTTTTTTGATGAGTTTCCCAGGGAGGCACTGGAGCTTGCAGATGAGCTGAATTTACCGCTTTTTTTACTTTATAGGAAAGACCGCCTGCGGTGCTCTGCTGAATTAAAAAATGCCCGCACGGAGGCGGGCATGATAACAAGAAAATTCCTGGATTAGAAAATATAAAAATTTTCCTCGCCAAATTGTTATCAGATTCGTCATCATTTAGAAGATAATCCATATCTGGAAGTTCTTTTTCGTTTCTCCTTCTATATAATATTCTGTAAATCATTTTGCATGGATGTTCTCTGGTAATAAGTATTTATGATATCCTGTAAAGTAATCGTATTCATCTTTTCTTCAGCGTTTTTTTGAATTTCATTATAAAATCCCTGCAAAGATAACTGAATATTAATACCAACACCACAATCAGGATTGGTATGAGTATCTAAATGAAGCAGCGGTTTCTCACCTTCAACTGCCTTATAAATATCCAGCAATGTAATCTGGTCTGCCGGTTTTGAAAGAGAAGGATGGGCATGTCCGGCTACACTGGTCATAAGTCCGGCCTTTTTTAGTTTTAACATAAGCTGGCGTACAAAGCCGGGATTTGTATGGACACTTTCTGCAATTGAGGCACTGGAGAGAGATTTTTCCTGGTTGATAGCAATCAGAACCATCACATGAACAGTATCACTTAATTTCGTTGAATATTTCATGATAAGAAACTCCTTGTAGTATGATATAATGATTTTGCTTTCACATTTTTGAGACAAAAATATTTCTGGTTTGTCTAAAACATTTCAAGTTCTCAACAGTTCTTTCCAATATGTTGAGAAACTGTGCATATTTATTATTTTGATGATTGTAAATAATATAATTACAACTATAATGAAATTTAAAGGAAAAGTCAACACAGGAATGAAACTTACGGAGGATTGTATAATATGCTGATCGTAGACAAATTTATGAAACCACCAAAATCCTTGAATAAACATTGATTATTACGTGATGCGATAAAATATTTACAAAGGAGAACTTATGGAATACAAAAATCAAACAGAAAATCGTGCATTTCAGGAAATGTTTCAGGCAGCAGTAAAACGGCTGCAAAATCGTTCCGGAGAGGATATTGCTGCAAAAAGTGGGGCTGTTTTTCATAGCAGCCGAAATGTGCTTGAAGTACTGAGTTTTTATGAAACGATTGAAATTCAACTCCCTGAATTTTGTATTAACTCAGACATGGACGAATGGCATTATCTGACATTGCTGCATTATCTGGATATGGCCGATGGAACAGAAGGTTCACAGAAACTCATTACTTTTGGTAACCTGAAAGATGGATTGATTCGAGGAACCAAGTTTGACCGGACTGCAGAGCAGAAACTGGAAAAGCTTTTGCAGGATAAAGATCCTGAGAAAATTCAGAAAGCATGTAAAAACCTGGGTGCAGAATTCACAGAGACAAAGGCGGATCTGTGTGCTGTTTTTCCAGTTCTGCCAAGATATCCGGTAACTTTAAAGATATGGTTTGCAGATGAAGAATTTCCTGTATCTGGCAAAATATTTCTTCAGGATCATGCCGATCATTATCTAAGTGTAGAAGATGCGGTAACAGTTGGAGAAATTTTGCTGCAAAAATTATCGGAAGCATTTTCTTCTCTCTGATCATGAATCAGAAAACTTTCCAGTCCGGCTTTGATAAATTTGTCGATTACTGTCTGAATCTGTTTCCAGTCATTACAGTGATTGCGGAGCATCAGTCTGTTGATGGAAAGGCAGCCATTCATTTGAAAATAAAAAACCGATTCTGCTTGTTCAAAGGTCAGGAGGCTGTGTGACATAAGCCAGGTCACATAGCCTTCTTTTGTATTTTCTGCTATTTTTTCCAGAAGAATAGGGGCAATTGCATCATCCAGAAACAGTGCCCTGTATTGTGATTCCATCTGTATTTTCTGACAGAACGGATAGGAACAGCTTTTTTGATTTAGACAGAATAAATGATCCACAGTTGTTAACATATCCTGAGTCATATCATTAAAAATATCTGATAATACATCATAGATATCGTAGTAATGAAGATAAAAAGTGCCACGGTTGATTTCAGCATTTTTGCAGACCTCAGTAACTGTAATTTTCGTAAAACTTTTCTGTTTTAACAATTCTAAGAACGTATCTTTTATGGTTTGTCTGGTATAGCGGGTACGGCGATCTTGTTTTCTCGTTTTTTCTGACATTATATACTCCTGTATTAGTTAGGATCATATGATTTCTCAACAATTTTTCTGATGTGTTGAGTAACCATACAAATCTCACAGACTGATTATTGTAATTTATATAGTAACAACTATAATGAGGTTTAAAGAAAAAGTCAACAGATTGTTCAGAATTTTAGGAGGAAAAACATGGGACATGTAATTGCAGTATCAGGAAAAGGTGGCGTAGGAAAAACAACTCTTTGTGGATTGTTGATCCAGTATTTATGTGAAAGCGGAAAACGTCCGGTCCTGGCGGTGGATGCAGATGCAAATGCAAATTTGAACGAAGTGCTCGGTGTTGAGCCGGAGGTCACACTTGGGGAGCTGAGAGAAGAAATTGAGCGGGCAGGCATAGACCCACGATATCAGATTCCCTCCGGTATGACAAAACAGGCATATCTGGAAATGCGTCTTTCTGATGCGATTGCAGAAGAAGACGATTATGATTTGATGGTAATGGGACGAACCCAGGGACAGGGCTGCTATTGTTTTGTAAATGGTCTTGTGCAGACCCAGGTTCAGAAACTGCAAAGCCATTATCCATATATTGTGGTTGATAACGAAGCAGGTATGGAACATATCAGCAGAGGAATCCTGCCAATGATGGAAGTTGCCATTCTTGTAAGTGACTGTTCCAGAAGAGGTGTTCAGGCAGCCGGACGTATTGCAAAGCTGATGAAGGAGTTAAACTTTAAACCACAGAAAACTGGATTAATCGTGAATCGTGTTCCGGATGGAAAACTGGATGTCGGAACTCTGGAAGAAATCCGAAATCAGGGACTGGAACTGTTAGGGGTTGTACCACATGATGACCAGGTATATCAGTATGACTGTAATGGAAAGCCGATCATACAGCTTCCGAAAGATTCTCCTGTAAGAAGTGCACTGGAAGAAATTGTAAAGAAGCTAGGACTGTGAGAGAGGGAGGTTCTCTTTATGATTTCAGCCAGACAGCAGTAGATGAGATAAAAAAATAAAAGAAAAATTAGGTTAAGAAAATAATAGAATATATATAGGAAAAAGGTGAAAAAATGGGATTTTTTTCAGGATGTATGGATGCCAGAAACATGACTTCAATTGAAGAAGTTAAATGTCCGAAATGTAGTGCAGATATAGAGGTATTTGTGAGAGATGGAAAAACAGTTGGCGACAGTGTATGCGATAACTGTGGATATACGATAAAAGAAAACCAGATTATACAGCTGTAATTTGTAATATTACATCCGCTTGACGCAAGAAAAAAGCAGTGATATACTGAAACAAAAATTATTTATAAAATAATAATAAAAACCTGGGACTATATTGTGTGATTGAACAGTTACAAAAAATGCAATTCTTGTGGAGGGTATAGGATGATACAGATTGCAATTGTGGAAGATGAAGAAATTTACGTAAAACAATTAACAGAGTATATCCGGAAATATCAAACGGAAAGGGGAAGATCAATAAAGGTTACGGTATTTGGTGATGGAGAAGATATCACTGAAAATTACAGTGGCGGTTTTGACATTATTCTGATGGATATTCAGATGCGGTTCATGGACGGTATGACAGCAGCAGAAAAAATCCGTCAGATGGATCAGAAAGTAATTATTATGTTTATTACAAATATGATTCAATATGCAGTACGTGGATATGAAGTTGATGCAATGGATTATGTAGTAAAACCAGTTGAGTACTTTTCTTTTTCACAGAAACTGGATAAAGCAGTTGGACGTATGCGCTCTGAGGTTAAAGAATTTCTTACGATTCCGATTGGGGAAGGAGTTGTAAAGATAGATATAGCAGATATCTATTTTATTGAGGGGCAGAGACATAATGTAATTTATCATACTTCGAGAGGAGATTATTGTTCAAGAATTACGATGAAAGAACTCGAGGAAAAACTTGCGGTACATAATTTTTTTCGATGTGCAAAGGGATATCTGGTAAATATGAATCATGTAGAGGGATTTGTTGGTTCTGATTGTGTGATCCATAATGTACATATACCTGTCAGCAGAACCAGAAAAAAAGAATTCATGAATCTGCTTCTGCAAAATCTTAATATGGAATGATTTCATGCGAAATGGAGGACACTATGTTATATCAGGATATTCCAAGAATTTATACGGCAATAGCAGAGTGGGGATCATGTCTGGTTTATCTTTATATCCTAAAAAAAGAAAACATGAAATCTGTACATTTTCTTATAGGCAGTCTTTTCATGTTGGCAATGCAGAGTATTTTTCTGACTTTGACAGGCAGTGTAACTGAAATTTTGTGGATTCCCTGTATGATGATCGCTGCAGGTATGATGTATGGATTTCTTATGGTCGGAGGAAATATGAAGCCTCTGGGAGCGGCTTATTGCTGTGCCCGTGCATTTGTTCTTGCTGAGTTTGCAGCTTCGCTGCAGTGGCAGATGGTATCTATTGTACAGGCATGGGGGAATCAGTGCCTCTGGGTTGAAATTCTGATCACGATGGTTGTTTTTGGAGGCTGCTTTACTATTGATATTTATTTAGAAAAAGATCTTCTGAAGCAGAATTATCTTGAACAGATGACAGTAAAGGAAGTAGTAGCGGCGGCAATCATGGCTGTTGCAATCTTTGCTTTTAGTAATCTGAGCTTTTTAAATGAAAATGCACCATTTGCGAGCAGAGAACGTGCAGATATTTTTTCTATCAGAACACTGATCGATTTTGGAGGAATTGCAATCCTGCATGCTTATCAGAGCAGGATCAGTGAGTATGTTGCCGAGAAAGAACTTTCAGTAATGAACGTGATGCTGAAAAGCCAGTATGATCAATACCGAAATTATCAGGACAGCCTGGATCTCATACAAATGAAATACCATGATCTGAAACACCAGATAACGGGACTTCGCGCGGAATCAGATGAAGAAAAACGAAAAAAATGGATTGATTCCATGGAAAAGGAAATCGCTGCTTTTGAAAATATAAGCAGAACAGGGAATCAGGTACTTGATACGATTTTGGCAGCTAAGATTTTCCATTGTCGAAAAAATCATATACAGATTACCTGTGTGGCAGATGGAAAATTATTAGATTATATGCATGTAACAGATATATGTTCTATATTTGGAAATGCTTTGGATAATGCGATTGAACATGTAATTTTAATTCCAGATCCGGAAAAAAGACTGATCCATCTGACAGTATCCGCTCAAAAAGGATTTGTGTTCATCAAGATAGAGAATTATTGTGAAGCAGAAATTTCCAAAAATGAAGAGGATCTGATTACAACAACAAAAAAGGATAGTAAAAACCATGGTTTTGGATTGAAGAGTATTCGTAAAGCTGTAGAAAAATATGATGGTTCTGTAGTATTTGGAGTACAGCAGAACTGGTTTGAATTAAAGATTCTTTTACCCAGAGTATTGTAATGCTCTGGGTATTTTTGTTGCCAAGCATACGACAAAAAGGTTCGGTGGACCTTTTTTAGTATTTTGTGCCAGATTTGCTGCATCTTGTGCCAAAAACGGCACGAAATAATAACCATGTTATAGTAATGCCAACAGGAAATGATACCTGAAAAAGATGAGAGAGTCAAAGGAGGAAAAAAGAGAATGATCAGTGTTGAAATGGAAGATGTTCTGGCGGTATTACAATTATGCAAACCGTATATTATCGGTATTATTGCTGCACTTGTAATTGGAATCGTAATTATGATCGCATGCCGCAGGATGTCCAGGGGCAAAAGATTTCTGATAAGAGGAGAAGCTGCGATCGCAATGGTTCTTGCAGTTGTTGTCTGCGTGAATATGATCTGTTTTGGACCAATGTCTACGTTGATTGGACTGGCAACGGGAAATGGAACTTTAAGCGATGAAACAAATGAAGAAGCTGCGGAAGTAGCAGAAGAAATTATGGAAGATGGAATTGTTCTTCTGAAGAATGAAAGCCTGCTTCCTTTAAATGAAACAAAAAAACTGAATATTTTTGGCTGGGAATCTATTAATCCGGCTTATGGAGGAGCTGGTTCCGGTGGAATTAATGATCTGTATGATATTGTCAGTCTGAATCAGGGACTTGAAAATGCCGGATTTTCTATTAACCAGGAACTGGTTGATTTTTATAACAATTATGGTGCAGATAATCCGGAAATGTCTATCCAGAAACAGAGCTGGACATTACCGGAGCCACCTGTAGATACTTACAGTGATGAGCTTATTAAAAGTGCGAAAGAGTATTCTGATGTGGCAGTTGTGGTTCTTTCCAGAAAAGCAGGTGAAGGTCATAATGATATTCCTATGGATGTAAGAAAAGCAGCATATGATAATAATTCAGATGAATATGATGATTTTCCTGAGGGAGAGCATTATTTACAGCTTTCACAAACTGAGAGAGATATGGTAGATATGGTTTGCTCAAACTTTGATAATGTGATTGTGGTTTATAATGGAGCAAATCAGTTTGAACTTGGTTTCGCAGATGAATATCCTCAGATTAAATCTGTTGTATGGTGCCCCGGAACGGGAAATGTGGGATTTAATGCACTTGGTAAAGTATTTTCAGGTGAAGTCAATCCTTCCGGAAAAACACCGGATACATTTATTTATGATATGACGACTGCTCCGTGGTGGAATAATGCAGAAAAAACGGAGTATACAAATCTGGCAGATTTGGCCGTTGAAGGAATGAACGCAGGAACTGCGCAGGTGTATGCTCCGGCATTTACCAATTATGTGGAAGGTATTTATGTAGGATACAAGTACTATGAAACAGCTGCACAGGAAGGTGCGATTGATTACGATAAGACTGTACAGTATCCATTTGGATATGGCCTGAGTTACACGGAATTTGAACAGAAAATGGGTGAACTGGAGGAAAAAGACGGACAGATTTCTGTAGATGTAGAAGTAACCAACACCGGAGATGTTGCCGGAAAAGATGTAGTAGAAGTGTATTATGAACCGCCATATACAAATGGGGGAATTGAGAAATCTTCTGCAAATCTGATCGAGTTTGCAAAAACAGATTTGCTTCAGCCGGGAGAATCTCAGACTGTTACAGTTACATTCAGTATAGAAGATATGGCCTCTTATGATGAGAATCATGCAAAAGCATATGTTCTTGAAAAAGGCGATTATGCGATTTCTATCAACAGCGATTCACATACTGTGCTGGATCAGAAAACTTATACTGCAGATAAAGATGTAGTATATAAGGGAGAAAATAAAAGAGCATCAGATGATACTGCAGCAACAAATGTATTTGAAGATGCAAAAGGCGATGTGACATATTTATCACGAGCAGATCATTTTGCAAATTATGAAGAGGCTACAGCAGCACCGGCATCTGCAGAGCTGGGTGAGCCATATGTTTCTGAATATCATCTGAACAGCAACTTTGATAAGACTACATATCTCAATGATGAGGATGTAATGCCGACAACGGGAGCAGATAATGGACTTACATTAGCTGATATGCGTGATGCTGATTATGACGATCCTCGTTGGGAAAAACTTCTGGATCAGCTTACTGTTGATGAAATGGCAAATATGATTGCAATGGCAGGTTATCAGACAGCAGCCATGGATTCTGTGGGAAAAGTGGCTACACTTGATTTCGATGGACCAGCAGCAATTAATAACAACTTTACAGGAGTTGGTTCTATTGGATTTCCAATTGAAGTTGTGGTTGCTTCCACATGGAATAAGGAACTTGCACAGGCCTGGGGTGAATGCATGGGCAAGATCAGTCAGGAAATGGGTGCAGAAGGCTGGTATGCACCAGGTATGAATACTCATAGAACCGCATTTGGAGCAAGAAACTATGAATACTTTTCAGAAGATGGAGTTCTTGCAGGAAATATGGGAGCAAAAGCAGTAGAAGGAGCAAGAAAGTATGGGGTTTATTCTTATATCAAACATTTTGCTCTGTATGAGGGAAATGCAAAGATGGTAAGTGTCTGGTCAAATGAGCAGGCAATTCGGGAAATCTATCTGAAACCATTTGAAATTTCTGTAAAACAGGGTGGCGCAAATGCGGTTATGGTTTCCTGGAGTTTCCTTGGAGATAAATGGACTGGAGAAAGCAGTAACCTTATGAATACAGTTCTCAGAGATGAATGGGGATTCAGGGGAATGGCACTTACAGACTTCTTCCGAAACAATGGTCATGGATTTATGAATGCAGATGCAGCTTTGGCGAATGGAGTAGATGCAATGTTGTCCACATTTAACGGAGAAGAGAACAATGTAGCCAATCCGGAGCATCCAACAGCTGTACTTCAGATGAGGAATGCCTGCAAAAATGTCATGTATACAGTTGTAAGCAGCTGGGCTTATGATGGAGAACACGAAGAAACAGGTATGGAAAACTGGAAAAAAGCAGGAATTGGAATCGACATTGTAATAGCACTTTTCATGGCAGGAATGGAAGTACTGGTAATCAGAGGATATAAGAAAAGAAAGAATGTTGAATAAGGATGAAAGTGGGATGGAAAACAGTTATGAAACAGCAAAAATTGGTTGAAAAGATGACAATAGAAGAAAAGGCAGCGATACTCAGTGGAAAAACTGTCTGGCAGACCAGAGAAATTGACAGGCTTTCCATCCCGTCCATCTTTCTTTCAGATGGACCGCATGGAATCAGAAAACAGGCAGGAGCAGGAGACCATCTGGGATTGAATGCATCCTTGAATGCAACTTGTTTTCCCACAGCAGCGACGATAGCAAACAGCTGGAATCAGGATCTGGGGGAAGAGATTGGACAGGCTCTTGGAGAGGAAGCAGCAAGTATGGATGTAAATATCCTGCTTGGTCCGGGATTAAATATTAAAAGAAGCCCATTATGTGGAAGAAATTTTGAATATTTTTCAGAAGATCCATATCTTTCCGGGAAGATGGCAGCGTCATATATTCGTGGAATACAGAGTAAAGGCGTTTATGCCTGCCCGAAGCATCTGGCGGTTAACAGTCAGGAACTTCGGAGAATGGCAATGGACGCAGTTGTTGACGAACGGACATTAAGAGAAATTTATCTGACCGGTTTTGAGATAGCTGTTAAAGAAGGACACGCAAAAGCAATCATGAGCAGTTACAACCAGATTAATGGGATTTATGCTAATGAGGACAAACATCTTTTGACAGATATCCTGCGCAAAGAATGGGGATTTGATGGAATTGTAGTAACAGACTGGGGCGGAAGCAATGACCATGTGAAAGGTGTTGCTGCCGGCTCAAATCTGGAGATGCCGTCCTGTGGGTACGATTCTGCAAGAGAAGTGATTGCTGCTGTCCGAAATGGAACGCTGAAGGAAGCGGATTTGGATGAAAGAGTTGGAGAACTGGTGGATGCAGTGATGGAACTGACATCAGGGAAGAAGCTTTCAGATAAAAACTTTGACAGAAATGCACATCATCAACTGGCAAGGAAAGCAGCAGCAGAAAGCATGATTCTTCTGAAAAATGAAAAACAGATTCTTCCGCTGGATACAAAAAAATCCATCGCTGTTATTGGAGATTTTGTTTTTTCACCCAGATATCAGGGGGCAGGGTCTTCTATGGTCAATCCAACAAAAGTAGAAGATATGTCATCGATTTTGCAACAATATGATCTGAATATTCTGGGGATGACAAGAGGCTATCAGAGAAATGGAGATGTAGATGAGAATGATAGAAAGTTTGCATTAAATTTGGCCATGAACGCAGATATTGTGATTTTCTGCTTTGGTCTTGATGAGATCAGTGAATCAGAAGGACTGGATAGAACCCATATGCGTATTCCGCAGAATCAGATAGATCTTCTGCAGGATATCAGTAAAGTGAATGAAAATATTATTGGAATACTGAGTGCAGGATCTGCGATAGAAATGCCATGGCACACCTGCTGCAAAGCGATTTTGCATGGCTATCTGAATGGACAGGCAGGCGCTTCTGCAACATTGGATATTCTGACCGGAAAAGTGAATCCATCAGGAAGACTGGCAGAAACATATCCCATATCTTATGAACAGACACCGGCATTCCGATATTATCCAAGTAATGAGAAAACATCGGAATACCGAGAGAGTGTTTATGTGGGATATCGCTATTATGATACTTCAAAAGTCCGGGTGCAATATCCATTTGGCTTTGGACTTTCCTATACGGAATTTACATATTCTGATCTTATCATAGAAGAGGATGGAATCAAAGTTTCGGTTACCAATACAGGTGACAGAGATGGAGCAGAGGTTGTTCAGATGTATGTAGGACTTCCTAATGCAATCGTGTTCCGACCGGAAAAAGAACTGAAAGGTTTTGTAAAAGTTTATCTAAAGGCAGGAGAAAGCAGACAGCTCAGGATTCCGTTTGATGATAAGACATTCCGTTATTGGAATATAAAAACGGGACAGTGGGAAATAGAAACAGGAACTTATCAGATTATGGTAGGAGCCAGTGTTGCAGATATTCGTTTAACAGGTATGACTGAGAGAATAGGAAATAGTAAAGGGTATCCGTATAATCCGGCAAAAATGCCTTACTATTATACAGGAATCGTGCAGAAAATATCAGATGAGGAATTTCGTGAACTTCTTGGCCATGAGATACCGAACGGGAGATGGAGTGGAAATCTGGAAATCAATGATGCAATCTGTCAGATGTATTATGCAAAAAGTCGACTTGCAAGGCTGATATATAGATATCTCACAAAAATGAAAAAGAAGAGTGAGGCACAGGGAAAGCCAGATCTGAATATTCTTTTTATTTACAATATGCCGTTTCGGGGGATTGCCAAGATGACCGGCGGGGCCGTCAGTATGGAAATGGTATATGGAATTGTCGATGCTGTGAATGGCCATTTTATGCTTGGAGTAAAAAAAGTAGTTGGCGGATATTTCAGAAACAGAAGAAATAATAAGAAATATGAAAAATTATTAAAAGGAGCCGGAGGGAAGTGCAGATGAATCATATAAAAAATATATGGAAATGTTTTGAAGAGAAACATGCTACTTTTGCAAAATGGCTTTATCAGATATTCTATTTTGTTATATTCAGTATGGGCGTGACAGTATTCCAGTATCTTGTATTTACATTTTTACCAGGGATTTTGGGAATTGGTCTGGCTGGTACAGAATTTATGTGGCCAAAGGTTTCAATGAATCTGTTTGGAGTAAAATTTACATGGAGCTTGCTGGGGTATAATGTATTGCGTGATGCAACGGGGAATATACTGATCGGTGGTGGACTTGGCTATTTTATCAGTTATGAATTGGGGTCATTTCTTGCACAGTGTATCAATTTTCCGCTTCAGAGAAATATTACTTTTAAAAGCCATGGAAATCCTGTATATCAGGCAATCTGGTATTTTATAGCATGGGTGGTAATTTCACTGATCTGTAATGGATTTAATAATCTGTGGATGCCAGTTGCATCTGCATATGTGGCACCGGCAGTCTATAACATGCTTGTGACAATTATTACAGGTGGAGTTTCCATGGTGATTTTTTTCTTTGTGTTTAAAATTATTTTCCCGGAGGGGAAGGCTGAATCTTTCTGATAAACTGCGGAGCAGTTATTCGGTTATGAGCAAGTAGCAGAGCGGATTGTGAATATCCGCTTGACTAAGGCATTTACCTGAAATAGGTGAGTGCTTTTTTGTTTTCAAGTATTCTATAAGAGACTGTATTTATGCCCTTCATCTTTTGAATATGTGTAAGGACATTTTTTGAGCCGGCATAAAAATGATTTTTACAAAAATTAGAAATAGAAATAAGGCGAGAGAAGAATTTGAAAAATTCATTTCGAAAAGTGTGGAAATATTAGCAGAAGATGAGATGAAAATGAATATTCACAAAGATAAGATGCTATGGTATAATACAAAGTACTGTATTAGGACTTCTGATGAGAGAAGCTGAAATATGGGAAAAGATTTAAAAGGCAAAGAGCTTGGATTGTGAATATCCACTTGATTGTCATTTGATATGTTGGTCAATCAAAGATTTAGCTATTGGACTGGGATAAAATCAAAGGATTTATAGGAGGAAATATAAAAAATGAAATTAGGAATCGTCGGATTACCCAATGTTGGAAAAAGTACATTATTTAATTCATTGACAAAGGCAGGCGCAGAATCTGCAAATTATCCGTTCTGTACCATTGACCCTAATGTAGGTGTTGTTACAGTGCCGGATGAGAGACTGAAGCTTCTCGGAGACTTTTATCATTCTAAGAAAGTGACACCTGCTGTAATTGAATTCGTAGATATTGCAGGACTTGTAAAGGGAGCATCCAAAGGAGAAGGCCTTGGAAACCAGTTCCTTGCAAATATCCGTGAGGTAGATGCAATCGTTCATGTAGTCCGCTGCTTTGAAGATTCCAATGTTATCCATGTAGATGGAAGTATTGATCCTATCCGTGATATTGAAACTATTAATCTGGAGCTGATCTTCTCAGACCTTGAGATCCTTGAGAGAAGAATTGCAAAAGTTACAAAAACAGCACGCATGGACAAAGAGGCTGCCAAGGAGCTTGATTTCCTTCAGAAGGTAAAAACACATCTGGAAGATGGCAAGATGGCAATCACTATGGAAATGGAAAATGAAGATGAAGAAGCCTGGATGTCTACTTATAATCTGCTTACCTGGAAGCCTGTGATCTATGCAGCAAACGTAGCAGAAGGAGATCTGGCTGATGACGGTGAAAGCAACAGCCATGTACAGGCAGTGCGCAAATATGCGGCAGAGCAGAACAGTGAGATTTTCGTTATCTGTGCAGAAATCGAAGAAGAGATCTCTGAACTGGATGATGATGAGAAGAAAATGTTCCTGGAGGATCTGGGACTGACAGAATCAGGACTTGAGAAACTTGTAAAAGCAAGCTATCATCTCCTTGGACTGATGAGTTTCCTTACTTCAGGTGAGGATGAGACAAGAGCATGGACGATTAAAATCGGAACAAAGGCTCCGCAGGCAGCAGGTAAGATCCATACAGATTTTGAGCGAGGATTTATTAAAGCTGAGGTTGTAAATTATCAGGATCTTCTGGACTGTGGTTCCTATGCAGGTGCCAGAGAGAAAGGTCTTGTAAGAATGGAAGGTAAAGAATACGTTGTACAGGATGGAGATGTGATCTTATTCCGATTCAATGTATGATGAACAGGTGATTTATGGAAATGTCGATACGTTTTCCGGGACTTGGCCTGGTCTTTGATTATGTGCCACGCTCATTTCAGATATTTGGAATGGAATTCACCATATATGGAGTACTGATTGCCGTGGGTGCTCTTCTTGGAATGGGACTTGTGACACTTGAAGCGAAACGAAATGGGGAAGATCAGAACAGGTATCTCGATATGATGCTTATCTCCCTGCTGGTTTCAGTGGCAGGTTCCAGATTATTTTATGTGGCTTTTTCATGGGGATTTTATAAAGAAAATCTGAATGCCATACTGGACTTTCGAAATGGTGGTTACGCTTTATATGGTGGTCTGCTCTTTGGATTTCTTGCGGCAGCGGTATTTTGCAGGATTACCAAAACGTCATTCTGGCAGAGTGCCGATATTGCGTGTCCCGGAATACTTCTGGGACAGGCTATAGGGCGCTGGGGTAACTTTTTTAACAGAGAGTCTTTCGGAGAATATACAGATCTGCCATGGGCAATGCAGATACCGGTTTCAGCTGTGCGGTCAGGAGAAGTTTCGGGAGCAATGAGAGATAATCTGCTGACTATAAATGGGATTTCATATATTCAGGTTCAGCCGATTTTTCTTTATGAAAGTCTGTGGTGTCTGCTGTTATTTCTGCTGTTGATGGCCATGCGCCGAAAAAAGAAATATGAAGGCGAATTGTTTATGATCTATCTGGCAGGTTATGGTCTGGGAAGGTTTTTCTTTGAATGGTTCAGAACAGATAAGCTTTATATTCCGGGGACAAAAGTGGGGATTTCGCTGGTAATTTCCGCTATATTATTTGCTGTTTTTATGCCTGTAGTGATCATACGCAGAGTGATGGCACAGAAAAGAGATACTATACGCCGGCAGAGGAGAAAAAGATTTCTGGATGAGTCAGTGAAAGAAAAAAAGATGTTTCCTGAGACTTCTGAAATGAAACCGGAACCGGAAATCCGGCCGGAGATGGATGAACAGGTAAAGCCAGATGTGGGAAATTCTCCCACAAATTCAAAAGAAGAACAGTAAAAAAACATATATCTGAAAGATAAGTGGGTTGAAAGTGGAAATTCAACCCACTTTTTGTGTATAAAAGCCCATTTTTCTCGTAAAAATAAGGTTGTTTCATAAATGTTAACAGAGTTCTAAATTTTAAAAATCTTTTTCTCCCCCTTGTTTTTTCAGCCTAAATAGTTTAGAATAAGCACATAAGTGGTAGAAAGTGGTGAATAGTGGTGGTGAGTGGGGAATAACGGCAGAGTCCATTACCACCTGAGAAATCTGAAGGGGAGATTCAGATTTTGCGAGAGTAGGTGAGTAACATGTTCATGGGAGAGTATAACCACACGATCGACGCGAAGGGGCGTCTGATCATTCCTTCTAAATTCAGGGAGCTCTTAGGGGAAGAGTTTGTTCTGACAAGAGGGCTTGATGGCTGTCTTTACATTTATCCGATGGATGAATGGGAATCCTTTGAAATGAAGCTCAGATCTTTACCACTTACAAATAAAAATGCCAGAACTTTTTCACGATTCTTTGTAGCTGGAGCAACTACATGTGAACTGGACAGGCAGGGACGAATCCTTGTACCGCAGACATTGCGCGAATTTGCCGGTCTGGAGAAAGATGTGGTTCTGACAGGTAATCTGAACAGAATTGAAGTTTGGAGCAAAGAAAAATGGAATGAGATCTGTGATTATGATGACATGGACAGCATTGCAGAGAGCATGCAGGACATGGGAATCACAATCTGACAGGTCTCGTTTGAAGTATCTTGCAAAGTAAATCCAGACAGGAGACGGAGATGGAATTTAAACACAAATCTGTATTACTGGAAGAGACCATTGAAGGTTTGGATATCAAACCGGACGGAATCTACGTGGATGGTACTTTAGGAGGTGCAGGGCATGCCGGTGAGGTATGCAGGAAACTTTCTGCCAAGGGGAGATTTATTGGCATAGATCAAGACCAGGATGCGATAATTGCTGCGAGTGAGAGGTTAGCCCCCTATAAACAGGCGACGATCATTCGCAGCAATTATTGTTACATGGTACAGGAACTGGCAGCAAGAGGCATCTATAAAGTCGACGGGATTCTCCTTGATCTTGGAGTATCTTCCTATCAGCTTGACAATGAAGAACGCGGTTTTACCTACAGGGTAGATGCACCGCTCGATATGCGCATGGACCAGCGCCAGACGCAGACAGCCGGCGATATTGTCAATGGCTATGAAGAAAAAGAATTATACCGTATTATTCGTGATTACGGTGAAGATAAATTTGCAAAAAATATTGCAAAACATATTGTTGCCGCCAGACAGGTGAAACCGATCACAACCACCGGAGAACTGACAGAGATCATCAGAGAATCCATTCCCATGAAGATGCAGGTGAAGTCAGGACATCCGGCCAAGAGAACTTTTCAGGCAATCCGTATTGAGCTTAACAGAGAGCTCGATGTGCTGCGGGATTCTCTGGATGGAATGATCGATATCCTTGATGATGGCGGAAGACTTTGCATTATCACTTTTCATTCTCTGGAGGACAGAATTGTAAAGACGATTTTCAGAAAAAATGAGAATCCGTGTACCTGCCCTTCAGATTTTCCTGTATGCGTATGCGGGAAGAAATCCAAAGGAAAAGTGATCACAAGAAAGCCGATTCTTCCGGGGGAGACAGAGATGGAAGAGAATCCGCGTTCCAAAAGTGCAAAGCTTCGGATTTTTGAGAGAGTATTATAATTAGAGAGGCATGAAATGGCGAGAACGACCAGGAGTGAAACAGCAAGAAGAAGCAGAACCAGTGCCAGAACAAACAGAGGAATGTATGTTGACGGAAATACGGTCAGACGTCTTGCAGAAGTTCCGGAGAGAAAGAGGCAGCCGGGAAGACAGAATCCGGGAAGGCAGCAGACCAATCGAAACCGAAGAGTGCAGGCGAGTCCTGCGCAGGTACCAAGGCAGAAACATCAGTTGAGTAAAGAAGCACAGAAGAACAGGCAGAAGGCGACTGCAATGAACTGGGGATTTGTAGCGTTTCTGGCAGTTGTATGTGTGGCGATATTATTCTGCTCTGTGAAATATCTTCGTTACAAATCAGAGATTACCGCAAAGATGAGTACAGTTGCATCTCTTGAGGAGGAACTGGCAGATTTAAAAGAAGATAATGATGCATATTACAGCCAGGTGACATCAAATGTGGATCTGAATAAGATCAAGCAGACTGCATTGGGGAGACTGGGGATGAAATATCCGTCAGATGATCAGACAGTAACCTATTCTACATCGGGTAACAGCTATGTAAGACAGTATCAGGATATACCAGATTCAAAGTAGGTGATTAATTGAGCAATACGGGAAGAAAGAGTCGAAGAAGACCACAGAGAAAAATAAATCAAAACATGAAAGAAAAGCTGCTGATATTGTTTGGAATTGTGTTACTGCTTCTGGTAATATTAGTGCTGAGAATTACTTATATTAATGCTACCAGTGGAAGCAAATACAAAAAACAGGTGTTAAGCCAGGCACAGCAGAAATATGAGAGCCAGGTACTGCCGGCAAAGAGAGGCGATATTTATGACAAGAACGGAAATATACTGGCTACCAGCAATAAAGTTTATAATGTGATCCTGGACTGCAAAACTGTAAATTCAGATGAGGACTATGTAGAGCCAACAATACGTGCCTTAAATGAGGTGCTGGGGATTGATGAAGAAACAGTGCGTTCTCTTTTGGCCGATTCAAGAACCAGCCAGAGTCAGTATCAGGTACTGACAAAACAGCTGTCTATGGACAAAAAGAAAGAATTTGAAAAATATAAGGCAGAGGATGAAGATTCCGGTCTTACTAAAGCGCAGGCAAAGGAACGGGCAAATATCAAAGGCGTCTGGTTTGAAGAGGATTATCTGAGAAGTTACCCGTTTAATGAAACAGCATGCGATACAATTGGTTTTGCACTGGACAGAGATGTGGCAGATATCGGACTGGAAGGGTACTATAACAGCACACTGACAGGCGTAGACGGAAGACAGTATGGGTATATCAATGATGATTCAGATGTGGAGCAGACCATTATTGCTGCGGTGAATGGAAAAAGCATTCAGACCAGCATTGACATCGGTGCACAGCAGATTGTTGAGAAATATGTTAATGGATTTAAAGAGGCAATGGGGGCCAAGAATATAGGTGTCATTGTTGAAAATCCGTCCACCGGTGAGATTATTGCCATGGATGGTGGTGACCGTTATGATCTGAATAATCCGAGAGATCTTTCCACTGTATATACAGAAGATGAAATCAAAGCGATGAATGATGTGGAAACAGTGGAGGCTCTGAATGGTATGTGGAGTAATTTCTGCGTCACAGATGCCTATGAGCCGGGATCTGTTGTAAAGCCGATCGTCATGGCTTCTGCATTGGAAAAGGGTGCGATACAGGAAACAGATACATTTGTATGCGATGGATCGCAGACTTTTGGAGATACTATGATCAAGTGTGCGGTTTATCCGAGCGCACATGGCACAGAGACACTGGGAGAGGTAATTGCAAACTCCTGTAATGATGCAATGATGCAGATTGGTGCCAAGATGGGAGCTACTCAGTTTATCAAAGCACAGAGTCTGTTTAATTTCGGAACAAGGACAGGGATTGACCTGCCGAATGAAGGCGCAGGTATTATCCATACTAAGGACAGTATGGGGGAAACAGAACTTGCATGTTCTGCTTTTGGACAGGGTTTTACCTGTACCATGATCCAGGAAATCAATGCGATGAGTTCCGTTATCAATGGCGGATATTATTATCAGCCGCATCTTGTGACAAAGGTTCTTGACAGTAATGGCGGAACTATAAAAACAATCTCGCCGATACTTCTGAAGCAGACGATTTCCTCCAGGATTTCCAGTGATATCAGAAGCTATATGGCATTGAGTGTACAGCAGGGTACCAGCCGTCATTCCAAAGTGCAGGGTTACAGTTCAGGCGGTAAAACAGGTACAGCGGAGAAATACCCGCGAGGAAACGGAAAATATCTGGTTTCTTTTATTGGATTTGCTCCTGTAGATGACCCGGCTGTGGTAATTTATGTAGTTGTAGATGAACCGAATGTAGAGGATCAGGCAAACAGTACTTATCCGCAGTATATTGCACAGGGAATCCTTTCGGAGCTTCTTACGTATCTGAATGTAGTGCCGGATGAATCTGAAGATGGAACAGTGCCGGAGACAGAATTGTGGGAAGGGTTTAAGGGACATTTAAAGAGTACTTCCATATCGGACAGCGAACTTGACAGTGACGGTAATCTGGTGGATGCAGATGGCAATCTGATAGACTGGGATGGAAACCGGATTGATGAAAACGGATATCTGCTGGATGCCAATGGAGACCACATATTGGATGAGGAAGGCAATTATAAGATGTCTACAAATCTTGTCAGTGCTTCGGGAAGTACGGATGCAGATTCTTCAGGAGATGCAGTATCCAATCCTGATGCACCGGCACCTCTGGAGGATGATGAAGCTGAGACGACTGAGGATAATGACGAAGAGACAGACGGTATTACCAATGAAGAAGCAGGTCTGGAATAAAAACGTATAGTTATAGCTCCGCAGAGAATGGTCATATATTGTTATGACAATCTCTGCGGAGCTTTTTTTATGAAAAAAAATATGACGTTTCACAAGAGAAAAATATGGGTGGTATTACTCTGCTGTATTTTAATGATGACAGGCCTTATCGGAAGACTGGTATATCTTATGTGTTTCAGATCAGACTATTATTATAAGAAAGCAAAAGAACTTCACGAAAGAGAGAGAGAGATCAAAGCGGCCAGAGGGGAGATTCTGGATGCAAAGGGAAAAGTTCTGGCATCAAACAGGACGGTATGTACAATCTCTGTGATCCACAGTCAGATTAAAGAACCTGAAAAAGTAATCGCCCTGCTGTCTGAAAAACTGAAAATAGATGAGGCAGAAGTGAGAAAAAGAGTGGAGAAAATCTCTTCCATAGAAATAGTAAAGACAAATGTGGAAAAAAGTACAGGTGATGAGATAAGAGAGTGCAGTCTGGCAGGGGTGAAAGTTGATGAGGATTATAAGCGTTACTATCCATGTGGAAGTCTGGCTTCAAAAGTCATTGGCTTTACGGGAGGTGATAATCAGGGAATTATCGGTCTGGAAGTGAAATATGAAGAAATCCTGAGGGGACAGCCGGGTAAAATCCTGACAACGACAGATGCCAGGGGTGTGGAAATTGATAAATTGGGTGAGACAAGGGAAAAACCGATAGAGGGGAAAAGCCTGATGATCAGCCTTGATGTAAATATTCAGGAATTTGCGCAGCAGTCAGCTTTGAAAGTAATGGAGGAAAAGCAGGCAGAACGTGTATCTATCCTGCTGATGAATCCACAGAACGGCGAAATATATGCATGTGTCAATGTGCCGGAATTTGACCTGAATGATCCTTTTATCCTGACAGATGATCTGAATATGCAGTTAAATAAATCCGGGATAACAATACCGTCGGAAGATCACAATGAACAAAGTGAACTGGCAGTGCAGACAGCATCAGGAAAAACAAATACAGAAAGAAAGCAGGAATTACTGAATCAGATGTGGAGAAATCCCTGCCTGAATGATACTTATGAACCGGGCTCCACATTTAAAATCATCACCATGGCAGCCGGACTGGAGGCTGGTGTTGTTTCACCTGGGGACCGTTTTTATTGTCCCGGATATAAAGTGGTGGAGGATCGCAGAATCCACTGTGCAAAAAGAACAGGACATGGATCCCAGAATTTTGTGGAAGGTGCACAGAATTCCTGTAACCCTGTGTTTATAGAGGTGGGGCTTCGCCTTGGGGTAGAACGTTATTATAAGTATTTCAGACAGTTTGGACTTCTGGATAAAACCGGGATAGATCTTCCGGGAGAGGCAGGAACTATTATGCATCAGAAGAAAAATATGGGAGAAGTGGAACTGGCAACGGTTTCTTTTGGACAGTCTTTTCAGATTACACCTGTTCAGCTGGCTGCAACAGTAAGTTCGCTTATAAACGGAGGTAGACGGGTGACACCGCATTTTGGAGTCGCAGTGTTAAATCCTGACAGAACAGAGGGTGAGAAACTGATTTTTCCGGTAAAGGAAGGAATTGTCTCTGAAGAGACTTCGAAGGAAATAAGAGAAATCCTGGAAACAGTAGTATCTCAGGGCTCCGGAAAAAATGCAAAAATTGAAGGATATGCTATCGGTGGGAAAACTGCCACTTCTCAGACACTGCCAAGAAGTGCAAATCGTTATATTTCCTCTTTTTTGGGATTTGCACCTGCAGAAGATCCGCAGATACTGGGACTGTGTATTATTCATGATCCGAAAGGAATCTATTATGGAGGGACAGTAGCTGCACCTGTGATACGTGGTATTTTTGAGAATATCCTGCCATATCTTGGAATTGAAAAAAGTGATGTTTCTGATTTTTCTGCAGAAGGCAATTAGGGAAATTCCGCAGGCAGGGTTGATAAATAAGCAAAAAAGCCTTATACTAAAAGAAATCTGAAAGTAAAAAACTTTCAGGAAAAAACGAAAGAATGAACGAGGTGTAAGATGGAATTTCAAGTTGTAATCCCTGTGCTGATTTCTTTTGCAATCAGCGTTGTATTAGGACCGGTCATCATTCCTTTTCTCCGGAGACTGAAGATGGGCCAGACAGAAAGAACAGAGGGCGTACAGTCCCATTTAAAGAAAGCAGGAACACCTACAATGGGTGGAGTGATCTTTCTGATCGCCACAGCGATAACTGCATTATTTTATGTAGGGGATTATCCGAAGATCATTCCGGTACTGTTCCTGACTCTTGGATTTGGAATTATCGGATTTCTGGATGATTATCTGAAGGTTGTGCTGAAACGCTCAGACGGACTGCTGCCATGGCAGAAATTTTTACTTCAGGTAGTTCTGACTGCGATTTTTGTATTTTATATTGTTAAGTATACAGATATCTCACTGACTATGAGAATCCCATTCTGGAGCGGACATTTCCTGAATCTTGGATGGCTGGCAGTTCCGGTTCTTTTCTTTGCTGTGATCGGTACTGTGAATGGAGTTAATTTTACGGATGGTCTGGATGGTCTTGCTTCCAGTGTGACTCTGATCGTTGCAGTATTTTTTACAGTAGTTTCTATTGGAATGAAATCGGGGATCGAGCCGATCACAGGTGCAGTTGTGGGAGGTCTGATGGGATTTCTGTTGTTTAATGTATATCCGGCAAAAGTGTTTATGGGAGACACAGGTTCTCTGGCATTGGGCGGTTTTGTTGCAGGTACGGCTTATGTGATGCAGATGCCGTTATTTATCCTGATCGTGGGTCTGATCTATCTGATCGAAGTACTTTCCGTTATCATTCAGGTAACTTATTTCAAGGCAACACATGGAAAGCGTATTTTTAAGATGGCACCGATCCATCATCATTTTGAGTTATGCGGATGGTCTGAAACACGTGTAGTTGCGGTATTCTCAGTTATTACAGCGGTTATGTGTATGGTCGCACTGCTGGCACTGTAAGATTTTGGCTAAGCAGATTTCAGCGTTATGCTGATAAAAGGGAGGAAAATTATTATGGAATTACAGGGAAAAAAGGTACTTGTATTCGGTTCCGGAAAAAGCGGAATCGGAGCATCTGACCTTCTGGCAAAGGTAGGAGCATTTCCGGTTATCTATGACGGAAATGCCGAAACAGATAAAGACGCAGTTGTACATAAAACAGATGGGACATATCCGGTCACTGTATATGCAGGAGAACTTCCGAAAGAAGTACAGGACAGTCTTGATCTGGTAGTTTTAAGCCCCGGAGTGCCTACAGATCTTCCACTTGTAAAGAGTTTTTATGAGCAGGGGCTTCCGGTATGGGGAGAGGTAGAACTGGCATACAGAGTAGGTGACGGTGAAGTGCTTGCCATCACAGGAACAAACGGAAAAACTACTACAACAGCACTTCTTGGAAAAATTATGCAGGATGCACGTGAGTCTGTTTTTGTAGTCGGCAATATCGGAACCCCATATACTTCCAAAGCACTGGAGATGAAGCCAAATTCTGTAACTGTTGCAGAAATCAGCAGTTTTCAGCTAGAAACGATTGATGAGTTTGCACCAAAGGTATCTGCAATCCTGAATATTACAGAGGACCATCTGAACCGTCATCATACAATGGAAGAGTATATACGTGTGAAAGAACTGATCACTGAGAATCAGGGTACAGAAGATGTATGCGTGCTGAATTATGAAGATGAGGTTCTGCGTGAGTTTGGAAAACATCTGACTCCACGAGTGGTATATTTCTCCAGCGGACGTAAACTGGATGAGGGAATTTATCTGGATGGAAATAAAATCATCCTGAAGGACGGAGAAAAAGAAATCGAAGTAGTTAAGACAGAAGATCTGAAGCTTCTTGGAAAACACAATTTTGAGAACGTTATGGCTGCAGTTGCAATGGCTTACTACGATGGAGTATCCTTGGACAGCATCCGTAAGAGCATCTGTGAATTTACAGCTGTTGCACACAGAATCGAATATGTGACAGAGAAAAAAGGCGTTGTATATTATAATGATTCCAAAGGAACTAACCCGGATGCGGCAATTAAAGGAATCCAGGCAATGAACCGTCCGACACTTCTGATCGGCGGCGGTTATGATAAACAGTCCGGTTATGATGAATGGATTGAGGCATTTGACGGAAAGGTACGTTATCTGGTGCTAATCGGTCAGACAAAGGAGAAAATCAAAGAAGCTGCCGAGAAACATGGTTTCCATGACATCATCCTCTGCGAAGATCTGAAAGAGGCAGTAAAGGTATGTGAGGAGAAAGCACAGCCTGGAGATGCTGTTTTGCTTTCTCCCGCATGTGCAAGCTGGGGACAGTTTGATAACTATGAACAGCGTGGAGATATGTTCAAGGAATATGTAAGAAATCTGTAGAATATCTATAAGTAAGAATTATAGCTGTCCGGCAGAGAAAGACGAAGCTGCAGTGACCGGCTATAGATAATTTTGCGGAGAAACAGATGGCGCGAAAAAGAGCGACAGATTTATCAAAAACAGATATGACGATGCTGGTACTGATAGTACTGCTTGTGATTTTTGGCCTGGCAGTATTATTCAGCTCCAGTGAATATAATGGCAGAGTACGTTTCGGCGACTCTGCCTGTTATTTTAAGAAACAGTTATTTGCCACAGCATTGGGTATGGGAGTAATGTATATGGTTTCTTCCATTGATTATCATTTTTTTCTGAGGCTGGGACCAGTGGCATATCTGATTTCAATGTTTTTGTCCGGCGCAGTACTTTTTGTAGGTCAGGAGATCAACGGCTCAAAAAGATGGCTGAATCTTGGACCTTTATCTTTTCAGCCTTCAGAGTTTGCGAAAGTTGCTGTAATCCTTTTTCTTGCATGGCAGATCGAGCGTACAAAAAAAGCAACCATGGGCTTTGGATTTATGTGCAGGACAATATTGACCCTGCTGCCGATCATTGGTCTTGTAGGTTCAAATAATCTGAGTACAGCGATCATTATTCTGGGTATCGGTGGAATCCTGATTTTTGTATCCAATCCGGGATATCTGGAATTTATCGGGCTTGGCAGCGCAGGTGCAGGTTTCATAGCTGTTTTTCTTGCTGCAGAGAGCTATCGTCTGGAACGTCTTGCAATCTGGAGAAATCCGGAGAAATATGAAAAAGGATTTCAGACGATCCAGGGACTGTATGCCATCGGCAGCGGCGGAATATTCGGCAGAGGATTTGGAAACAGTCTGCAGAAACTTGGATTTGTTCCGGAAGCGCAGAATGATATGATTTTTTCGATTATATGTGAGGAAATGGGAGCAGCCGGAGCTATCTTTCTGATTTTTCTGTTTGCAATGCTTCTGTGGCGGCTGGGTGTGGCTGCCATGCATGCAAAAGATCTGGCCGGAGCTCTTATCTGTTGCGGGATTATGGGGCATCTGGCTCTTCAGGTTATTTTGAATATTGCAGTGGTGACCAATACAATCCCCAATACAGGCATTACGCTGCCTTTTATCAGCTATGGAGGAACTTCGGCAGTGTTTCTTCTTGGGGAAATGGGACTTGCGATGAATGTTGGGAAATGTGACAGGATAAATTGAATTACAGGTTTCAGAATGGCGTAACATATAATAGAAAAAGCCATAAACTGTAAAGTAAGAGACTCTTTGGGAGCAAAAGGTTGGATGAAATCCATGTGACAGGTAAAGCATCTCTCAGCGGGGAGATTTTTATACAGGGATCAAAAAATGCAGCACTTCCAATGATAGCCGCATCTCTGATGCACAGAGGACTAAGCATTCTGAGGGGATGTCCCAGAATTTCAGATGTTTTCTGTATGGAAGAGATTTTGAAAAGTCTTGGTGCAGTGACCTGGTGGGACGATCATGATCTTTATCTGGATTGTTCCTGCGCAGACGGAACAGAAATTCCTGCAGTCTATACAGGCAGAATGCGTTCTTCGATCATTCTGGCAGGTGCGGTGCTTGCAAGAAACAGAAAATGCAGGATAGGGTATCCGGGCGGATGTACGATCGGGAAAAGACCAATAGATCTCCATCTTATGGCACTGAGAGCACTTGGCGCGGATGTCCGGGAAAATGCATCAGGCCTGGATGGAGAATGCGTCAGATTTGAAGGGCAGGATATTGTGTTTCCGAAATCGAGTGTGGGAGCTGCTCAACAGGCAATACTGGCAGCAGTTCTTGCAAAAGGTGTAACACATCTTTATAATTGTGCGAAAGAACCGGAGGTTTTCTGGCTCTGCAGATATCTGAAAACAATGGGAGCACTGATAGAAGGAGAAGAAACCGGTGAAATTACGATCAGAGGAGTGGATGAACTGAAAGGCGGAGACTACCGTATTCCTCCGGATCGTATTGTTGCAGGTACCTATCTGTGTGCGGCTGCGGCAGCAAGAAGTAAGATTATTCTTCATGATGTACCTGTGGAGGAGTTGCAGTCGTTTATGGAAGTATATCGGAAAATAGGTGGACAATATCAAGTAAATGGTGGTACACTAGAGGTCAATGGAAAGAATGCTGTCAGACCGGCTGTTTTAGTAGAAACAGAAATTTATCCGGGTTTTCCCACAGATCTGCAGGCTCCGTTGATGGCGGTGCTGACAGGTGCGCAGGGACAGAGTACCATACGGGAAAATATTTTTGACCGGAGATTTGGCAGTGCTTTTCAGATGAAAAAAATGGGCGCAGATATTTCCGTAAGCGGAAACCAGGCAATCATAAGAGGGGGAAAAACTCTTAAGGGAACACAGGTACAGGCAGGAGATCTCAGAGGTGGTGCAGCCCTGCTCATTGCCGCACTTATGGCAGAGGGAGAAACCTGTGTTACAGGAGCCGGGTTTATCAGCAGGGGCTATGAGCATATCTGTGAAGATTTACGGACTTTGGGCTGCAGAATATGGCAGCCGGGGACAGAGGATTTGAGGATTTATGAGAGAAAGTAATTATGGGAAAAGACCTCCTATGAGTAAAAGGACGAAGAAGATGCTGGCAGGTATGATAGGCGCCGGAGTTATGGTCGCTGTGATAGTATTTTTTTCCTATTATAAAGTAGATACTGTTGAGGTGAGGGGAACTTCCCATTATACAGACGAAGAAGTAAAGAATATGGTGCTTCGGGGACCGATGGCTTCCAATTCGGTCCTTGCACCACTGCTCTACAGCACTACAAATACAGAGGACATTGCATATGTAGATGCATTTAAAGTTACCCAGCTGAACCGAAATACCATCTGTATCAGCGTAAAAGAGAAAAAAACAGTCGGATGCATCCGATATCTTGACAGTTACATTTATTTTGACAGAAATGGCATTTTTGTGGAGGGTTCTCAGAACAGAGATGAGACGGTTCCGTATTTTGACGGAATTCAGGTGAACAGCATCGTGATGGATGAGAAACTGGATATTAAAGGAGATACTGTACTGAATACAGCTGTAGCATTGTCTACAATCTTTCAGAAAAATGATATGATCCCCGATCATATCCAGTTTGACAGCAGCTATTTTATCAGCCTCATCTATGGGGATATAACTGTTCAGCTTGGAAAAGATGCTGATCTGGAAGAGAAGATGAACCGAGTGATAGCGATTCTGCCCAAAATTCAGGGAAAAAAAGGTATTCTTCATATGGAGAGTGTGGCTACGGAGTCCAATACCTTTGAAGAAGAACTGGAACAGGAAGAAGTTACTGCTGAGAACTGGAATGGCGGTTATGATGAAGATGGCAATTATACCGGAGACGGCGAGTATGACGAGGATGGTAATTATGTAGGTGCAAAACCGAAGACTGCTCTTGAGGAAGCAATTGAGAACTGGAATGGCGGTTATGATGAGGAAGGGGATTATACCGGAGCAGGTGAGTATGACGAATCCGGTAATTATGTGGGACCGAAGCCTACACAGGAATCTCTGGATGCGGCATCTGATGAGTCGGGAGATGGTTCAGGAGATGAAAGTTCCGCAGATGACCAGAGTTCTGAAACTTCAGAAGATGGAGAAAGTGATTCATCATATGACGACGGAAACTCAGATGATTCAGATGGATATGGTGATTATACAGAAGATAACAGTGATTATCAGGGGGATGATTCTGAGGGATATTGATAGTATATGGAAACTTTGAGATCAGAGAAGGCTCCGTACACTGATACAACATATTTACCGGAATTGCCGAAAAAGAGTGAAAAAAGTATAAAAAAACAAAATTAATGGTTGATTAATTCTCAAAAAAAATATATGATATATCTATATGTAACTTTGATATAAATCACTGAAAAGGATATCAGGTATAAATAAAGGAGGAAGTACGTTGTTAGAGATTATGTCAAACGAGGCTGAATCATCTGCCAAGATCATAGTGATCGGTGTAGGTGGAGCCGGAAATAATGCAGTAAACAGAATGGTGGAAGAGGCCATCGGCGGAGTAGAGTTTGTAGGTGTTAATACTGATAAGCAGGCTTTAACTCTGTGCAAAGCTCCAACTGTACTTCAGATTGGCGAGAAGATTACCAAAGGTCTTGGTGCAGGAGCCCAGCCTGAGGTTGGACAGAAAGCAGCAGAGGAGAGCATTGAAGAAGTAAAACAGTTAATGGAAGGTGCGGATATGGTATTCGTTACCTGTGGTATGGGAGGCGGAACCGGAACCGGAGCTGCACCTGTTATCGCAGCAGCAGCGAAAGAAATGGGTATCCTTACAGTTGGCGTTGTTACAAAACCTTTCCGTTTTGAAGCAAGAACTCGTATGAATAATGCACTTGCAGGCATTGAGAATCTGAAGAAAGCAGTGGATACATTAATCGTTATCCCGAATGATAAATTACTGGAAGTTGTAGATCGCAGAACAACCATGCCGGAAGCTCTGAAGAAGGCTGATGAAGTTCTGCAGCAGGCAGTACAGGGCATTACAGACCTGATTAATCTGCCGGCTCTGATTAACCTTGACTTTGCAGACGTTCAGACTGTAATGACAGACAAGGGAATTGCCCATATCGGTATCGGTGAAGCAAGAGGAGACGACAAAGCTATGGAAGCTGTACAGCAGGCCGTATCTTCTCCACTTCTTGAGACAACCATCAAAGGTGCTACACATGTTATCATTAATATTTCCGGAGATATTTCTCTTATGGATGCCAATGATGCCGCAAGCTATGTACAGGAGCTTACAGGTGAGGAAGCAAACATCATCTTTGGTGCCATGTATGATGATACAGTTGCTGACTACTGCAGAATCACAGTGATTGCAACAGGTCTGAATGATGATAACCTTCAGCAGACCCCTTTCGGAAAAAGAAGCACAGCTTCTTCCTTTGGTGCAAGAAGACCTTCTTCCACAGCAACGACAGGTACAGCAACAGCCGGAACTGCAACAGGAAGCGGTATGAACATGCCTAGCTTCAGCCTTCCAACTATGAATGCCACACCATTTGGAGCATCTAAGACTCCGTCAAGCACTGTTCAGAAGAAGGATATCCAGATTCCGGATTTCTTAAGAAACAGATAGGATTATCTGTTTTGCAGTGAAATAATTTACAGACAGACAAAAGAGACATATTCCATATAGATGGACATGTCTCTTTTTTTGACCAGATCAGGGAAGTTCATTATCCCTGATATACGGGTGAAAATCCTGTTGCCATGGTGTTGATATTATGCGCCACAATGGCACTGGAAGGTGTCACATCTTGTATCGGAAGATGCATGTGCATTAGAGCCGTCTACCTGAATGGAGGATGCTGTACATTTGCAGTTATCATTATAGGTACAGTTATGGGCTTTGCAGTCGATCTGGATTTTGTCGCAGCCACAGTCATCTGTATAGCTGTCTTTCATGGAACTGCCGGTTCTCTCTCGGAAACTGCCGCAGCTTGTCTCATTTGCAGAAGTAGCATTTTCGCCTGTCACGTCAATATCACCCTTTGAACAGAGCTGTTCTTTGTTGTAAACACAGGTCATTGCTGAACATTTAAGAATTGTCATAGAGTTACCCTCCTGAAAAAATCTGAGATAACTATTCAATACTGCTGTAGTGCAAGAGTACTGAACAGTTACATTGAATAAGTTTCGGAGATAGGATGTGCAGTTTGAGAGAAAATATACATGAGATCGTTACTGTTCACTCCGTTCACAGTAACGTAGCCAAAATTCATTCCAGATTGCCTGCGGCAATGGAATTTTGGCTTGTATGTCTCGGGATTTTGGCATATTCATGCCAAAACACCTCGCGGAATAGTGGTGTGTGAACAGTAACATGAGATCTAAAAAAATAAAGAAAATGTGAAAAGTACTTGACATAGCAGACTGAACATGGTATCTTATACAAGTACGTAAGAAAACAAAGCAGAGTTCCACTCTCACCTCAGCGCATTTAGTTTAGCGGCTTGGGTTTATATTGCACAGAGAAGGCTGATATTTAAGGTTGGCAGGAATAAAGAGATTGTTCCCCAGATTAAGAAGAAAAGATATCAGCAGTGTGATAGCGGAGTGTGGATTTTGTCCACGCTTTTTTTATGTAAATGAGGGCGACGAGAAGTCATTAGAATCTATCTAACAGGTATGGAGGTGCACTACAATTAGCAATTTAATGATTAACGAACAGATCAGAGACAAAGAGGTACGCTTAATCGGTTCGGACGGAGAACAGCTTGGAATCATGTCCGCGAAAGAAGCAATGTTCAAAGCTCAGGAGGCAGGGCTTGACCTGGTAAAAATTGCCCCGCAGGCGAAACCGCCGGTATGTAAGATCATTGATTATGGTAAATACCGTTATGAGCTTGCAAGAAAAGAAAAAGAAGCCAAGAAGAAGCAGAAGACCATCGATGTCAAAGAAGTGCGACTTTCTCCAAACATTGATACCAATGACCTGAATACGAAAGTCAACGCCGCCAGAAAGTTCCTCTCCAAGGGTGACAGAGTAAAGGTAACATTACGTTTCCGCGGAAGAGAAATGGCACATATGGCAAGCAGCAGACATGTGCTTGATGATTTTGCAAAGCAGCTTGCAGATGTGGCAACAGTGGAGAAGGCACCGAAGGTTGAAGGCAGAAGCATGACCATGTTTTTAACGGAAAAACGTTAAATATAATAGAGATACAGTTTAAGGAGGAATTAACAATGCCAAAAATTAAAACTTGCAGAGCAGCAGCAAAGCGTTTCAAAAAAACAGGTACAGGAAAATTAGTAAGAAATAAAGCTTATAAGAGCCATATCTTAACAAAGAAATCTCAGAAAAGAAAAAGAAATCTGAGAAAATCTACTGTTGTTGATGCTACTAATGTTAAGAGCATGAAGAAAGCATTACCATATTTATAAGAAGCATTTATTCATTGAAGATAGACAAACAGGAGGAAATTTAAGAAATGGCAAGAATTAAAGGCGGATTAAACGCAAAGAAAAAACATAATCGTACATTAAAACTGGCAAAAGGCTACAGAGGAGCCCGTTCCAAACAGTATAGAGTTGCTAAACAGTCTGTAATGAGAGCACTTGCTAGCTCCTATGCAGGAAGAAAGCAGAAAAAACGTCAGTTCAGACAGCTCTGGATCGCTCGTATCAACGCAGCAGCAAGAATGAACGGATTATCCTACAGCAAACTGATGCACGGACTGAAAGTTGCAAACATCGACATCAACAGAAAGATGCTTGCTGAACTTGCAGTAAACGATGCAGAAGGATTTACAGCACTTGCTGAGATCGCTAAAAAAGCAATTGCATAATTGTCGGTTTTAGAGAGACATAAGATTTGATAAATTAAATCAGAATTTTGAGGTACACATAGAAATTGTTACGGTTTCTGTGTGTACCTTTTTTAATGCATTTTTCGATGAATGGGATAAAATTGCGTGCGCGGTACGGTCAAGTGTCCATGAAAGACGGAAAAATCTTAAATTTCCATAAAGTTTTTCTTGCATGGTCAAATATATGGTGATATAATTCAAAACAGCAACATATTAAAGTGTCAGTGGAAGCCAAAGCCGGCTGGGAACCCAGTTGGCTTTTTGTTACTTTTCAGTTCCTCTACATAATAAATGAACCTGCGGAATCTGGTGAAAATGATATACCGGGTGGAATGAATGGTAACGGAAGCTAATCTTATGAGCCGTAAGAGGGACGAAAGGACTGACAAAATATAAGGAGGATTTATTATGAAAAACCTGAAAAAAATCATCAGTGTTACTGCGGCAGCAGCAATGGTAATGTCAACAGTTGCACCTGTATCTGTATTTGCAGACGATGCTACATTTAAGATCGGTGGAATCGGACCTGTAACCGGAGCAGCAGCAATCTATGGACAGGCTGTAAAGAATGCAACAGAGCTTGCAATCAATGAAGTAAACGAAGACGGCGGAATCAACGGATATCAGGTAGAGTTCAAATTTGAAGATGATGAAAACGATGCTGAGAAAACCCTGAACGCTTACAACGCATTAAAAGACTGGGGAATGAACATCCTGGTTGGTACAGTTACTTCCACACCTTGTGTAGCTGTAGCAAATGAAACAGCAGCAGACAATATGTTCCAGCTTACTCCATCCGGATCTGCAACAGAGTGTGTTGCTAATCCGAACGTATTCCGTGTATGCTTCTCTGACCCGAACCAGGGTACTGCAGCAGCTCAGTACATTGGAGAGCATAAACTTGCTACAAAAGTAGCTATTATCTACGATAGCTCTGATGTATATTCATCAGGTATCACACAGAACTTCACAGCAGAAGCAGCTAATCAGGGTATTGAAATCGTATCTTCCGAAGCATTCACTGCTGATAACAATAAAGACTTCTCCGTACAGCTTCAGAAAGCAAAAGACGGTGGTGCTGAATTAGTATTCCTTCCGATTTATTATACAGAAGCTTCCCTGATCCTTGCACAGGCAGACAGCATGGGATTTGAAACTAAATTCTTCGGATGCGACGGTATGGACGGTATCCTTGGTGTAGAAAACTTTGATACATCTCTTGCAGAGGGGCTGATGCTTCTTACACCATTTGCAGCAGATTCTACAGATGAGAAAACCCAGAACTTTGTAAAAGCATACAAAGATGCTTACAAAGACACACCAAACCAGTTCGCAGCAGATGCTTATGATGCAGTATACGCAGTCAAAGCAGCAGCAGAAAAAGAAGATGTAAAAGCAGACATGGATGTTGCAGATATCTGTGCAGCACTTGAAAAAGGCATGACCGAGATCACACTTGAAGGTGTTACAGGTGACGAGATCACATGGACAGAAGACGGTGAGCCGAACAAAGCTCCGAAAGCTGTAGAAATCAAAGATGGTGCTTACGCAGCAATGGAATAATGAAATTGAAATAACTGAAAAGATTTCATAAGAAATAAAATGCAATTGTTCCTGGAGTGGACAATGGTTGCATGCCAACGGGGCTGTCTGAATTATGCAGACAGCCCTGTTGCCTAATACGTTATTACATTAATGCGTTAATGACAGATTTACTTTTGGCAAAATAAACAAGACAGATTTCGCTAAAGGCAAATCTGCCAGTTTTACACACAATAAAATTATTTAAATATAAGAAAGGAAAGACTTCTATGAGTAGTTTTATATCATATCTTATCAGTGGTATCAGCCTCGGAAGTGTATATGCGATCATCGCTCTTGGTTATACCATGGTATACGGAATCGCTAAAATGCTGAACTTCGCTCATGGAGATGTTATCATGGTCGGCTCTTATGTAGTTTATGTCGCAGTCAGCGGCATGGGATTAAATCCGATTTTAGCCATCCTGCTGTCCATTATCATCTGTACACTCATGGGCGTTGTGATCGAAGGCGTTGCGTATCGACCACTGCGTAATGCAGCTTCACCTCTGGCTGTTCTGATCACAGCAATTGGTGTCAGCTACCTGCTTCAGAACGTGGCCCTTCTGATCTGGGGAGCAGATACCAAATCATTCAGTAACGTGATCAGTCTTCCATCCCTGAAACTTGCAGGTGGTTCTATCGTGATCACTGGTGTAACCATCGTAACCATTATCGGTGGTATCCTGATCATGGCAGGTCTGATGCTCTTTATCAGCAAGACAAAAACAGGACAGGCAATGCTTGCCGTATCTGAGGATAAAGGCGCTGCCCAGTTAATGGGTATTAACGTAAACAAAACAATCTCCATTACTTTTGCAATCGGTTCCGGACTTGCAGCAATCGCAGGTGTGCTTCTCTGCTCTGCATACCCGTCTTTGACACCATATACAGGTGCTATGCCTGGTATCAAAGCATTCGTTGCAGCTGTATTTGGCGGTATCGGATCTATCCCGGGAGCCTTTATCGGAGGTGTTGTTCTGGGTATCCTGGAGATTTTTGGTAAAGCTTATATCTCTTCACAGATGGCTGATGCCATTGTATTCGGTGTTCTGATCGTAGTTTTGGTTGTGAAACCTACCGGTATTCTTGGTAAGAACATTCAGGAGAAAGTGTGAGGTGGCAGACATGGAAAAGAAGAAATTAAACAAAACAACAAAAAGCAATCTCATTACATACGGAATGGTTCTTGCAGCATATCTGATCGTACAGGGAATGATCGCAGGGAATCTGCTTTCCAACCTGATGCAGGGTCTTCTGGTGCCTCTTTGTGTATATATTATCCTGGCTCTTTCCCTGAACCTGACGGTTGGTATTCTGGGTGAGTTAAGTCTTGGACATGCCGGATTTATGTGTATCGGTGCTTTCACCAGTGCAGCATTTACAAAGGCAACTATGGATACATTTACAAATGCAGGACTTCGTTTCTTCGTTGCTCTGATCATCGGAGCTGTATGTGCAGGTATCTTTGGATTCCTGATCGGTATTCCTGTACTTCGTCTGAAAGGTGACTACCTTGCTATCGTAACACTGGCATTTGGTGAGATCATTAAGAATATCATCAATGTGCTTTATGTAGGAATTGACAGCAACGGAATCCATTTTTCCATGAAAGACCAGATGTCTCTTGGAATGGAGCCTGGTGGAAAAATGATCATCAGTGGTGCCATGGGTATCACAGGTACACCGAGACAGTCAACCTTTACTATAGGTGTGATTCTGATCCTGGTTACTTTATTCGTAGTTCTGAACCTGATCAATTCCAGAGACGGACGTGCGATCATGGCAATCCGTGATAACCGTATTGCAGCGGAATCAATTGGTATTGATATCACAAAGTATAAACTGAAAGCATTTGCAATCTCAGCAGCATTAGCCGGTATCGGCGGTGTGCTTTATGCTCATAATCTTGCAACTTTAACAGCACTTCCGAAGAACTTCGGTTATAACATGTCTATCATGTTCCTGGTATTCGTAGTTCTCGGTGGAATTGGAAATATGCGTGGTTCTATTATTGCAGCAGTGATTCTGAACCTTCTTCCTGAGCTTCTGCGTGGACTCAGTGATTACCGTATGCTGTTCTATGCAATCGTGCTGATCGTAATGATGCTGATCAACTGGGCACCTAAGGCAATCGAGATGAGAGAGCGTCTTTTCAGTAAATTTAAGAAAAAGGAGGCATAAGCTATGGCATTGCTGGAAGTAAATCATTTAAATATTTCATTCGGCGGTCTTCATGCAGTGGATGATTTCCATGTCTCCATCGAGAAAGGACAGCTTTATGGTCTGATCGGTCCGAATGGTGCCGGTAAGACTACAATCTTTAACCTTCTTACAGGTGTGTATAAGCCGGACGAGGGAATCATCAATCTGGACGGACAGGATATCACCGGAAAGAGTACCATTGATATCAACAAGGCGGGAATCGCCAGAACATTCCAGAATATCCGTCTGTTCCATCAGATGAGTGTGCTGGACAATGTAAAGGCAGGACTTCACAATCATGATAAATACAGCCTTTTTACAAGTATTGTACATACTCCGAAATACTTTAAGGTTGAGAAAACCATGAATGAGGAAGCAATGAAGCTTCTTAAAGTGTTTGATCTGGACAAAGAGGCAGATATCCTTGCATCCAACCTTCCTTATGGTAAACAGAGAAAGCTGGAGATTGCCAGAGCACTGGCAACAAAGCCGAAGCTTCTTCTTCTGGATGAGCCGGCTGCAGGTATGAACCCCAATGAAACTGAGGAACTGATGGATACCATCCGTTTTGTTCGTGATAACTTTGATATGACCATTCTTCTGATCGAGCATGATATGAAGCTGGTTTCAGGTATCTGTGAGGAGCTGACTGTACTGAACTTCGGTCATGTTCTGAGACAGGGCAAGACTTCAGATGTGCTCCATGATCCGGAAGTTATCAAGGCATATCTTGGAGAATAGGAGGAGAGACAGATGGCATTACTGGAAGTACAGGACATACAGGTTTATTATGGAATGATTCAGGCATTGAAGGGTGTTTCTTTCTCTGTAAATGAAGGTGAAGTTATTGCTCTGATCGGTGCAAACGGTGCAGGTAAAACAACTACCCTGCATACAGTGACAGGGCTTCTCCGGGCAAAATCAGGACATATTATTTATGACGGACAGGATATCACAAAGGTTCCGCCTCACAAGATCGTAACAATGGGTATGGCACATGTTCCGGAAGGAAGACGTGTGTTTGCAAATATGACTGTTCTTCAGAATCTGAAGATGGGTGCTTTTACAAGATCTGATAAAAATGAGATTGATGCGACCATTGAGAAAGTATATAAACGTTTTCCGCGTCTGAAGGAACGTCAGAATCAGACTGCAGGTACCTTAAGTGGTGGTGAGCAGCAGATGCTCGCCATGGGACGTGCGCTGATGAGCCAGCCGAAGATCATTCTGATGGACGAGCCGTCCATGGGCCTTTCACCGATCTTTGTAAATGAGATCTTTGATATCATTAAAGAGGTAAGTGAGAGTGGAACAACGGTTCTTCTGGTTGAGCAGAATGCGAAGAAGGCTCTTTCTATTGCTGACAGAGCTTATGTCCTTGAGACCGGAAGGATTACACTGGAAGGTAAGGCAAGTGATCTTCTTCATGATGAATCTGTTCAGAAGGCTTATCTTGGAGAGTAAACAGGAGGGATTTTATGGAGAATTTTGTAATTACCATTGCGAGACAGTATGGTAGCGGCGGACGTACAGTTGGCCAGATGCTGGCTAAGAGACTGGGAGTTCCTTTTTATGGTAAAGAGATCATTCAGATGGCTTCGGATGAGAGCGGTATTGATGTGAAGTTATTTGGTCAGGTTGAAGAAGGGACAAAAGTAAAAGCGTCACTGTTCAATAAGACCGGTCTTTATAAAGGGGCACTGATCGCACCGGATCAGAAGGGATTTATTTCTGATGAGAATATTTTTAATTATCAGGCAAAGGTTGTGAATGATCTGGCTGAGAAGGAGCCATGCGTGATCGTGGGACGATGCGTGAATTATGTGTTCAGAGACAGACCGAATACACTGAGAGTATTTATTCATGCACCATGGGAATTCCGTGTTGAGAAGTCCAGAGAGAAGATCAGCGGTGGTGATGAGGAAATTGAGAAGTTCCTTCGCAAAGATGATAAGAGAAAACAGGATTATTATCGTAAATTTGCAGGCGGGGACTGGAGTGATGCGACAAATTATGATCTGTGCCTGAATTCAGGAAAACTGGGATTTGAGAAGTGTGTGGATGCGATTCTGGCGCAGATGGAGGTTATGGGAATTAAATGATGAAAAGGGCAGTCTCTCTTGGAAGGGGCTGCTTTTTTCTGCGCTGTGTATTGGCTGATAGAAATAAAAAATCCAGGCAGAAAAGTGTTTCTGCCGGATTTTTTTATTAAGACTGGGATTTGATTTTTGTTTGGTATTCTTTTAGTTTTTTTTCGTAGCCCATTTCTGAGAGTTCGTAGAAGTGTTCTCCTTGGATTTCGGTGGGGAGGTATTGTTGGTGTACGTAGTGGTTTGGGTAGTCGTGGGCGTATTTGTAGCCGATGCCGTGGCCCAGTTTTTCGTGGCCGCCGTAGTGGGCGTCCTGGAGGTGTGGCGGGACTGTGGTTTTTGTGCGTTTGACGGAGTCCATGGCAGCGAAGATGGCGTTGACTGCGGAGTTACTTTTGGGGGCGCATGCCATGTAGGTGACTGCCTGGGAGAGGATGATCTGAGCTTCGGGCATGCCGACGCGTTCGACTGCCTGGGAGGCAGCGACTGCTACGCAGAGGGCCTGTGGATCGGCGTTTCCGATGTCTTCGGAGGCGAGGATCATGATTCTTCGGGCTATGAATTTGACGTCTTCTCCGGCGTAGAGCATTTTTGCAAGGTAGTAGACTGCTGCGTCAGGGTCTGAGCCACGCATGCTTTTGATGAAGGCGGAGATGATGTCGTAGTGGTTGTCTCCGTTTTTGTCGTAGCGGACGACGCGTTTCTGGATGCACTGAGATGCCACATCCAGGGTGATGTGGATGAGACCGTCTTCGCTACGGGGGGTAGTGAGGATGCCCAGTTCGATGGCATTGAGGGCATTTCTGGCGTCGCCGCCTGCCATGTCTGCAAGGAAGTCGAGGGCGTCTTCATCTATCCGGGCTTTATAGTTTCCCATTCCTTTTGTTTTGTCGTTGACTGCGCGAAGGATAAGTTCTTTGACTTCGGAGATCTCCAGGGATTTCAGTTCGAAGATGATGGAACGGGAGATTAAAGCAGCGTTGACTTCGAAGTATGGATTCTCTGTTGTGGCACCGATGAGGATGATGGTTCCGTCTTCTACGAATGGGAGGAGATAGTCCTGCTGGCCTTTGTTGAAGCGGTGGATCTCGTCTATGAAGAGGATTGTTTTTTTGCCGTACATACCCAGGTTTTGCTGGGCTTCTTTTACAACTGCTTCCATATCTTTTTTGCCTGCTACAGTGGCGTTGATCTGGGTGAATTCTGCACTGGTAGTGTTGGCGATTACTTTTGCCAGGGTGGTCTTGCCGGTTCCGGGAGGGCCGTAGAAGATGACGGAGGTCAGTTTGTCAGCTTTGATAGCCCTGTATAATAAGGTGTTTTTTCCGATGATGTGTTGCTGTCCTACAACTTCATCCAGAGTTGTGGGGCGTAGTCTGGATGCCAGAGGGGATTCCTGGTCCAGGGTTTTTGATTTGGCGTATTCAAATAAATCCATAGTTTTTTCTCCATAGAATATGATGATAAAACAGTCACATTTCATTTCGTGTTTATAGTAACATAAAGCATTTCTGACAAATTATAGCAAGTCTCTTAATCAATATACATTATTTACGAGGAGTGCTATAGAACGTATATTTGTTTTAGTATAACGTATCCCTGTTTTTTTGTAAAGATTAGGAAATAAAAAGGAAGAGCATTATAAGAGCTCTTCCATTATTTTACCGTATATTTCCTGGTAATGTGTGGACCATTTTTTACAGATCGACTGTGCTGCCTCAAGGTTAGGAGCTGCGATGTTCAGGTCGATGAGGGAGTTGCCCTTTTCGATGAGCTGGCATCTTACAGAATAGGTTCCCTGTTTGGTGATGTAATAATCGGCAGGAGTGACGATTCGCTCCTGGGCTTTGAAGCCGGTGGATTTCAGGTATTCCCTGACTTCCTGTTTGATCTCAGGAGAGAGATCTTTCTGGAAAAAGGAGAGAGTCTTTATGCCATCTTCGGTAATCCGGTAATGGGAGACATTGGAACGGGTGTCCATGGTGATTAGTTCTGCTTCTACCAGTTCTGAGATTGCCTGCTGGAGATGGAAATAGTTTGTATATTCCCGGTCCAGGATAAATTCTGAAATCTGCGAATTTGTCAGGGTATTTTCGGTATTCTGAAGCATGTATAATACGATTAATTTGTAAACTGTGAATGGTGTTGCCATTTTATCCCTCCTTTGCATAGAGTAGCAGAGAATCTTTTAGTGCGAAAACAGTCTTCCCTGGTAGCTTTGTTCTTCTTTCATCCTGTGATGCAGCATATTTAATACCTCACGTTTACGGCTTGCCCACAGTGGTGCGATCAGCAGATCTTTGGGGCCGTCGCCTGTGATGCGGTGTATAACCATATCCGGTCTGAGATGTTCCAGACAGTTTATAAGGAGAGAGATGTATTCATCCCGTTCGTAAGTCTGAAACAGTCCTTTCTCGTAATCTGCTGCCAGATCAGTGCCGCGAAGCACATGAAGTAACTGCAGTTTGATTCCCTGAATATCCATATGGTTGAGGTATTCCATAGTTTCCAGAATATCTGCTGTGTTTTCACCGGGTAATCCGAGAATTGTATGCACGATTACTTCGATATTTTCTTTTCGCAGGCGTTTTACGGCATCATCAAAAACGCAGAGAGGATATCCCCTTCGGATATACCTGGCAGTGGACTCATGAATTGTCTGAAGTCCAAGTTCAATCCAGACAGGTTTCTGTTTATTTAACCGGGACAAAAGTGTCACAATCTCAGGACTGAGGCAGTCTGGTCTGGTGCCGATGGAAAGAGCAACTATCTTTGGATGAGAGATTGCTTCTGTAAAAATTTTCTCCAGATATTCCACAGGTGCGTAGGTATTTGTGTACGCCTGGAAATAGGCAATATATTTATGAATCGGACGTTTCTGTGAAAGGATACTGATCTGGCTTTCTATCTGGTCAGTGATGGAAAGTGCGGCATCTGCAGCGAAATCTCCGCTTCCTCCTGCGCTGCAGAAGATGCAGCCGCGGGTTCCAATCTTACCGTCCCTGTTGGGACAGGACATGCCGCCATTTAGCGTGACCTTATAAACCTTTTCTCCAAACCGCTCTCTCAGCATATAGTCCAGAGAGTGGTATGGTTTTTCTCCCCATTTGGTCATACTGTGTGATCATTTTCTGCTGATGAAGTTTCAGCAGAGTTTTCGTTCTGAAGGTCTGTATCCTGGGTATCTGTATCAGCCGGAATATAATTATCAAAAATCTTTACCAGAAAATGTCCGTTGATAAATGCCTCCAGTGCAAATCCAAACATGCACAGAAGCATGATGGCCATGGACTGTATGCGGAAACTTTTAATAAAAAACACGCCTGCAGGTAACAGAGTGATGACTGCCATCAGGACTGTATACGGAAGATGACGGATAGCCATCAGGAATGCATTGCGGAAGGTGTTTTTGATGGAGTTGTAGAATTTGGCAAGCACCGGATAAATATACAGAAATACCATCATATAAAGGATACCAAATGCAAAGAAAACGATATACAATACCTGAGACATTGTTCCGCCGATATTACCTACAATACGCAGATCCATGTAAAGGATAGCTGCAACTGCAAGCATGATAAGATTGATGACAGTTGCCTGTTTGAAGTTCTGCTTAAAGGATTTGAAGAAGCTTCTGATAATATAAGATTCTTCGTTACGTGTCATTTTCAGTGTGACATAGTGGAGTGCAGTCAGTGACGCACCAATAGTCACGATCGGCAGACAACAGATCAGAAAGACCACATTAAGCATAATAAGATCAGCCACGCGTCCCATGACGGTGAAGAATTTGTTGTCCATGTTAAATAGTCTGTCCATTCGTTTAATTACTCCTTTTGTATATAATGATGTACAGCATACTCTGCGGATAATCCTGCTACAGAGAAATCTGTACAAGCTTTGTATAACAGTATAACGAATCAGGCAGGAAAAAGCAAATCTTTTATGTGAGCAGGAGCTGGTCTGCAGTGACAAAAACATAGCCTTTTTCAGTAAAAAGATCAGCGATTTTCAGGGCTGCATCCACAGATGTCTGATAGCCGTCATGCATCAGGATGATAGAACCGTCATGAACCTGTTTCTGGGCGATAGACAGGATAGAATCGATGTTTTTGCTTTGCCAGTCCAGAGTGTCTACATCCCAGAATACGGGAAGCATGGTGACAGAAAGTTCCATATCCTTGATCCATGCGCCGAAAGGCGGTCGCACATAAGAAGGGTAAATTCCGGAAGCTTCATAGATTCTGTTATTTGTTTTTTCAATTTCCAGTCGGGCCTTCTCCGCCGGGATCTTGTCAAGCTGTACATGATCCCAGGTGTGATTTCCGATAAGATGTCCGTCTTTTCGCATTTGCAGGAGTATATCTTCGTTTCCTTCAATGTTCTCGCCTATCAGAAAGAAAGATGCCCTGATGTTTCTTTTTTTTAATCCATCCAGAAGCATGGGGGTATACCGGGCATTAGGACCGTCATCAAAGGTCAGTGCGATTCTGGGAGGTTCTTCGACGGGAAGCCCGGCGGTGGTGTCAGTTGAAAAATTCTCAGAAGCTGTAGCTTTTGCAGATGCCTGTTTTACAAGGGAAAGCATACCGGGACCTGCCAGTGAAGTAAGGAACTGTGTGCGTTTGTCAGCAGAAGAAAAGAGCAGGAAAAAAATCATGCATAATATTTCAAAAAATATTAAAGTCCGCTTCATGCAAAGATACTCCTCATAAAAATATCTCTCTGATTCAGGAATACAGAGTATGAATATCTGTGTCAGAATGAAAGAAACAGCAGGTGGCAGATGTAATCATTACAGTATATGAAAAAAAGAAAGCAATTCATACCGATTTATTGTATAATAGATTCTGCAAAATATAGAAGAAAGAATTTACGGAGATTGAGATGAAAAAGAAACGGACAAAACTGCTGGTTTTCTTTGCACTGGCAGGAATTTTAGTGCTTTTTTATATGATAGGAGAGTCTTATTGTGAGGGACTGTCCGGGGGAAGTAGTCTGGAAGAGAAGAATGATGTGGTGTGTAGATATAAATACGATATGATCGTAGACAGTCCGAATTCTTCTTTCTGGCAGGCTGTTTATGACTGTGCGCAGGAATATGCACAGAAGAGCGATGGAATCCTGGAACTGAGAGGTAGCGGTAAAGAGAGTGATTACAGCAAGCTAGATTATATGAATATGAGTATTGCTTCAAATTCAGATGGGATTATCCTGCAGTACAGTGGGGAGCAGGGACTGGAAGAGAAGATAAATGAGGCTGTTCAGAAAGGAATTCCGGTTGTTACTGTAATGGGAGATGCAGTTCACAGCAAGCGTCAGAGTTTCGTGGGTGTCAGTGATTATCAGCTTGGAAGTGTCTATGGCGAAAAGGTAGCGGAATATGTGACTGAGGATACGGAAAGTATTCTTATTCTGTTGAAGAAAAATATTGATGATATGAACCAGAGCCAGATATATACACAGATCAGCAATGCAGCCCAGGCAAAGGCAGGCTCTTTGCAAAATATCCAGATAACAGGAAAAAATCTTCGCTTAACCGGAACCTTTGAGACAGAAGAAGCGGTAACAGATATTTTTCAGCAGAGAGATAAAGTACCCGATATTCTTGTGTGTATGGATGAAGAGACTACAGAATGTGCACGTCAGGCAGTGCTGGACTTTAATCTTGCAGGAAAGGTTACAATCATAGGATATTACAGTTCCGAAGATATTCTTACAGCAGTGGAAAAGGGAGTAATCTCTGTTACCTGTGATGTGGATACAGAGCAGCTTGGCAGATACAGTATAGAAGCTCTGACAGCATATCAGAAGGATGGAAGGACCAATTCCTATTATAATGTAGATATTAATTTCCTGGACAAAAATGCAGTACGGGAAATGAGAAGGAAGGGGGTGTCCGGATGAAGCAGCTGCGCTGGAAAGATTTTTCACTGGTCAGTAAAATCGTTATAGAGGTGGGTATGATCGCTGTCCTTCTTTTTGCCATGAATATGCTTTTTTATGTGCGGATCAATAATTCCATGCAAAAGATGGATAATGTTTATGCCAGTAATGCAGAGCTTACCGAACTTTCACAGGTATTTGAGAAAGTACAGGATAATATGTATAAGTATCTTAAGGTTAAGAATTCTCAGACACTTCTTGATTATTATCAGAATGAGGCAAAATACAGAAATGAACTTGAGAAACTTAATGAAGATAATATCAATGATCCCGTAAAGCTTCTGGAACGGAATATCCGGAAAATGTCGGAAACATATCTGGACTGTACTGCGGAAACGGTAGCTGCCAAACGAGGAAGGAACGTTGAGCAGTATAAGCGTAAATATGATGATGCAACAAAGCTTTACAGATATATCCAGTCATCTATTGACGAACTGAATAACCTGATGTTTCAGGAGAACTCCAGTACTTATGCAGTACTTCGTGCAGTGATGAGATATCTGGAGATAAGCAATTCAGTTATTATGATCATAATTGTAGCCGGTGGAATGCTTCTGCTCATCCAGGCCACCAGAAATATGTTTGTTCCCCTTTCCAATATGGCAGAGACAGCACAACTGGTAGGTCAGGGAAATTTCCATGTAAAGATGCACGATACAGATGCACAGGATGAACTGGGAACAGTAACCAGAGCGTTTAATACAATGGTAGAGAATCTTGATCTGTATATGGCAAGGACGAAAGCAAGTATGGAGAAAGAGCAGCAGATGATGGAGAGGGAGCTTCTTATGGAAAATCATCTGAAAGAAGCACAGCTGAAATATCTTCAGTCACAGATCAATCCGCACTTTCTGTTTAATTCCCTGAATGCAGGAGCACAGCTTGCAATGATGGAGGATGCAGAGCAGACCGGGATTTTTGTAGAGAAAATGGCGGATTTTTTTCGCTATAATGTAAAAAAAGGACAGGAAGACGCCACATTGGGAGAAGAACTGGAGGCTGTTGATAACTATATTTATATTCTGAATGTCCGGTTCGCCGGAGATATCCATTTCAGCAAGGAGGTGGATGAATCACTGGAGAATGTGCGTATGCCAAGTATGATCTTGCAGCCGGTTGTGGAAAATGCAGTCAATCATGGAATACGTGACATTGAATGGGAAGGAAAAATACATCTCACAGTTACAGGAGATGCAGATTATATACGTATCAGCGTGAAAGATAATGGAAAGGGAATGACGCGGGAACAGATAGAGGGTGTTCTGTCAGGAAACAGAGAGCACAGAAATGAAGAAGGTGATTCTACAGGAATCGGTATGAATAATGTGATCAGTCGTCTGGAACTTTATTATGAGGAATCAGGGCTTATGGAGATTAACAGTGAAGGTGAAGGAAAAGGCACAGAAGCAGTAATCTATATACCTGTGCATGAAAACTAAGAGAAGTATTATGGGAGTGAGAGAAGATGTATAGAATTTTGCTGGCAGATGATGAAGGTATCATGCTGGAATCATTAAAGAAAATTATTGAAACTGAATATGGAAATGAATGTGAGATCCACTGTGCAAAGTCAGGCAGAGTTGTGGTGGAGATGGCACAGGCATATTCGCCGGATATCTGTTTTATGGATATCCAGATGCCGGGAATAAGTGGGATACAGGCAATCAGGGAAATTCAGAAATTTAACAGTTCAGCAGTTTTTGTGATCATAACTGCATATGATAAGTTTAATTATGCAAAAGAAGCAGTGAACCTGGGAGTTCAGGAATTTCTCACAAAGCCTGTAAATAAGAAAGTAATTCTGGAAACCTGCGCGAAGATGATGACAAAGGTAGATCAGATACGGCAGAAGAGAAGCGATGATCTCTTGATCAGAGAGAAACTGGAGACAGTGGTACCTATGATTGAGAGTGGATATATCAATAATATTCTTCTGCAGGATGATTTTGTTACTTACCAGGATAATTATACACAGCTTCTTGATATCCGTCAGAAATACGGTTATATGATGGTCATAGAATTTGGAGATTCTATGGAAAATGGGGTGCTCAGTAATGCAGTAGGTGCAAGTGTAAAGGCAAACAAATTTTATTCTACTTTTCGTGAAATCGCACAGGGATTCTTTGAATGCCTTGTAGGTCCTATTATGGGAAACAGGATCGTACTGCTTGTTCCTTATGAAAATGCGAAAGAAGATTACGAAGACAGAGTTGCAATTGTCACAAGAGCCAGAAATATGGTACATAAATTTGAAAACCGGATCGACAGTATGTTCCGCTGTGGAATCGGAAGAGTCAAAGAACTTGGAAGCGTGAAGGAATCTTTTAAGGAAGCGGTGGTCGCACTGAGAGAGAGCATCAGTCATGTAGTGCATATCGAGGATGTACCGGCGGCACAGAAATATGACGGGGAATATCCAAGAGACCTGGAAATCAGATATCAGAAGAGGATCCTTGAGAAGGATGCTGCGGGAGCGATGAACTGCGCAGAGGGATTTTTTGAATGGATGCACAGTCAGCAGGCCGTCACAAGAGAAGACATTGAGATTAAAATCCTGGAGATGGTGATGAATGCGGAACGCAGGGCATTCTTTGCAGGAACTTTGAAATATAATGTTAACAGCAGGAGAAGCTATATCCGGGAGCTTCAGTCCTGTACGGATATAGAAAATCTGAAGAAGTGGTTTCTGGATAAGACGAGAGAAATCTGTACGAAACTGGAGAATTCCAAGGAAAAAGAAGCTGGCAGTATTATTGACAGAGCAAAGGAATATATTAATGAAAATTTCCGCAGGGATATTTCTCTGGATGATGTTTCAAGAGAGGTAGATATCAGTCCGTATTATTTCAGTAAACTTTTTAAACAGGAAACAGGTAAGAACTTTATTGAATATCTTACAGAAATACGTCTGAAAAATGCCAGAGAACTTCTGCAGGATTCCAGACTTTCCATTAAGGAAATATGTGCACAGTCAGGATACAGTGATCCCAATTACTTCAGCAGGATTTTCAAGAAGTATGAAGGAGTTACGCCTAGTGAGTTCAGAGAGAGGTTAGGCTGATGAAATTATATAAGACAAAAAAGAATTGCGGAAAGCTGCTGCTTGGAATACTGGCATTTTGTACAGGGATGATACTGCTGACAGGATGTGGTTCCTCTTCAGAACAAAAACAGAATAAGAATGAAGAAACAGCAGAAGAGAATAAGGAAGAGGATAAGGTTCAGATCGGACTTACAGTGGATTCTTTTGTTATAGAAAGATGGATCCGCGACAGAGATGTATTTGTGGCGACTGCCAGAGAACTGGGAGCAGAGGTAAATGTGCAGGATGCAGGTGCAGATGTCAAAGAGCAGATCAGTCAGATTGAATACTTTATAAATAAGCAGGTGGATGTGATCGTTGTGATCGCAAGAGACTGTGGAGCACTTTCAGATGCCATACAGAAGGCACAGAGTGCGGGAATTCCGGTTATTTCCTATGACAGAATGGTCAATAATGCCAATACAGATTTGTACATTTCCTTTGATAACCGTAAGGTGGGTGAGATCATGGCACAGGCACTTGTCAATGCACTTCCTCAGGGAGGAGATGTCTTTATGATACAGGGATCCTCTTCAGATAATAATGTCCAGATGGTGAAACAGGGGTTTGATGATATGCTTGCAGACACAGATCTGCATGTGGTTTATGAAGCTAACTGTGATGGCTGGACAGCAGAACTGGCTGTCGGATATGTGGAGGAAGCCCTGGAAAAATATCCTCATGTTAAGGGAATTATGTGCGGAAATGATGACATTGCCAGTCAGGTCGTACAGGTACTGGCGGAGAATCAGCTTGCCGGAAATGTGGTTGTTGTAGGTCAGGATGGAGATCTTGCAGCCTGTCAGAGAATAGTAGAAGGAACACAGTATATGACTGCTTTTAAACCAATTGAAGATCTGGCAAGAAAAGCAGCGAAATATGCAGTGGAAATGGGTAGTGGAAAGGGAGTTGCAGAACTGGAAGATGTGACAGAAACAGTAAATGACGGAACTTATGAGATTCCTTCCTGCATCCTTGAACCAACTGCAGTGACAAAAGAGAATATAGATAAGGTGATCATTGAAGGAGGTTTCCACCGCAGAGATGAAGTTTATCTGAATGCGGATTACAGTTAAATAAAATATTTAGAGATTATCCGGTTGCTTTTGCAGATGTAAGAGTAAATCAGTATATAGCATTATCTTGCAACAAAAATGTCCTGTCCTGTGCAGGGCATTTTTTGTTTTTCTTAAAATGTCTTGTTTCTTGCCAAACATGTCCAGATTGCCCTGTGCTATAGTAACGTTATCAAGAAAACGTGAGAAACGTAAAAAGAAATGGAGGATTTTTACAATGAGAAAGAAAGTCGTATCTGCAATTCTTTGTGCATCAATGGTAGCAGGAATGGTAGTTATCCCGGGTGTAGCTGTTAAAGCGGATGATAAGAAACTGATCGGTGTTACAATGCCTACCAAAGACCTTCAGAGATGGAATCAGGATGGCGAGAACATGAAGAAAGAGCTGGAAGCAGCAGGCTACGAAGTAGACCTTCAGTATGCATCTAACGATGTAAGCACACAGGTTTCACAGCTTGAGAACCAGGTAGCCAACGGATGTGATCTTCTGGTTGTTGCATCTATCGACGGAAGCAGCCTTGGAGAGCCTCTGAAACAGGCAAAAGAAGCAGGAATCCCGGTTATCTCCTATGACCGTCTGCTTATGAACTCCGATGCAGTTACATACTATGCAACATTTGATAACTACAAAGTAGGCCAGAAACAGGGCGAATACTTAGTAGATGCACTTGATCTTGACAATCAGGACGGACCGTTCAACATCGAGCTGTTCACAGGTGATCCTGGTGACAACAACTGTAACTTCTTCTTCGGCGGAGCAATGGATGTCCTTCAGAAATACATCGACGAAGGCAAACTGGTAGTTAAATCCGGACAGACAGAGTTCGAGCAGGTTGCAACTGCTAACTGGGACAGTGCAAAAGCTCAGGACAGAATGGATACAATCATCGCTGGTAACTACTCTGACGGAACAAACCTTGACGCAGTTCTCTGCTCCAACGACTCCACAGCACTTGGTGTAGAAAACGCACTTGCAGCTTCCTACACAGGAGAGTATCCGATCATCACTGGTCAGGACTGTGATACACCAAACGTTAAGAACCTTGTAGCAGGAAAACAGGCTATGTCCGTATTCAAAGATACACGTGCTCTTGCATCTGCAGTAGTTAACATGGTTGACGCTATCATGAAAGGCGAAGAACCGGAGATCAACGATACAGAATCTTATGACAACGGCACAGGCGTTATCCCGACATACCTTTGCGATCCGGTTGTTGTAACTGTTGATAATTACAAAGAAATGCTGATTGATTCCGGATATTATACAGAGGATCAGATTAAATAATAAGAATTAACAAACTGTACAGGCGGGCGCAGTTCCCGCCTGTATTAATCAGTAATAAGTATTTATCTTACAAGAAGAACTATCTTAGAGAAATCTATCTTGGAAGAAATTTCCGTTTCTTTCCAAGACGTACTTAAATGCTTTGTTATGGAAAGGGAGGGAAATAGAAATTGGCTAAGATACTTTTGGAAATGAAGAATATCACCAAAACTTTCCCGGGTGTAAAGGCACTGGATAACGTAAATCTTCAGGTAGAAGAAGGCGAGATCCACGCACTGGTAGGTGAGAACGGTGCCGGAAAATCTACCCTGATGAATGTATTAAGTGGTATTTATCCGTATGGAACCTATGAAGGCAACATCATTTATAACGGTGAAATCTGTAAATTCAATACAATCAAAGACAGTGAAGAAAAAGGAATTGTAATCATTCACCAGGAACTTGCGCTGATTCCCTATATGACCATCGGCGAGAACATGTACCTGGGTAATGAAAGAGGTAAATCCTTCTCCATCAACTGGAATGAAACCTATGGAGAAGCAGACAAATATTTGAAAATAGTAGGACTGGAGGAATCCTCCAGAACTTTGATCAAGGATATTGGTGTAGGTAAACAGCAGCTGGTAGAAATCGCGAAAGCACTGGCGAAACATGCGAAACTCCTGATCCTGGATGAGCCGACAGCATCTCTGAATGAAGATGACTCTCAGGCACTGCTGGATCTGCTGTTGAAATTTAAAGAACAGGGAATGACATCGATTATCATTTCCCATAAATTAAATGAAATCTCTTATGTAGCGGATAAGATCACAGTTATCCGTGACGGCTCTACCATTGAGACTCTGGATAAGAAAGTAGATGACTTTTCAGAGCAGCGTATCATTCAGGGTATGGTTGGCCGTGAGATGACAGACCGATTCCCGAAACGCCCAGATGTAAGAGTCGGAGCTGTTTCCATGGAAGTGAAGAACTGGACTGTTTATCATCCGTTGTACTCAGAACGTAAAGTAGTAGACAATGTATCATTTAAGATCCATAAAGGGGAAGTAGTGGGTATTTCCGGACTGATGGGTGCAGGACGTACAGAGCTTGCCATGAGTATCTTCGGAAAGAGCTATGGAACCAAGATTTCCGGTCAGATCTTTATGAACGGAAAAGAAGTGAAACTGAACACTGTACAGGAAGCAATCGATAATAAACTTGCTTATGTTACAGAGGACAGAAAAGGAAACGGACTGATCCTTTCCAAATCCATCAAAATGAACACATCACTTGCAAATATGAAAGGCATCAGCAATGGACAGGTGATCGATGCAGATAAAGAGTATGCAGTAGCCGAAGAATACAGGAAAAAGCTGAAAACAAAATGTCCATCTGTTGAGCAGAATGTAGGTAACTTAAGTGGTGGTAACCAGCAGAAAGTCCTTCTTGCGAAATGGATGTTCGCAGAACCGGATATTCTGATCCTGGATGAGCCTACCCGTGGTATCGACGTAGGTGCGAAGTACGAAATTTACTGTATTATCAACGATCTGGTTGCAGCAGGCAAATCTGTTATCATGATCTCTTCTGAACTTCCGGAAGTACTGGGAATGTCAGACAGAATCTATATCATGAATGAAGGCAAGTTCGTAGGAGAAGTCAGCAAAGAAGAGGCAACCTCCGAACTGATCATGTCAAAGATCGTAAAATCAGGAAAAGGAGCGTAAAGAAGATGGAGAAAAAGCTTAGTTTTTCAGAAGTATTAAAGAAATATACCATGGTGATCGTTCTGGTTCTGGTAGTCATCATGTTTACAGCAAACACCAAAGGTGTTATGCTTCTGCCGCAGAACGTAAATAACCTTGTAGCTCAGAACGCATATGTATTTATCCTTGCAACAGGTATGTTGTTCTGTATCTTAACTGGTGGTAACATCGACCTTTCTGTTGGTTCTGTTGTATGTTTCGTTGCAGCAGTCGGCGGTAAGATGATGGTTCTCAATAATATGAATCCATATCTTACAATGCTTGTTATGCTGATCACAGGTATTGCAATCGGTGCATGGCAGGGATTCTGGATTGCTTATGTACGAATCCCACCGTTTATCGTAACTCTGGCAGGTATGCTTGCGTTCCGTGGTTTATCAAACGTAGTCCTTCAGGGACAGACACTGGCTCCAATGCCTGATTCTTATCTGGCACTGTTTAACAATTACATTCCTGATTTTGTTGGCAAAGAAGGATTTAATGTTACATGTTTTGCAGTTGGTATCATTGTTTGTATTGTTTATGTTTTACTTGTAATGAAAAATCGTGCAGACCGTGCGAAAAAGGGTTACAGTGTGGAAGCTTTTGGCGGTGCGGCAGTTAAGATGGTCCTGATCTGTGCAGTTGTTCTGGCATTTATGTTCCGTCTGGCTCAGTATAAAGGTATTCCGAACTCTCTGGTTTGGGTTGCTGTGATTATTGCGATTTATACATATATTGCTTCCAAAACTACTACAGGTCGTTATTTCTATGCAGTTGGTGGTAATGAGAAGGCTACGAAACTTTCCGGTATCAATACTAATAAAGTTTATTTTCTGGCTTATTTAAACATGGGTCTTCTGGCAGCTATCGCAGGTATGGTTACCATGGCGCGTCTGAATTCAGCTAACCCGCAGGCAGGTACAAACTTTGAGATGGATGCGATTGGTTCCTGTTTCATTGGTGGTGCTTCTGCCTATGGTGGAACCGGTACTGTTCCCGGAGTTATCATTGGTGCTCTTCTGATGGGTGTTCTGAACTTAGGTATGAGTATTATGGGTATTGACCAGAATATTCAGAAGGTTGTTAAGGGACTTGTACTTCTGGCAGCGGTTATCTTTGATGTTGTCAGCAAGAGAAAATCTTTTATCGTAAAATAAAAAATTGAATTTCTCCTTGAAATGGAATCTTTTTGCAGGGCTTGCCAAGATGCAGGCTCTGTTTTTTTTATTAAGGGACGCGCAGAAAAATAGTTTGTTTCGTGTGCGGTTTCGGACACTAAGATATTCTAGGCCACAAAAAATCTGCTAAAAGCATGAGAAAACAGAGCCAAACTCGCCTGCGGCTCAGACAGTGTCTCTGTTTTCTCATAACGCAGATTTTTTCTGACCAAGAATATCTAAGTATCCTGCAAATGCACGCGAAACAAACTATTTTTCTGTGCTGGTTACTGGCTGGGGAGGAGAGGTGTGTCTTATAGCAATCCTCTGAAATAATAAATGTGCTTGAGAAATGGGTGGGGGTGGAAGTATAATGTGGGGGAAGATTTTTTACGAAATGAGGAGAGAGTTGTTATGAGATATAATTCAGTGTTGGATCTGCATACACATACTTTGGTGAGTGGACATGCATATTGTTCACTTAGGGAGATGGCGAAGGCAGCTTCTAAGAAAGGACTGGAGGTTCTGGGGATTACGGAGCATGCGCCTGCTATGCCGGGAACCTGTCATAAGTATTATTTTGAGAATCTGAAAATTGTGCCCAGGGAGATGTATGGGATTCAGTTGCTTCTGGGGTCCGAGGTGAATATTCTGGATGCGCAGGGAACTGTGGATCTGGCGCAGCGGACGTTGGAGAGGATGGATGTGGTGATCGCCAGTCTGCATATGCCATGCATGAAGCCGGGGTCTAAGCTGGAGAATACAGAAAGCTATCTGAATGTGATGAAGAATCCCTATGTGAATATTATCGGACATCCGGATGACGGGAGATATGAGATTGATTATGAGGCACTGGTTCAGGGGGCGAAAGAATATGGGAAGGTTCTGGAACTGAATAATCATTCTATGGATCCGGACTGTAATCGACAGAATGCGGTGGAGAATGATACTGTGGTGCTGAATCTGTGTAAGAAATATCATGTTCCGGTGGTGATGGACAGTGATGCCCATTTTGATCTGCTGATAGGGGAGTTTGATCTGGCGAGAGATTTGCTGGAGAAACTGGATTTTCCGGAGGAACTGGTCCTTAATCGGTCTACGGATGCAATCAGGGAGTATGTGAATCGTAAATTCTGATAAACTGAGAAGCAGTTATTTGGTGTAGAGCTGCGTTGCGAAAAAGATGATTTTATTTGCCTTACTCTTCGAAAAAGGCTTTTGTGAGAAAAATAAAAAATCTGTGATTTCTTTTGGGTTAAAGGCTTGCTTCCTATAATTTAACGTGGTAAAATATCACTGTTAGAAACATAACACGGACAGTTTAAAAACAAATGTCCGCAAGTGAAGTACAGAGTTCTAAAAGGAGCATGAAAATGAGTAAAAAAATCAGAACAGAGGCTGTGGATCAGCTTTTTGAAGCGATTTTATGCCTGAAGGATAAAGAAGAGTGCTATACTTTTTTTGAGGATGTGTGCACAATCAATGAACTTCTTTCCTTATCACAGCGTTTTGAGGTTGCCAAGATGCTGATGGACAAGAGAACCTATCTTGATATTTCTGAGAAGACCGGAGCTTCCACAGCAACGATCAGTCGTGTGAATCGTTCACTGAATTATGGAAATGACGGATATGAGATGGTGTTTTCAAGAATGGCAGAGAAGGAAACTAAAGGGGAATAGGATAGCGAAAGGCTGAATAAATGCAGTGCTATTGTGGGGCAGGTGAAGATCACCTGCCTTTTTTGCATAGGGAGTTTTCGGATAAAAGACTATGAAAAGAAAGAAACCTAAAATAGAATTACGCTATTATTACATGCCTGCAGGAAGTCCGATCCTTCCTCTTCTGGGAGAGCGCTGGGTGCAGAATTATGGAACCGGTATAGAGGACCTTCATTTTCATAATTTTATGGAGATTGGTTTTTGCTATTATGGAGAGGGAATCCTTACTCTGGGAGAGGAGAAAAGGAAGTTTACAGGGCGGCAGTTTACTGTGATCCCGGAACGGTTTCCTCATACAACAAACAGCATGGGAAATACGGTCTGTAAATGGGAGTATCTGTTTGTGGATGTTGAGGGATTTTTGCGAAAGAATTGTGAGAGTGCTGTACAGGCTGAGAAAATGCTGCGAAGGATCAACGCCGGGGCATTGTTGATGAACGAGAAAGAGGAACCGTTTATAGCTGAATGTATTATTAGAATTATGGATATCATGCGCCGGGAAGAGGAGTTTTATATTCAGGAGGCATCCGGACTTCTTATGGCTCTGCTGGCAGGGATTGCCCGGCTGAACCGGACGCCGGAACAGGAAATGCTTTATGAAGAGCAGAGCAGGAGCATGAGGATCATTTCAGATACACTGGATTATATTTCAGATCATTACAGAGAGAATATAAAGATAGAGCAGTTGTCTGCAAACTGTCATCTGAGTGAGTCACATTTTCGCAGGATTTTTTCCGGATGTATGCATATGAGCCCTGTAGAGTATATAAATTTGATACGTGTCCGCACAGCCTGTGAAAAACTGAAAAAGACAGATAGGTCAGTTACTGACATAGGTACGGAATGTGGTTTTGCATCGGACTCTGCTTTTAACCGGAATTTCCGGAAGCTGATGGGAATGTCACCTGCAGAGTGGAGAAAAAAGGGAGAAAATTATGAGCAGCTTCTCCTGAAGTTTGACATCCGGACAGAGGAAGGATGGTAAATATCAGACACCGGAATATATAAAAGTCGAAAATGAATATTATATAGTCAAATATGCAAACTGTGCGGATTGGTATAATGTTATAATTTTGCTTATGAAGGATAACTGGCTGTTGGCAATATCGTATAAGATATTTTTATGAAAAAAGTCATATATAAAGTATTTTGCTGGAAGTGTTTTACGGATGTATGGCGAAATATAATATTGCAGGCAGAGAGAACAGTTAAAAAAATAAATCATGAGGAGAACATAAGAGTATGAAGGCATTTGATTATTCACTGGTAAAAGATCCACAGTATTTCTGCGATAACCGAATGGAAGCTCATTCAGATCATGTGTATTATAGAGATGGGAATGAAATGCAGACTGCTGTGCAGGATGGGACGGAAACTTCTTTTCGCTACAGTCTGAACGGTTTATGGAAGTTTCATTATGCGCGTAATTACAAAAGTGCAGTTCAGGGATTTGAGAAAGAGGATTACTGTTGCTATGACTGGGAGGACATCCATGTACCGGCACATATCCAGATGGAAGGATATGATGCACCGCAGTATGCTAATGTCCAGTATCCATGGGAAGGACATGAGGAAATTTATCCCGGTCAGATTCCGGAGAGATTTAATCCGGTTGCAAGCTATGTGAAATATTTTACAGTGCCGGAACATATGAAGGGTAAGAGACTGTTTATTTCTTTCCAGGGAGCAGAGAGCGGACTTGCATTGTGGCTGAACGGAGCATTTATTGGGTACAGTGAGGATTCTTTTACTCCATCTGAGTTTGAGTTAACAGATTATCTTAAAGATGGACAGAATAAGCTGGCAGCACAGGTATTCAAATGGACCTCCAGCAGCTGGTGTGAAGATCAGGACTTCTTCCGTTTCTCCGGAATTTACAGAGATGTGTATCTTTATACAGTTCCGGATACCCATGCATATGATCTCCAGATTCGGGCAATCCCGGAAGAGAATCTGGATGTAGCAGATCTTGAAATTAAGGTAAAGACATGGGGAAAGGGAAGCATTGTTTTCAGACTTGAGAAAGATGGAGAATGTGTGCTGGAAGAGAAAAAATCTCTTACAGAAGCTGGAAATGAAGAAGCCGATGCAGAGCCATTTTATATTCAGAGAACAAATAGCAGCAAGACTGTACAGAACAGCTTTGCATGGAAAATTAATAATCCGAAATTATGGAGCGCAGAAGATCCACAGCTTTATGATTTTACAATTGAACTTTATGATGAAGCAGGAACTATTCAGGAGGTAATTCCTCAGAAGGTTGGATTCCGCCGTTTCGAGATGAAGAACGGTATTATGACTCTGAACGGAAAACGTATTGTGTTTAAGGGCGTAAACCGCCATGAGTTCAGCTCTGTCAGCGGAAGACATGTTTCAGAGGAAGAACTTCGCAAGGATCTTCGCATTATGAAGCAGAATAATATTAATGCCATCCGTACCTGTCATTATCCGGATACATCACTGATCTATCAGCTCTGTGATGAATATGGTATTTATATGATCGATGAGACAAACCTGGAATCCCATGGTTCCTGGGATGTGGCGGAATTTACAAAGGATTATACTCATGTTGTTCCTCACAACAAACCGGAATGGCTGGATATGATGCTTGACCGTGCCAACTCCATGTACCAGAGAGACAAGAATCATCCGGCAATCCTGATCTGGTCCTGCGGAAATGAATCTTTTGGCGGAAAAGATATCTATGAAATGTCTCAGCTTTTCCATAAGAATGACCCTACCCGTCTGGTACATTATGAGGGACTTTTCCATGACCGCAGTTATAATGATACCAGCGATATGGAAAGCCAGATGTATCCGTCTGTAGAAGCAATCAAAGAGTTCCTGGCAAAGGATGACAGCAAACCGTTTATCTGCTGTGAGTATACACATGCCATGGGAAATTCCTGCGGTGCCATGCACAAATATACTGACCTGACAGATACAGAGCCTAAATATCAGGGTGGATTTATCTGGGATTACATTGACCAGTCTATTTATAAGAAAGACCGCTATGGAAAAGAGTTCCAGGCATATGGCGGCGATTTCGGAGAACGTCCTACAGACTACAATTTCAGCGGCAACGGAATCGCATATGGCGGTGACAGAGAGCCATCTCCAAAGATGCAGGAAGTGAAATTTAATTATCAGAATATTACAGCAGAGGTGACAGCTGATACAGTAAAAGTGCTTAACAAGAACCTCTTTGTAAATACAGATACTTTTGACTGTAAGGTAACACTTGCAAAGAATGGAAAAGTGATCCGTACAGAAGTACTGGAAACAGCAGTTGAGCCATTGAGTGAGAAAGAATATAAACTGCCTTTTGAAAAAGCAGAAGCAGCCGGAGAATATACAGTTACTGTTTCCTTCCATCTGAAAGAGGAGGAGATATGGGCACCTGCAGGTTATGAAATTGCGTTTGGACAGTATGTATATCAGGTGAAAGAGGATGTTCTGGATGGAAAATCAGATTCTGCAGAAACAGCGATTACAGTGGAAAAAGATGTATGTGTATCAGATGCGTTTGTAAAGAAACCACAGATCATCCGAAGCACACATAATATTGGTGTCCGGGGCGAGCACTTCGAAGTAATGTTCTCCGTCCTCAATGGTGGCCTGGTTTCCTACAAATATGCAGGCAAAGAGATGATCGAAGCAATCCCGAAACCAAACTTCTGGCGTGCACCTACAGATAATGACTGTGGAAATCTTATGCAGATGCGCTACGCACAGTGGAAAATTGCCAGCATGTATTTAAGCCACAAAGAATACAGAAAAGGTGCATACGGTCCATCCAATTCACCACAGACAGAAGAAACAGACCACTCTGTAAAAGTAACATTTACCTATCTGATGCCGACCACACCAGCCAGTGAGTGTCAGCTTACCTACGAAGTATTCGGCGATGGAAAAGTGAAGACAACTTTAACTTATGATCCTGTAAAAGAACTTGGCGATATGCCGGAATTTGGGGTGATTTTCAAATTCAATGCAGATTATGACAATGTCCAGTGGTATGGACTGGGCGAAGCTGAAACCTATGCAGACCGCAAAAAAGGTGCAAAACTGGGCATTTACCAGAACAAAGTTGTGGATAATATAGCAAGATACATGGTACCGCAGGAATGCGGAGCAAAAGAGGAAGTACGCTGGGCGAAGGTCACAGACCGCAAGGGCAGAGGAATGTACTTTGAGATGGATGGAGAATCAATGATGTTCTCCGCACTCCCATACACTCCACATGAGATGGAAAATGCCATGCATCCATACGAACTCCCGCAGATCCATTACACAGTAGTACGCGTAGCCAAAGGCCAGATGGGAATCGGCGGCGATGACAGCTGGGGAGCATATACCCATCAGGAATATCTGTTAAATGCAGATGGAAAGATGGAATTCTCCTTTAGCTTTAAAGGAATTTAATATAGTTTATTTGTTTAAAAAGGGGCTGTCAGAATAGGCAGTCCCTTTAACTGTTATAGATAAATAGACAACAAAAAATGATATTTATAACGTCGAAAATGTGATATGATATACAAGTAAATTCTTTGATTTATAATGCAGGGCGAAAACGTGGGCATTATAGTGGTCCAACGATTCTCAAAAGTCGGCGATTGACAATGAAAAGGAGTAACATTAAATGATAGATATATATACAAATAAGATTGATTCAAAAGACTGGATACTTCAAAACGACCTGTACTTTAATCTGAATACAGGTAATGAAGAAATGTCACAAAAAGAAATTGATTTAATCTGGCAAATAGATGAGGCAAAGCTGACTCCGGACAAGCATATAGAAACAAAATATGGATTAGGTACAATTCGTAATTTATCATCAGGCTGCAAGACACTGATAAATATTGTAAAACACCCTGATAAGGTGGTAAATGTTGAGGAATGTGGTCCGAATGTGTTAAAGATCATTTTTGCTATGGAAAATATAAAGATTTATATGTCAAGACCGACACTTTTTGATATCCCAGACAATGCAAAAATCCGATTTAATAATTCTGATATAGTTACCGGCGGGAGAGGCTATAATGCCTGGTGGAGTAAGGAGTATGAAAGGAGAGAAGCAGATGATTTATAAGAACATTACTTTTAAAGCAGATCCATTTTCATACGATTTGGAATTTGAGGATAGAATTACTCTTGTTGGCGGAGACAGCGGCACCGGTAAAACAGTGCTTTATGAAATGCTGGAAGATATAAGACTAACAGACGAATACAAGACTATAAAATTATTTAACTATAAATCAGATGATTTTTTAAAAGCAATAAAACAGTGCCGGGATAGTTTCATTGTGGTAGATAATGCAGAGTACTTGATTAATGATGATATCAGGAGATTCATTAATTTTGAGTTCTCAAATCAGTATATGCTTTTTCTGCGAAATTGTGACGGACTTAATGTATCTGATAAAAGTTTTAAGGTGCTGAAGTTTGATAACAACAGAATAACGCTGGAAGAGGAGCTGTGATATGAGATATTTATGGACGGAGGATACTGGTGCAGGGCTTCACTTCTGGAAATTAGTTAACAAGTTTTTCTTTGATAATGAGCTTGTAGTCGAAAGTAAAGGAAGCAATCAGGGATTACTGGATGCGGTAATAGACTTGGACATTAAAGATGACGATAAATATTACGTTGCATTTGATTATGTGGTTGATAATCAGGATATTCGTAACAAGTATCGTATGTTGAAATCAATAACAGATAAGTCGGAAGGAAAAATTGTAATTCTGGATATGATTTGTTTTGAATATCTGATTCTTGCATTTGACAAGCTAATAGCATGGACAGGCACCGGAAAGACAGATAAAATCAAAATTCGTGAAGAAGTCTTGGCAGCAGTTGAGAATCATAGAATCAATTTATCAAAGATTGATGACGAGAAGACATTGCAGTATATAGCAGGTTTTAAAAGATATTCTACAGAACGAGTGATGAAGTCATTGGCAGGCGAATTTACACAAAATGAAAAGTGGTCTGTTAAAGGGACTCTTATGGGTGAATGCTGGTATAAGAATTGCTGTGTGTCGGAGCATCCAGATAGTCTTAGATGTGGTAAGCCTGAGATTGAGGATGGGGATGAGAAGATGAGGATGCTGATACAGTCTGAGAAGGTGCAAAATGTGATTTGCAAAGTTGCAGATTAGAGTAGGATTTAATAAAAGTGAAGATTTGAAAACTGTACGAAAAGGGAGGAATTATTTTATGTATCAGGCAGATGAAAAACGTTATGAAACCATGAAATATCACCGCTGTGGTGCCAGTGGGCTGATGCTGCCGGAGTTATCTCTGGGTTTATGGCATAATTTCGGAGACACCGGTGTTTATGAGAATATGAAGCAGATGTGTTTTACAGCATTTGACAATGGGATCACTCATTTTGACCTTGCAAACAACTATGGCCCACAGCCCGGAAGTGCGGAGAAAAATTTTGGAAAAATCCTGAGAGAGGAATTTTCTGCATACAGAGATGAGCTGATCGTCAGCACAAAGGCAGGCTATGATATGTGGCCGGGACCTTATGGAAACTGGGGAAGCCGTAAGTATCTGATCGCCAGTCTTGACCAGAGCCTGAAACGCCTTGGGTTGGATTATGTAGATATCTTCTATCATCACCGTATGGATCCGGAGACTCCTCTTGAGGAGACCATGGAGGCTCTGGCACAGATCGTCAGAAGCGGAAAGGCATTGTATGTTGGAATCTCCAACTATGATGGTGAGACAATGAAACGCGCTGCAGATATTCTGGAAGAACTGCATTGTCCGTTTATCATTAATCAGAACAGATATAATATCTTTAACCGTACCATCGAGACAAATGGCCTGAAACAGGCTGCAGCAGAGAGGAAAAAGGGAATTATTGCATTTAGCCCGTTATCCCAGGGAATGCTCACAGACCGATATCTGAATGGAATTCCAAAGGACAGCCGCGTTAACACAGACGGACGTTTTCTCCATGCAGACCAGTTCAGTGAGGAACGTCTTAACAGTATCCGCAGTCTGAATGCAATTGCAGCAGAGCGAGGGGAAAGTCTTGCGCAGATGGCACTGAAATGGATTCTCCGCGACGGAATCGTAACCAGTGTGCTTATAGGAGCATCCCGTCCGCAGCAGATCCTTGAGAACCTGAAAGTGCTGGACAGTGAATCTTTCAGTGAAGAGGAATTAAAGAAGATAGATGAGTGTTCACTGGCCTTATGATATAGCCGAAAGTTAATGGTTGTTTATAAAACAGGAGAGCAGACTTATATTATGGAAGATTCATATGTCTTACAATTACAGGAACCGAAATTCAGAGAATTTTATCTAAGCTACAGCGGTTACGCACAATGCGGGCCGCTGCATTGCTATGGTCCGGCGTCCCGTCCGCATTATCTGATCCATTTTGTAGTGAAAGGAAAGGGGATGTATCAGGCGTCAGGACAAAAACATTATCTCACTGCCGGACAGGGGTTTCTGATCGAGCCGGGTACACAGACTTTCTATCAGGCAGATAAAGATGATCCGTGGAGTTATCTTTGGATCGGAGTAGGTGGCACCAATGCAGGAAAATATATTCGGGATATCGGATTAAATAGCGAGCAGTTGATCTTCCGTTCAGAAAGTGGAGAAGAGTTAAAGAAAATTGTGCTGGATATTCTGAAACATACAGAAAGCACCACCTCAAATCTGTATTATCTGCAGGGCCGATTATATGATTTCTTTTCAGTTCTTACAAAAGATGTAGTGATTGATACTTATCTGGGTAATACAAAAGAAAAGAAATATGGAAGAGAAAACGGGTATGGAGAATATATCAAAGAAGCCATGGCATTTATAAAAAATGAATATGCCTGTGGAATCGGAGTACAGGAACTGGCAGAGCATTTGAATGTTAACCGCAGTTATCTGTACACCATCTTCATGAATGAACTTCATATTTCACCAAAGGATTTTCTGCAGAAATACCGTGTTACAAGGGCAAGAGAATTGCTGGTGCTTACAGAACTGTCTGTAGAATCAATTGGAAAATCCTGTGGCTATGGAAATGCAGAACGGTTTGCCAGGGCATTCAAGCATGAAACAGGACTGACACCAACTCAATTTCGAAGGCAGGACAGAAGTAAAAACCGCAGGAACCTGGAAGTGTCAGAGGATGGGCTGGAAAAGCTGATCAACAGTTAACATTTTGAAGGTTCAGACAAACATAATGCCATAACACCTCAGAATAACTTTCTCTATAATAATGTATATGATATCAGCACAGCCGCGGAGCAATCCGTGATATCAAGTTAGGGTCAAAAAAACTTTTGCCCCTAATTTCATGTATATTGAGTTTATTATAGAAAGGGGACAGTTATGAGTATTATTTTTCACGAAAGTTCAAAGACATTCCATTTATACAACAATAACATCAGTTATATTATGACCGTACTTCCCAATGGACATCTTGGAAACCTCTATTTTGGGAAAAGAATCCATGACAGAGAAGATTTCTCATATCTTCTTGAAATGAAGCAAAGAGCAATGACAGCCTGTGTTTATGAGGGAAACCGCAAATTTTCGCTGGAGCATTTGAAACTGGAATATCCGGTATATGGAAGCTCTGATTATCGTTATCCGGCAGTGGAAATCCTTCAGGAAAACGGCAGCAGGATCTCGGAATTTACTTATGTCAGTCACACTGTTACAGATGGAAAGCCAAAGCTTTCAGGACTTCCGGCTACCTATACGGAGAATGACGAAGAAGCCCAGACCTTATGTGTAAAACTGAAAGATGAAGTAACAGGAATTGTACTGGAATTGCTTTATACTATTTTTGCACAGGGGGGAATCATCACCAGAAGCGCCAGATTTACAAATGAGGGTACATCATTAGTACATCTGTTAAATGCAATGAGTCTCAGCCTTGATCTTCCGGATAAAGATTATGTGTGGATGCAGTTTTCGGGCGCATGGTCCAGAGAACGTCATGTGAAAGAACGCAGATTAGAGCAGGGAATCCAGTCTGTGGGAAGCATCAGAGGAAATTCTTCCCATGAACATAATCCCTTTATTGTGCTCCGACGTCCGTCGGCAACAGAAAATGCAGGAGAAGTGATGGGATTCAGCCTGATCTACAGCGGAAATCACAGAATGCAGGCAGAGGTGGATACTCATGATACAACCCGCATCACTGTGGGAATCAATCCGCAGAATTTTGACTGGAAGCTGGACTGTGGTGAGAGCTTTCAGACTCCGGAAGCAGTAGTAGTATTTTCTGATAAGGGTCTGAATGGAATGAGCCAGACTTTCCATAAATTATATCAGAAGAGACTGGCAAGAGGTTACTGGAGAGACCGTCCCAGGCCAATCCTTAACAATAACTGGGAAGCTACTTATTTTGATTTTACAGAGGACCGTCTGGTAGAAATCGCAGCAAAGGCAAAGGAATGTGGTGTTGAATTATTTGTACTGGATGACGGATGGTTCGGTGCACGAAGCAACGATCATGCAGGACTTGGTGACTGGGTTGCGAACAGAGAACGTCTTCCGCGGGGAATTAAAGGAATCGCAGACAGAATTGAAGAGATGGGTATGAAATTCGGCCTGTGGTTTGAGCCGGAGATGGTGAATAAGGATTCCGACCTTTACCGTGCACATCCGGACTGGATCCTGCAGACACCCCAGAGACTTTCCTGCCATGGAAGAAACCAGTATGTGCTGGACTTCTCCAGAAAAGAAGTGGTGGACTGTATTTATGAGATGATGTATAAAATCCTCTCAGAAGCAAAGGTTTCCTACATCAAGTGGGATATGAACAGAAGTATCACGGAATGTTATTCGGCAGCACTTCCTGCAGACCGTCAGGGAGAAGTGTTCCACAGATATATTCTTGGAGTTTATGATTTGTATGAGCGGTTAAATACTGCATTCCCGCAAATCCTCTTTGAGTCCTGTGCAAGCGGCGGCGGACGTTTTGATCCGGGAATCCTTTATTATGCGCCACAGGGATGGACCAGTGATGATACAGATGCGGCAGAGCGTGTAAAAATCCAGTACGGCACAAGTATGTGTTATCCTGTAAGTTCCATGGGAAGCCATGTATCTGTAGTACCCAACCATCAGTTAAACCGGAAAACTCCGTTACATACAAGAGCAAATGTAGCTTATTTCGGAACCTTCGGATATGAACTGGATCTGAATAAACTGTCTTACGAAGAAATCAGTGAAGTAAAACAGCAAATTGCTTTTATGAAAGAATACAGAGAACTGATTCAGTTTGGAACTTTTTACAGATTGAAGAGTCCTTTTGAGGGCAATGAAACAGCGTGGATGACAGTCAGTGAGGACAAAAAGACAGCGCTGGTATTCTGGTACAGGGAAAGAAATGTAGTAAATGCTGATTTTACCAGAGTACGGCTTCAGGGACTGGATCCGGATTTTATCTACAGAAATGAGTATAATGGAACAGAAAACTACGGGGATGAGCTGATGAATCTGGGACTGCTCACCACAGACTGTACAGCAGGTGAACCTACAAGTGAAGATGCACCATGCACAGACTATGAGTCCAGAATTTATGTTTTAACAACCGTAGCAAGAATTCCCTCACCTCTATAGGGACGCCACTGAAAAACTATTTTTATACACATTATATAGTAGATTGAAACAAATAAAAACACTTTATATTGTGTTGTTTTATGCAAAATAAGGACTTTTTCAGTGGCGTCCTATAGGTGATGGGATGAATTGCACATTCGAGCATGTCTGCTCAAATTCATAAAAAATCGCAAAAACACTTGTTCTGATACAATAAATATATTATAATAGAAAAAAGAACAATATGCTCTTGAAATTTAGACGGTCGAAATAAGCAATAAGCAATAAGTGAGTGTACATAATGAGTTTAGATAATAATTCTCATTCAGTGTTTTTGTTTGATTCTGGTTATGAAATATAGCAGAAAGATGCTGGACGATAAGATGTCAGAGAGAACAAAAGAAATCTTTGAAATATAGCACCTGTTGAAACAATCC
>NZ_CAXSTD010000006.1:0-212895 GCF_964240315.1 Blautia sp. Marseille-P2398
TTAGCAGCCATTTCTGACTGTTATCCCCCTGTATAAGGCAGGTTACCCACGCGTTACTCACCCGTCCGCCACTAGAATTAAATTAAATCGACCGAAGTTTCAATAAAGTAATTCCCGTTCGACTTGCATGTGTTAAGCACGCCGCCAGCGTTCATCCTGAGCCAGGATCAAACTCTCTGATTAAATGTTTGACTCACTCAAGATAACAACTAGCTATCTCTCGTTTTACTGTTTTTGGTTTTTTAAACCGTTCTTAAAAATGTAAAGAATTTTCGAGAATCGTATGTGTTTCACTGTTTAGTTATCAAGGTTGTCTGTCTTGCGACAGCTTGTTTACTTTATCACATCTCTTTTTCTTTGTCAAGAACTTTTTTCAAGTTTTTTCAAAGTTTTTCGAACTCTTCCGGATTTCCGGACTGTTCTTCTGATCTGTGATTGTCGGCTCTGTTCAAGCGACTTGATTACTTTAACATATTCGTTTTAAGTTGTCAAGCACTTTTTTTAATTTCTTTTTTATTTCAGAAATTATCTTAAATTGTCTCTTTCTAAGAAACAATTATTTCCGACAGCTCAACTAATATAACACCGAAAGCAGTCCCTGTCAACAGTTAATTTCATAATTTGACAAACTTTTTATATTTTCACCCTAATCTCCACTAAATTCCCAACAGACATCCAGTCTATCTGACACCGGAATTCCAACCATCCTCCCCATCTATCCTTCCTATATTGCAGCACCCACATACCATATATACACAACACCCCAGCTTTTCCGTCCCATTCATACTATATGTAGGAAACTTTTCTATTCCGCCAAACTAACAAACCACCATCCCGCTTCTCTTTCAGCCATCTCTGTCACAGCCAACAGCCAGCAAGCTCAAATCATTCTCTTCGGCGACATTTGCAGGGCTTTTAGAAAAACTTAGCCCCGGGAAATCTGCGTTATTCGCAGATCACTCACTGTCTGAGCCGCTTTGCGGCGAGTTTGAGTTATCTGTGAATGCTTTTAGCAGATTTTCCGGGGCTTAGCTTTTCTTAAGGCCCGAAACCGAACCGAAGAGAATGATTTGAGCTTGCGTCCCTCTTAGCTGATCTTCCCGGGCTTAGTTTTTCTTAAGGCCCGAAACCGAGCCGAAGAGAATGATTTGAGCTTGCGTCCCTTCACATCCCTTTTACCGAATCTCCAAAAAATCCACCACCTCATAAAGCGACTCAAAAATCTCCTCCGCCAACTCCTTCATCTCCTCCGTCACCTCCATCAGATCCGGCACCATGATCGGATGCATCCCTGCTGCATAAGCCGCCCTGATTCCATTATGAGAATCCTCAATCACATAACAATTCTCCGGTCTGGTCCCCAGTCGTCTGCAAGCCTCCAGAAAAATATCCGGTTCCGGCTTACTCCGTTCCACCATATCTCCCCCGATAATCTGATCAAAATATCCCAGCAGCCCGCCATCTGAAATCTCCGAACGCACCAGTGCCTCCCGAGTAGAACTGGCAAGCCCAATCTTAAATCCCCTCATCTTCAGATATTTCAAAAGCTCCTCAACCCCCGGCTTCTTTGCCAGTTTACCTCCGGAAGCATGACTGAAAAACACCTCTGCCATCTCCGCTTTATATTCCTCATACGGAAAATCTTCACCATAATGCTTCAGAAAAACCCCTTTACTCACAACACTGTTTGTTCCCAGACACTCATGACATGCCGCCTCAACTCCTGCGATTCCATGACGTTCTGCCACTTCTTTCCACGCTTGAAGCACAAGAATCTCCGAATCAAAAATCACTCCATCCATATCAAATATCACTGTATCAATCCCACTCGCCATAACTTTTGATCCTTTCCTCTTTCTCTCTGTCAGCAGACTTTCTCAGGCAAAAATATCTTTGACGACAGTCTGATCGACTTATTCAAACCATATATAAGCCAGTAGTCTGACAATCTATTTTTTCATAATATAACCAATCGCATCACGAATCTGTGACACATAAACCAGGTTGATTCCTTCCACTTTTCCAACAGAAGACCTACACACTTCCGGAAGCACAACTGTTCCAAATCCCAGTTTTTTCGCCTCCTGCACACGCTGGCCCGCCATACTCACTGCTCGGATTTCACCACTCAGGCCAACCTCGCCAAACACCATCATATTATCAGGAATCACAATATCCTTCGCACTGGAAACAATCGCCAGACAGATCCCAAGGTCGATTGCCGGCTCTGTCATCTTCATTCCCCCTGCAATATTGACATAAGCATCCGATGCAGCCAGACGGAGTCCGACTTTCTTCTCAAGCACGGCCATAAGGAGATTCACCCTGTTAAAATCTGTTCCCACTGCTGTCCGCCTTGGAATCCCGAAATTACTCTGGCACACAAGTGCCTGGATTTCAACCAGAATCGGCCGGGTTCCTTCCATAGAACACGCCACAACAGAACCCGACGCATCCTCCGGTCTGCCATTCAGCATATATTCCGACGGATTCTTCACTTCCTCAAGACCTGTATTACACATTTCAAAAACACCAATCTCATTCGTAGATCCAAAACGATTCTTCACCGCACGCAGGATACGATAAGAAGCATGCCGGTCGCCTTCAAAATAAAGCACCGTATCCACCATATGTTCCAGAACCCTCGGGCCTGCCACATTTCCTTCTTTCGTCACATGACCTACAATAAAAATGGACACCCCCATCCCCTTTGCGATCTGCATAAGGATATTGGTAGATTCTCTCACCTGAGAGACACTTCCCGGTGCCGAACTTACATCTTCGTGAAACATAGTCTGAATGGAGTCGATCACAACCACATCCGGTTTCCTGCGCTCGATCACCTCGCGTATCACTTCCAGGTTCGTCTCACATAAAAGCTGCATCTTATCCGTAAACTGCCCGATACGATTAGCTCTCAGCTTAATCTGTCTCAGAGATTCCTCGCCTGAAATATAAAGGACCGAAACCTGCTTCTCTGCCAGATTCCTGCACACCTGTAAAAGCAGCGTTGATTTTCCGATTCCCGGATCTCCTCCCACTAAAACAAGGGAGCCGGGGACGATACCGCCGCCCAGCACCCTGTCAAGTTCACCAATCTGAGTTGTCTGCCGTTCATCTTCTGACAGGCTGATGTCTTTAAGGATCACCGGTTCCTGCCTTTTTTCTGATGATTTCATTGCTCCGGAAGAGGATGGCTTCTTTGTGGAAACTGTCTCTTCCACAAAGGTGTTCCAGGACTTGCATCCCGGGCACTGCCCCATCCATTTTGCGGATTCATATCCGCACTCCTGGCAAAAATATACCGTCTTTTTATTTTTCAGCATTTTACAATCTTTACTTCTACTCTTGCAGCATTGCCAAGTTCCACGCTAAAGGAAAGTTTACCGCCCAGGTTTGTTTTCATCTTACCTGTGCTTGCCTGCTCAATAAATACTTCATATTCTGTATCCGGCTCCATCTCCACTGTGATCTGTGCATCTTCCGGTCCCTCTACATGGAAATCCATCTGAGCTTCACTCTGTGTAAGATTAAATACTGCTGTTCCCGGAACTGATTCGTAAACGAACATTCCGTTTCTCTCGAGCTTGGTAATCTCCTTAAAAGTTTTTACTTTATACATATCGCCCTGATGCTGATAGTCTGATAATTTAGACTTCTGTGCAAGCTCATAGTCACCAAAGCTGATTGCTCCATTCTCTTCTGTACGGATTAATTCTTTTACTACTGCCATTTCCTATGTCCTCCTAAGACTCTTTTGTTTGCCGCTCCACCGGTTCATCTGCCGATGCCGTACAGTTTTTCACTATCTCTGTACTTTTCCGACATTTTATGTGCTTATTATATAATACATTCACTTTTTTGACCAGTATCTCACTGATTTTTTTATACTAATTTCACAATTTCTGTGAATCATGTGAGTCCTCTGCTTTAATTGTAAATATCTGTCTGCTCAGAGATTTCTACTGTTTTTTCACTTCAAATGCAATCTCGTTTTTATGAAGTTTCACCTGTACACTATCTCCACGTTTTACTCTGCCTTCCAGAATCTCGTTTGCAAGCGCATCTTCTATCTTACTCTGAATTGCACGACGCAGCGGTCTGGCACCATATTTATTATCAGAACCTTTTTCTGCAATAAAATCTTTCACAGCATTTGTCACTGTAAGATGAATTTCCATCTGTTCTGCACATCGTTTCTCCAGTGTTTTAAGAAGCAATGTCACAATTTTCCGGATATCTTCTTTATTCAGCACATGGAACACCATGATATCGTCAATTCGGTTCAGGAACTCCGGTTTGAAAATCCGGCGCACTTCTTCCATCACACCGCCTTTCATTCGTTCATAGTCTTTCTTCTCATCATTATCAGACATGAATCCCAGACGTTTCGGTTCCATGATCGCCTGTGCCCCTGCGTTGGAAGTCATAATAATAATCGTCTGTTTGAAGTCGACTTTTCTTCCCTGTGCATCTGTAATATGACCGTCATCCAGCACCTGTAAAAGTATATTAAACACATCCGGATGTGCCTTCTCAATCTCATCAAAAAGCAATACACTGTACGGATTTCTGCGGACCTTCTCACTGAGCTGGCCGCCTTCTTCATATCCTACATATCCCGGAGGAGAACCGATCAGCTTGGAGACACTGTGTTTCTCCATATATTCGGACATATCTACACGAATCATCGCCTGTTCACTTCCAAAGACAGCTTCTGCCAGAGCCTTGGAAAGTTCTGTCTTACCAACACCTGTAGGTCCAAGGAAAAGGAAAGAACCAATGGGACGGTTCGGATCTTTAAGTCCTACTCTTCCCCGTTTCACTGCCTGCGCAACAGCTTTCACTGCCTCATCCTGTCCGATCACACGTTTATGAAGTTCTTTCTCCAGACGAGCAAGACGTTTGGTTTCTCCCTCTGTCAGTTTCTGAAGAGGAATCTTTGTCCAGTCAGAAATCGTCTCTGCAATAGCAGCTTCATCTACAACAAGTTTCTTCCTCTTATTTCTACGTTCAGTCTTAATGCGGATTTTCTCCATTTCGGCTTCCACTTCATTTTGGCGTACCTGTGCTTTTTTTGCGCGTTCAATATCTGCAGTCTTAACTGCCTGTTCTTTCTCCTCACGAAGTTCATTCAGTTCCAGTTCATATTGTTCCATTTCAGGTGCTGACTGATAACCCGCAAGCTGAACCTTTGATGCTGCTTCATCAATAATATCAATTGCCTTATCCGGAAGGAAACGGTCATTGATATATCTTTGTGACATTTTTACTGCTGCCTCAAGTGCCTCATCTTCAATCTTTACCCCATGATGTTTCTCATAATATGGACGCAGACCTTTAAGGATCTCAACAGTCTCCTCTGAAGATGGTTCTTCCACTGTCACAGGCTGGAATCTTCGTTCCAATGCTGCGTCTTTTTCAATATATTTACGGTATTCCTCCAGAGTAGTCGCGCCGATAAGCTGAATCTCACCTCTGGAAAGAGAAGGTTTCAGGATATTAGAAGCATCCAGTGCTCCCTCCGCTCCACCTGCTCCGATGATGGTATGGATTTCATCAATGAACAGCAGAATTCCCTGATGTTCTTTTACTTCCTGGATCACATTCTTAATGCGTTCCTCAAATTCACCTCTGTATTTGCTTCCCGCAACCATGCCGGAAAGATCTAACACAACAAGACGCTTATCCTTCACTGTATCCGGAACCATTCCCATAACGATGCGCTGTGCAAGTCCCTCTACAATGGCAGTCTTACCTACTCCGGGTTCCCCTGTCAGACACGGATTATTCTTCGTACGTCTGCTCAGAATCTGAATCAGTCTGGTAATTTCTTTATCACGCCCTATCACAGGATCCAGTTTTCCCTCTGCTGCAAGCTGTGTCAGGTCACGACTGTACTGATCCAGCGTAGGGGTACTGGTCACTTTTTTGTTTCCCGCATTCCTTGCGTACTGAAATTCCTCTGCAATGGTATCATTGTCAAATCCCATAGCTGTCAGGATAGCCGCAAACAACTTCTGGATATTTACTCCCATTGTAAAAAGCAGTCTGGTTGCTACGCAGTCTGTCTCTTTCAGAAGCGAAAGCAACAGGTGCTCTGTTCCGCAAAGACATTCCATACTCTCAGCATCTTCCTTCGCCTGTTCAATGATCCTTCTTGCTCTCGGGCTGTACTGGGGATCTTTTGTTTCTGCTGCCGCAGTATTGCCCTGAACCGGTGTAACCAGGCTACTGATAAGTTCCCTGAGTTTTTCTTCTTCTACGTTAAATTCCTGCAGCACTTTTCCCGCAGTGCCTTCAGGTTCTTTCAAAAGACCTGCAAGAAGATGTTCTGTTCCGATATATCCATGTCCACAGGTTTTCGCAGTTGTCTTTGCCAATTTGAGGGCATTCTCTGCCTGTCTGGTAAATTGTCTCTCCATGTCCTCTCCTATCTGTTTTCATCATATTCGTCAAAAATCTCATCAATAAGCTGATGTACTTCCTCTCTGCTTACGCTCTTGCAACATCCTTTCGCAAGCGCCACCATGAGATTCTGTTTCAGTTCTTCCAATGCTTTCCGTTTATTTACATCAATAGAAATCACTGCACCACGTCTGCGGTCGATAGTGACAAATCCCTCCTGTCGCAACAGTGAATATGCTTTATTTACTGTATGCATATTTATCCCAACTGTATCTGCAAGCTGTCTCACTGATGGCAGTGTATCTCCCTCCTGCAGTCTTGACGTAGCAATCCCCATGATGATCTGATTGGTCAGCTGGATGTAAATGGCTTCATCACTGCTGAAATCTATTTCTATCATCATACGTTTTCTTCTCCTTTTTGTGTTACACATATCCTAGCACAAACCAACATTTTTTGCAACAGAAAGACGTATTGCTGTATTATTTTTCAAAACAAAAAGGGGTGTACTGCCATGTTCTCACACAGCATGCACACCCTTTATCTTCTTTCGGTCAACTGAATTTCATCTACATGACTTGATTATTTTAAGCCAATGATCTTATTGAGCTGTTCTCTGTTCAGAACAAGGTTAAAGCCTAATGGATTAACTGCATAAGCCATTGCCTTATCGATTAACAGCTCCGGAAGTTTTGCAAACGGTACTTTCGCAATACGCAGCTTCTGACCTTTTGTAAACTTCTCAAGTTCCATAACGTCTGTAAATACAGGCTGGAGAATTTCTTCTTTTTTATTTTTGAGATACGGAATATTGATCTTCTTAGGATCTTCAGGGTCTACATTCATAGCAACCAGATATTCGGATTTCTTCAGGTTTACGATCAGTTCTTCCTCAAGCTCACGAAGATTTCCATGCTGATCCTTCTCTACCGGACGGCGGAGTTCCTGCATAAAGTAAATGCCGGAAAGCTCCAGTGTAGGATTCAGAAGCGGTCTCTTAGCCGGCTCAATCTTGCTCATATCTGCCTGTTTTGCAATATCAGTAAGATCAATCTCAATCTTATCTTCACCATCTACCCATACAACTGTATTTACGCCAATTGCATAGAAAGTTCCATATAATCTGGGATAATCCTTCTTGGTAAATTTCATACCCATAAGAAGAACCTTTTCTTCCAGCATTTTTTTGCCGAATTCTTTGATTCCTTCTTCTGTTGAAAAAATCCATGCCTGATCATTAAATGTCTCTTCATCACATTTCACATACGGAAGCTTTGTAGCCTGTGAATATGCCACAAAAATCTCCTCTCTGGTCTGTAATTCTTTGATTGCTTCTTCTTTGCTGATTCCCATGCTCTTATCCTCTCTGTCTCATTTCTTTTATGATCTTCTGTATTTTCTTATCTACATAATTTCTGTTCATAAATTTTCCCCTGCTGTCCGGAGTTCGATTACGTTTCTGTTTTACAGCACTGTTTTATTTTATAACAGATTGCATGAAAAGTAAAGAAAATAGCCTATATTATTTATGCAAAAACATTTACAAAAAAATCAGAAAACAGTCCGGTCTGGTTTTAAACCTTTCTGTTTTCTGATCTGTTTTACAGTAATCATCCAAAATACATTTTTTCTGAAACTGCAGCACCTCAAAATTATTTATGCTTCATCAATTGCCTTACCAATATCATGGCGAATATATTTATTTGCAAATGTGATCCACTCTGTGGCTTCATAGGCATTTTTTCTTGCTTCCTTCAGGTCTTTTCCTGTAGCTGTGATTCCCAGGACACGACCTCCGTTGGTTACGATCTGACCATCTTTTAATTTGGTTCCTGCATGGAAACAATAATAACCATCCTTACCTTTGAAGTTCTCAAAGCCGTACATTGGGATACCTTTTTCATATTTTACAGGATATCCATCACTTGCAAGTACTACGCACACTGCTGCATTATCCTCGAACTGAAGGTCTACCTGGTCCAGTGTTCCATTTACGCAAGCTTCCATTACTTCAATGATATCATTCTTCATACGTGGCAGGACTACCTGTGCTTCCGGATCTCCGAAGCGTGCATTATATTCCAATACCTTCGGGCCATCTGCGGTAAGCATAAGACCAAAGAAAATGATTCCCTTAAATGGGCGTCCTTCTGCAGCCATTGCGTCCACTGTCGGCTGATATACATATTTCCTGCAGAATTCATCTACCTCTTCTGTGTAGAACGGACTCGGGGAGAAAGTTCCCATTCCGCCCGTATTCAATCCCTGATCACCGTCCTGAGCGCGTTTGTGATCCTGTGCGGATGTCATTGTACGGATAGTTTTTCCATCTACAAATGATAACACAGAGACTTCACGTCCTGTCATAAATTCTTCGATGACCATGGTATTTCCGGCATTTCCGAATTTCTTATCTTCCATGATCTCTTTTACGCCATCTTCTGCCTCTTTCAGATCCTGACAGATCAGTACTCCCTTGCCGAGTGCAAGACCATCAGCCTTCAGGACAATTGGAAATCTGGCTTCTGTGCGGAGATATTCCAGTGCTTTCTCAGGATCATCAAAATTCTCATATGCTGCTGTCGGGATATTATATTTCTTCATTAAATCTTTCGAGAAAGCTTTAGATCCCTCAAGGATCGCAGCGTTCTTTCTTGGTCCGAATACTTTCAGACCGCGGGCCTCAAATACATCTACGACACCACCGACCAGCGGATCATCCATGCCAATGATCGTAAGATCGATTTCTTTTTCCTGTGCAAAATCAGCAAGTTTCTCAAATTCCATTGCACCGATATCTACACATTCTGCAAGCTCTGCGATTCCTGCATTTCCAGGTGCACAATAAATTTTATCTACTTTCGGGCTTTTTGAAACACTCCATGCAATCGCATGTTCTCTGCCACCGCTACCTACAATTAAGACTTTCATTTTATCTTGCCGCTCCTTTTTGTATCTACTCTTCCGTATCGTATTCTTCTATTTCCACTCTTCCATCCACAACCTTCACCTTGCCATTGGCAATGAGATTGATTGCCTTAGGAAGAATTTTCCACTCTGCTTTCTCCATGACACGTCTCTGGAGAACTTCCGGAGTGTCATCAGATTTAATTTTCACTGCTTTCTGAAGAATAATCGGACCGGTATCTGTGCCAGTATCAACGAAATGTACCGTAGCGCCTGTAACACGAACCCCTCTTGCTAACGCTTTCTCATGCACATGAAGTCCGTAATAACCAACTCCGCAGAAAGACGGAATCAGTGACGGATGGATATTAATGATCTTATTTGGATATGCTTCCACGATCATCGGCGGGATTGCTACGAGGAATCCTGCCAGAACGATAAGCTCTACGCCACTCTCTTTCAGCTTTTCCAGAAGTGTTTTGTGAAATTCTTCTCTGCTTTCATACTGTTTCGGAGAAATACATACGGCTTCTATGTTATGGTTCTTCGCTCTCTCCAGCGCATAAGCCTTCGGATTATTGCTGATAACCAGAGAAACTTCTGCATTTGTAATCTTTCCACAGTCAATGGCATCCAGGATAGCCTGCAGATTCGTGCCGCCTCCTGAAACCAGTACACCGACTTTTAACATAAAGTCACTCCCTTTTCACCATCTTCGATACGTCCTACTACATACGGAGTGTCACCTGCTGCTTTGATCGCTTCCATTGTTTTGTCCACATCTGCTGCATCTACAGCAAGGATCATTCCAAGTCCCATGTTATAAGTATTGTACATCATCTGTTCATCAATATTGCCTTTTTCAGCAAGAAGTTTGAAGATTGGAAGTACCGGATAGCTGTTCTTTTCCACAACTGCACGTGTTCCCTCTTTAAGCATTCTCGGAATATTTTCATAAAAACCGCCGCCTGTGATATGACTGCATGCGTGCACACGAACTCCGGCATTTTTAATGCTCTTTAATGCTTTTACATAGATTCTGGTTGGTGCCAGAAGTGCTTCACCAAGTGTTGTTCCAAGTTCTTCATAATAAGTATCAAGAGATTCCTTTGTCATATCAAAAACTTTACGGACAAGAGAAAATCCGTTACTGTGAACACCTGTGGATGCCATACCGATCAAAACATCTCCTGCTTTCAGTTCTTCACCTGTGATCATCTCTTTTTTATCGCAGACACCTACTGCGAAACCAGCCAGGTCATATTCGTCTTCCGGCATCAGTCCCGGATGCTCTGCTGTCTCACCACCGATCAGAGCTGCATCTGACTGCACACAGCCTTCTGCAACGCCGCCTACGATAGCTGCAATCTTTTCCGGATAATTCTTACCACATGCAATATAATCAAGGAAGAATAATGGTTCTCCGCCTGCACATGCAATATCATTGACACACATGGCAACTGCATCAATGCCAATGGTGTCATGCTTGTCCATAACCATAGCAAGTTTTACTTTAGTTCCACATCCATCTGTACCTGATAATAATACCGGTTCTTCCATTTCTTTGATCTTAGCAAGAGAAAAGGCACCGGAAAATCCTCCCAGTCCTCCCAGCACTTCTTCACGCATGGTTCTCTTTACATGCTCTTTCATCAGCTCTACTGATTTATATCCTGCTTCAATATCTACTCCAGCGGTCTTGTAATCCATGATAATCCTCCGTTTTTACCCCTGATCCTGTTTATGGACCTGAGTTATCTTAGTAATTTTTATATCCGACTTCCTGTAATCTTGCGTCTTTTGCTTCCACCTGTTCTTTTAATTCCTGGCTGTAAGCCTTTAATTTTGCAAGAAGTTCCTCATCTGATGTTGCAAGTATCTTAGCTGCCAGAAGTCCTGCGTTTGCGCCTCCGTTGATAGCGACTGTTGCAACCGGGATTCCTGACGGCATCTGTACGATAGAATAAAGGGAATCTCTTCCTCCCAGAGAAGTGGTGTGCATAGGAATTCCGATAACCGGCATCGGGAAGATTGCTGCGCACATTCCCGGCAGATGAGCTGCCATTCCTGCACCTGCAATGATTACTTTAAAGCCTTTTTCCTCTGCTGTTTTTGCATATTCAAAAAAGACATCCGGTTCCCTGTGTGCGGAAATGATCTTTATCTCGTAATCAATTCCCAGTTTCTCCAGAATGTCTGCTGCTTTGCTCATGATCGGCATATCTGAGTCGCTGCCCATCACAATTCCTACTTTTGCCATGATTATTCTCCTTTTCTTCTCAAGTATTCTCAGACAGACCAGATTTTATCTGTCCGGGACTTTGTTTTTATTTTATTGATAAAAAAAGTACGGTCAGAAAAGATTTTATCAAAACCCTCTCTAACCGTAGATTCTACTAAGATTCCCTTTTTCTGTCAATAAAATTAATGCAAAGAAATATTTTAACGAACTAATAAATTTTTTTGTATTCCGAACTTAATAGGAAAATGCCTTTATTCCCCAAACGGCTCGTTCAGAGCTTCCGTACCCGGAAGGACAAATCTTCCATCTTCAATAATAGAGATCATATCCCCCTCATCATCAATCGTACGGATGCTTCCCAGTTCGTCATATGGGATCGTAATATCTGTGTGACATCCATAATAAGCAAGGCTGACGTCTTCTTTTCGCATCTCGGAAATCTCATTGTCTCTTGCGATGATCTCTTTACCATCCGGATTATAGACCGGAGTATCTTCTGACCAACTGTAACAGGTATCACCAACTGCAAAATGCGGTCCCATTTTCTCCGCGATCAGAATCGGAAGTTTGTCTGCGATATTATATTTCTGCGCTGCCACATAAGCTGTTGTATTAGTTCCGATTGCAAATTCTCCCATTGCAAGTTTCGGATGATGGAACAGAATATTATCTTCAATATATTTACGGTTCTCTTCCTCTGTCTCAAAATTAGAACAGCTGTAATCGATCACCTGTCCGCAGTCAAACACAAGCTTCAGGTCACAAAACTGCAGTCCGTTAAGATATACTTTTGAAACATGAAGCATTCCGCCTGTTCCTGCAAGCACCGGTGAAGTAAATACTTCACCCAGAGGAATATTTACATCTGCCACACAGTTCTCAAAATTTGTCTGTGTTTTCGCATCTGTTAATGTATGAAGATGAATGAGCAGATCTGTCTCATTCTCTCCCTTTCCCTTGATTTCCACCCATTCACAGGTATCAAGAGTATCTATGATCGTCTGCTGGATCTTCTGATATTTCTTATAATCCAATGTATTGATCTTTACGATCTCGCGGAAAATTTCCGGAAAATCCTCTCCGATCTCAGGTATCGGATAAGCAATGATCGTAAAACTTCTTTCCTCACCTTTGATATAACGATTTGTGATTTGACCGGATTCATTGTCCAGTTCCAGCTGAAGCTTCTGCTGTGCTTCTGTAAACGCCCAGCTTTCCGGTTTACTTACCGGTGAAAACGGCTTCTCTCCAAATGTCTCGATCACAGCCGGTCCGCCATGTACATCTGCCAGATCTGCATATTCATCATAAGAAGTCTGCATGGCACGAAGTTTACGCTTTACAAAATCCGGATTCAGAAACAGCGCACTGTCCTGTCTGTGGTCATAATCAAACTGCGGATTTGCAATTCCTCCTGTAAATCCATTTCTGAACTGATTCCGTCTGTTCACCGCATGAAGTGCATGGCGGTAAATAACCGTCTGCAGCCCCATCTCCCGGAACTGAAGAACAGCCGCTTTTACCATACGCTCAAAGCCAAGATGATAACGTATATTAACCGTTTTCTTCTTTGTAATATCTTTTCTTCCTGTGATGAATCCCATCCGATAGCCTTCTGTATAAGTACGTGCCATCTCATCAATTTCCCTCTGGGAAAGTGAATTCATAAATTCTGCTGTTTTCAGTTCATTTTCCGATACATATTCGCCGGACTGATACAGATAACTCAGATCGCTCAGATCAGAATCCATGATCATTTCAACCACAAAATTATTCTCAGGATCAATCGCCTCTCTGATCCGATTTTCCACCATATCCTGGCAGTAGTCATTCACATAGGAAACGAGAATTTCTTTCACCTGTTTCTCAGCAGGAATTTCTTCCTGCGTAAATGCAGAATAGATTTCCAGAAACAATTCAAGTACAACCGTAAGATCCCATGCTTTTTTTTCAAACGCATAAGCAATCGTGCCATAAAGTTCTGTATAAAGAAAGGTAAATACTTTTCCGTATTCTCCCAGCATTTTCTGTGCATATGCAGGATTTCCATAAGAATTTTCATAATTTTCGGGCAGAATATCCTGATATAATTCATGATTCTGTTCCTGAAGTTCTTCAAGATTTTTCCCCGCAATTCCATGGTCCATCACATGAATCACCTGCTGTAAAAACATTGCTTCTTTTGTAAAAAAATCGCAGTACGGTTCTTCTGCCATTTTCTCGTCCGGTATCTGAGCGATTCTTTCTTTCGCCAGTTCATACCGTTCCATAACCCATTCGTCCAAACTATATTTCTCCTTTTTCTATCAGACTTCCCTGTTAATCAGCCGGAAATTCCCATCAGAAAGATTCCCAGCCATCCGATCATTATGATTCCGTTTGCAATAGAGCCGATCATACCTGCTTTGTGTGTCCGGTTTTCTTCTGAAAAGCTTTTCAGTCCCATCGCAAATCCATATACAGACAGAAGCATTGCGCAAAGACTGATCCCGCCTACAATATATCCGTATTGTCCCTGCAAAAAAAATGCCAGCAAAACTGCAGTCACAAATAAAACCAGTGAAACAGCCGCCAGCACTGCTGACAGTTTTCCCTGCTGTGCCTCTCTTTTCTTTGCAAACGCATATCTATATCTTTTTGCCATAAATTTTTCTCCTCAGGTGATCGCAGATAAAAAAAAGCAGATATCCCAGAGCCGCCCCTGCTGTATTCAATATCATATCATCTACGTCAAAGCACCCAACCTTTGTAATAAGCTGGATGACCTCTACCGTAACACTAAGCCCAAATCCTGCCAGTACGATCAGCCATCCGCTTCTCATTTTGTCCAGAATAACCGGCAGTATAAATCCAAATGGAAGAAAACCAATTACATTTCCAAAAAGATTTGTAACTACCGCCATAAGTCCAAGCTGTTTCCTGTATACCCAGAAACGCCTTATCTCAACAAACGGTATCAGATTATATCTGTACTGTCTTTCTTCCATTGCTGCTCTTCCGTATTCTTCTGAAAAGAACAGAAAATAAATCAGTGCCAGAACATACAGGATAAACAAAATGGTTCCCAGTGTCCGTATGATATGCTTCGTTTCTTTTTTCAATGTTTTCTCCTGTTTCTGAAGCCTTTTATATCAATATCTCTGATTTCTTTTTCAGCAGTCTTGCACCGTTTACGATCATCATGATCCCTGTTACGATTCCCGTTGCCAGTACAATGATCCCGACTGTCAGACTGCAGGCTCCTGTGGAAGACATGGTTTTATAAATTTTTTCGTTCATAATCGTCCTCATCAGTATCATGATCTGCTTTCGCAGATCATGATATCTTATTTATAAATCGCTGTTACCTGTATTTGCTTATTTTGCACCGTACTGCTCATAATATGCGTCGATTGCGGCTTTCAATGTATCGTCAATGATTACTTTTCCTTTATATTCTTTATTATAAAGATGTTCAATGACCTCTTTCATTGTAACAATCGCATTTGTTTCAAACCCATAAAGGTCATGGACTTCGTCAAGGGCACACTTCACGCCGCCTTTTCCGACTTCCATGCGGTCCAGAGAAACCATAAGACCGACGATTTCCACATCAGCCGCACCTTTTACCTTCGGTACTGTCTCTTCCATGGATTTACCGGATGTTGTTACATCTTCGATCATCACTACACGATCGCCGTCTTTTAATTTACTTCCGAGGAAGCTTCCCTTATCTGCACCATGGTCTTTTTCTTCCTTACGGTCTGAACAGTAGCGGATTTCTTTTCCATATAATTCGCTGAATGCAATTGCAGTTACAACACTTAACGGGATTCCCTTATATGCAGGTCCGAAAAGCACATCGAAATCATCGCCATATTTATCATGAATGGCATGTGCGTAGTACTCACCCAGTTTCTTTAACTGAGAACCTGTCACATATCCGCCTGCATTCATAAAAAACGGGGACTTTCTTCCGCTTTTAAGGGTGAATTCTCCGAATTTCAGAACTTCACTGTCTACCATAAATTCAATAAATTCCTGTTTATACTGTTCCATCTTATGTTATGCCTCCTGTATCTGTTTTATTTTACAATACCAACCATCTCTTTTACGGAATTGAATCCATTCTTCTTCATGTACGCTTCAATTCCATCGATCACTTCCAGTGTCACTGCCGGATTGTGGAAATTTGCCGTACCCACAGATACTGCGCTGGCTCCTGCAAGAATAAACTCAATTGCATCCTCTGCGCAGGAAATTCCGCCCATTCCGATGATCGGGATATTGACTGCCTGTGCAACCTGATAAACCATACGGACAGCAATCGGTTTCACGATCGGTCCGGAAACACCACCGGTTTTATTTGCAAGCGCAAAAGTCTTCCTGTTGATATCAATCTTCATTCCTGTCAGTGTATTGATCAGGGATACCGCATCTGCACCGCCTGCTTCCGCACCTTTTGCAATCTCTGTGATATCTGTGACATTCGGTGTTAACTTCATGATCACAGGCTGTTTTGCAATCTTTTTGATCTGAGCGGTAAGTTCCTCTACATGATGTGCATCCTGACCAAATGCAAGGAATCCTGCGTTTACATTCGGGCAGGAAATATTAATCTCCATCATATCAATTGGCTGATCTGCCAAACGTTCCACCACTGCCAGATATTCTTCCGGCGCATGACCGCATACATTTACAATGATCTTTGTATCATACTGTTTCAAAAAAGGAATATCCCTCTCACAGAAAAGATCGATACCAGGATTCTGCAGACCAATCGCATTCATCATGCCTCCGTAAACTTCAGCCACACGCGGAGTCGGATTTCCGGCCCACGGGACATTGGCTACGCCCTTGGTTGTCACTGCTCCCAGCTTATTAATATCTACATAATCAGCAAATTCTGCTCCTGAACCAAAGGTTCCGGATGCCACTGTTACCGGATTTTTCCACTCTACGCCGGCAATATTTACACTCATATCCATCAGATTTCCACCTCCGTAGAAAGAAATACCGGGCCATCCTTGCAGATTCTCTTATTATTCACATTGCTATGTGCATCTTTTTCTCTGGATTTGCACACACAGGCAAGGCAGGCACCGATTCCGCATGCCATACGTTCCTCCAGGGAAATATAACATTCAATCCCATTTTCTTCGGCATATTTCTTGATTGCACGAAGCATCGGAGTTGGTCCGCAGGCATAGATCACGTCCGCTTCCAGAGCATTCTCTCTGATAGCATCCATAACATTGCCTTTTGTTCCCACACTGCCATCCTCTGTGGCAATATAAAGTGTTCCCGCCGCCTCAAATTCCTCTCTGAGGAACGTATGACAGTCCCTGTATCCTGCAATGATCTGTTTTTTCTCACATTTCATCTGCTTTGCAAGTTCCAGGATCGGAGGAACACCGATTCCACCACCCATAAGGAAAACTTTTTTCCCCTCAGCCTTCTCTACAGGAAAACCATTTCCCAGAGGTCCCAGTACCGGAATGGTATCTCCGGCTTTCATCTGTGAAAATTCATCGGTTCCGGTTCCCTGTCCGGTCACTCTGTAAACCAGATGAAGACGGCCATTTTCTTTGTCAATCTCACAAAGACTGATCGGTCTGGGAAGAATTTTGGATTTATCATTTGTATAAAGAGATACAAACTGTCCTGGTTTCGCATCTGCTGCAATTCTGTCAGTCTGGATCCACATACTGTAAATGCCTGCACCAATGCTCTCCTGACTTACAACAGTGCAGATTTCTCTTGTCTTTTCGCTCATTTCATGCCTCCTAGCGATTGTTTAAAGCAGTACTGATGTCTTCGATCATATCTTTTACCGCCTGGCGGGATGCATCTGCATAATTTAATTCACCAAAGGAAGCATATTTTTCCTGTTTGTAAGCTGCAATGATTCCTCTGGAGGAATTGACGATCGCACCAAGTCCGTCTTCATTAAAGAAATGAACAAGATCGGCACCTTTTCCGCCCTGTGCACCATATCCCGGTACCAGGATGAAGGTTTTCGGCATGATCTTACGGAGAGTTTTTCCCATTTCCGGATAGGTTGCACCTACTACAGCACCTACATAGCTGTATTCATTTCCCATATGTGATTCTCCCCACTGGGCAACCTTCTCTCCAACCCACTCATAAAGCGGACGTCCGTCAATGATTCTGTCCTGAAACTCTCCGCTGGACGGATTGGATGTTTTTACGAGTACAAAAAGCCCTTTGTTCTCTTCTTTACATACATCGATAAACGGGTTGACACTGTCAGATCCCATATATGGATTGATTGTCGCAAAATCTTCGTCAAAACCTGCGATTCTGTTACTTCCCACCTGAACTTTACCCAGATGTCCGACTGCATATGCAGCAGATGTGGAACCAATGTCACCTCGTTTGATATCTCCAATAACTACCAGACCTTTTTCTTTGCAATAATCAATGGTGTTCTTATATGCCATTAAGCCCGGAATACCAAACTGCTCATACATTGCGATCTGTGGTTTCACTGCAGGGATCAGATCGCTGATCGCATCAACGATTCCTTTATTATACTGCCAGATAGCTTCTGCTGCTCCCTCTAATGTTTCCCCCAGTTCAGAAAAAGCTTTCTTCTGAATATGCTGCGGGATATAGTTGAGCATCGGATCCAGTCCTACTACGATAGGAGCGTTTGTTTTTTTAATGTTTTCAATAAGTTTGTTGATCATGAGTCTTTCCTCCTGAATATTGATATGGTATTTTTATGCATTCTGGTATACAACTTTTCCATCACAGATTGTATAGAGAATTTTTCCCTTTACTTTCCATCCGTCAAATGGTGTGTTGCGTCCTTTGGAAGCAAATTCATTTTTATCTATTTTATATTCGTGATCAATGTCTGCAATGACAATGTCTGCCGGATGTCCCTTCTGAAGTGTACCTCTGTCACTTCCCAGAATCTGTGCTGGGTTCCAGCTCATTTTCTCAATAAGCTGTGAGATTGTAAGAATTCCAGTTTCTACAAGTGCAGTATAAGACAATGCAAAGCTTGTCTCAATTCCCACAATGCCAAAAGCCGCATTCCGGATAGAGCCTGTCTTCTCCGGCACTGCATGAGGTGCATGATCTGTACTGATCACTTTAAAGGAACCATCCTTCAGTCCTCGGATCAGTGCATCTACATCTTTCTTCGTACGAAGAGGAGGGTTCATCTTATAGTTTGGATCATCACATTTAATATCATCGGAAGTGAGGATAAAATGATGCGGGCAAACCTCTGCTGTGATATTGTCCAATCCCTCTTCCTTCACAATCTCCATCATCTTCGCAACACCTTCTGTGGAACAATGGCACAGATGCAGTCTTGCCCCTGTCTCTCTGGCAAGAAGAATATCTCTCGCTGCGATCACATCCTCAACTGCATTGCAGATACCTGGCAGACCAAGTCTCCGCGCATTCTCATCCTCATTCATACATCCATCACCGCGCAGATCAATATCCTCACAGTGAGCAAAAATCGGAACATTGAATTTCTCTGCCACTTCCATAGCTTCTTTGCAAAGTCTGGTATTCATAACAGATTTGCCGTCTTCAGATAATGCCGGGATTCCCGCTTTTACCATTCCTTCGATATCAGAAAGTTCCTGTCCCTTCTCCCCCTGCGTAATGGCACCTGCTTGGAGCACATGAATGCCGGCAAGCTGTTTTGCCTTATTATGCACATAATTTACACGATCCGGACTGTCAATTACCGGTGTTGTATTCGGCATTGCAACAACCGTTGTCACACCACCTCTTGCAGCAGCCCGGGAACCTGTCTCTATATCCTCTTTCTGTGTCTGTCCCGGATCTCTGAAATGAACGTGAAGATCGATCAGTCCCGGCATTACCAGACATCCCTTCGCATCTATTACTTTGTCGCTTTTATCTTTTATTTTAAGTTTCTCACCGATCTCGGTGATCACGCCATCTTCCAGATAAATATCGCCTTTTTTATCAGTGTCAGTAGCCGCATCTACGATACGTCCTCCCTGAATCAGAATACCCATGCAATTCTCTCCCTTCGTTGTCGTTTGACAATAACTTTCTGATATACATAATACACGAAACTTCTTCTTTTATAAAGCCTTTTTTTACTGATGTGCAGTCTTTTTTGCTTGACAATTCAAAATGCGGGAGATATAATCAGTTCATATCTGGATTATTTAATGTATAGTCACTGGTTTTTAGAGATTATATAACAGTATATAATCTGTAAAATCTGGTGATTTTTTTATTTGCCAGAAACTATATAATTTTTTTATTTTTTATGGAGGTAACAACATGAACAAGGGAACTGTAAAATGGTTCAACGCAGAAAAAGGTTACGGATTTATCACTGGTGAAGACGGTGCAGACGTATTTGTACATTTCTCCGCTATCAATGGTGAAGGATTCAAATCCCTTGAAGAAGGACAGGCTGTAACATACGACTTAACAGAAGGTGCTCGTGGTATGCAGGCTGCAAACGTTACAAAATTATAATTTATAATTTTTGTTAACGCGAGAGGATTGAATTCCGCACTTTTCTATACGGATTAAACCTCAAAAAAATCCCCGGATTATCCGGGGATTTTTTATTGCTTTTCTTCTGTGAATCCATCAGAGATTCAATTTCTATTTAGCATCTGCGCTGTCTGCATCCGTTGTTGAATCTGCTGTTTCTGCAGCTTTATCGTCTGCTACATTTGTATCATCTGCTTCTTCAGATTTATCTGCGGTTTCCGTTTCAGAATCATCTGCGGTTGTGTCTGCTGCATCAGCATCTTCACTGTCTGTATCAGTGGAAGCTGTTGTATCTTCTTCCTCCGCTGTATCTGCATCAGTGCTGTCTGTACCATCGGATGCATCTGTTGACAGATTCGAAATGTAATTGTCAAGTGCAGTAGTATCCATTACTGTATTCTGAACCACATTCTCTTTGGCTCCTGTCACTTTTACATATGCAGAATAACCAATCCATGCAACAATCACAACACAAATGAATGCCCAGGCAAACATTTCCAGTCCAAAAAGTACTTTTTCTTTTCTGTCTGTTTTGTTATGCAGTCCTTTTCTGGCCTTATAAGCATCGACTTTCTTCTGGCTCATGATAGATCTCCTTTGCATCAATATTTCGTATTTTCTGATTATAGCACACTTTACTGCAAAAGAAAACAATTAGTTTATACTGCAACGATCACTCCGCCGTCATTTGCATACATAGAACTTACACCCGCTGTATCAAGGACTACGATCTTTGCAAGTTTCATTCTCTCTTCAAAAGCCTCTTTGAGCACCTGTGCTCTTGCCGGACAATTGCAGTGACTGATGGCAAGAACCTTCTCTGCACTGTCCGGGGTTTTCTCGATTACCTGCTCTACAAGCTTGATCAGAGCACGATTCATGCCTCTTGCCTGATCCAGCTGGCAGATATTTCCATCATCCGTAGAACCCATGACCGGTTTGATTTTCAATGCACTGGCCACTAACGCTTTCACTTTGCTCAGACGACCGTTCTTTCTCAAAGTATCAAGATTCTCAAGTATAAAAAATGTATGCTGTCCTTCAATATAATGTTCCACAGTTGAAACAACTTCTTCAAAACTCATCCCTGCTTCTTCGCATTCCTGTATCTTCATTCCGATCAGGCTTTCCCCGATGGATGCGGAACGTGAATTAAACACATGTATTTTTTTATCCGGATGGTCTTCCATAATAAGATCTCTGCCAAGCAACGCACTGTTATAGGAACCACTCAGCTCAGAAGACAAAGTCACTGCATAAATATGCTCAGCCTCGCAGTCATATGCTCTCATATATCTCTCAGGTGACGGGCAGGCTGATTTCGGACATTCCGGGCAGGCTGCCACTTTATCAATAAACTCTGCCTGATTAAATGTTTCATCATCTATGATCTGTTCAGCTCCTACCATCAGAGTCAGTGGAATGGATTCAAAACATTCATCTTTCTTCCATTCGTCCAAAAGTTCTCCACAACTATCTATGATAATCTTATATCTCAATTATATCGTCCTCTTTTCCATTATATGTAGTATTCAATACCAGATATATCTTATCACACCGCTTTACGTTTGAAAAGACTTTTTAATAAAAACACTGTTCTTTTTTTCAAAAGTGCTTTATAATAAAAAGACGCTTCCCGCAAAGTGCAGGAAGCGCTGCCTAATCCACAAAATATGTTCAGAAATATGCAGCAATCCAGAAGTATTTTTTTAATTCTGAACAGCTGTAAATCATGTTATCAGAGAGGTGTTGTATGCTTGCTTTAAAAATTACTGATGTAAAAGATTTTATGAATAAACTCCTGATCGGTGAGGTATTTGACCGTTTTTCTCTTGTCGAGGCATCTGTGACAACCTTCAACACTTTTACCATAAACGGAAAACTTCATTACGATTTCTTTGATACTGACACAAAGGCTGCTTTTGAGGAGAATTCCACAGAATATTCCCTCTGGCATGATGTAAAACCTTATTGTTTTTCTATCATACGCGGCAGACGCACACCTTTGAATTTCAGGATTGTATTTGAACTTTCTCATGATCAGACACAGTCGTTGTTAAAAAATGAACGGCATATTGCAGATATTCCTGTGCAAAGCTTTTATCTGAATATCCAGTACAAGAACCAGTCCCTTTTATGTACAACAGGTGTTTCTTATACTTCATTCAGTCCGGATAAACGTCTGGAACATCTCTGGGATGATTCCATGACTGTTTTTCTCTCCAGTCATCACATTCCCTGTGAGAAATTATGAGTAGATTCTGTTATCAGTCTTTATCCGAATAACGCAGATAATAGACCAGAATATCTATAAACTCACTGTTCGTCGGTTTATCTGCCATTGTACATCCTGCCATTTCTTCCAGTGTATCCTTATGATTCATCCAACATAAGTTTACCAGTGTTCTTATGTTGTGTTCTACATTAGACGGCGTTGATTTATATTTTCTTGCAATGACCGGATAAATATCTTTGGTGACTTTTACCGGTCGCTCATAAATTTTCTGTGCCATTTCTACTGCATCCACAACATAATAATATCCTTTATACTTTGATGTTGCACCCAATTTTCTAATAACTCCATAAACTGCACTCATACATCGTTCCTCCTGTAACTTCCATAATCTGTGTTTTTACAGATTTGGATATCTCATTTATTTACACACATTTCTCTATAAGTAAATGAAAGTCACGATATTGGCTGCCCGGAAGCACCATTGCAGTCACTATTCTCTGTAACCCGTTATATTTTATGCGGATTCGGCATATTCATTAAAATATCGGCAACTTAATAATAGGAATTCATAAGACATTTGTCAATACCAATGTAATTGTTTTCCACAAAAATAAGGAGCAAAAGTTATTCTCCGCTCCTTATTTGATATTCTGCTATTCTGACAGGCGTATCTGTCCTCTCATTGATCTGCCGGCAAATTGCCTGCTTTCTATCTTATTTTGCAATCATCAGCAAAATTTCATTGCTTCTCTGAACAAATCTGGTCATTTCGTCCGGTGAAAGCTGTTTATGGCTCATCATCGCAAGGTCATACAACTGTTCACAGATAAGCGGAGCCTTGTCAGATTCCTGATTCTCTGCCAGATATTTAACCAATGGATGATTCGCATTCAGAACCAGTGTTTCCTGTCCGCCAAACATATTCGGATCCATTCCATACATATTATACATCTTCATCATATCCTGCATACGGCGGCTCTCTTCGGAAAGAGTCATCATTGCTGATACATTTTCATTTTTCAGATTCTCAACATGTACTTCCAGTTTATCTTTATTAAGGCTCTTGCGGAAAAGTTCTGTCAGTGCTTTGACAGTTTCTTCATCGGCAGTACCCTCACCCTTCATTTCTTCGGTCAGATCCGCATCAATACGCTTAAACTGTACTTCCTGATGTTTCTGCTCAAGACTGGAAATAAATGCACTGTCAATATTATGTTTCAGGATAACGGCATCTTTTCCTGCTTCCTTAAACATATTGATATACTGACTCTGCTGAACTTCATCAGTTACATAGAAAATTACTGTCTTCTCAGGTTCTTTCGCTTCCGCATTGTCTTTGTTTTCAGACTCTGCTGCATCTTCTTTCTTTTCTTCTGTCTGAGCCTCAGTTTCTTCTGTTTCTTTTTTATTCTCTTCAATGCAGTCCTTTAATGTGAGATATTTGCCATCAAGATTCTTAAAGAGTACATAATCTCCCATTTTCTCTGCAAACTTAGCATCTTTAATACAGCCATATTTAATAAACGGGCTGATATCATCCCAGTATTTCTCATAAGATTCTCTGTCAGTCTTGCACATTCCGGTAAGCTTATCTGCCACTTTTTTGGAAATGTATTCAGAAATCTTCTGTACAAATCCGTCATTCTGCAATGCACTTCGTGACACGTTCAATGGAAGATCCGGACAATCGATCACACCTTTCAGAAGAAGCAGGAATTCAGGAATTACTTCCTTGATATTATCTGCGATAAATACCTGATTGTTATAAAGTTTGATCGTTCCTTCAATGGAATCATACTCTGTATTGATCTTCGGGAAGTACAGGATACCTTTTAAATTAAACGGATAATCCATATTCAGATGTATCCAGAATAACGGTTCCTTATAATCCATAAATACCTTGCGGTAGAATTCCTTGTATTCATCATCTGTACATTCATTCGGATGCTTCATCCAGAGCGGATTAATATCACTGATGGAAACCGGACGTTTATTGATCTTTACTTTATCCTTTGCAGGAGAAATTTCAACAACTTCCTTTTCACCTTTATCATTTTCTTTTTCTTCTGTCTTTGCTTCCTCATGAATATGTTCAACAACTACATCATCGTCTCTTAACTCAGATTCATCAATTGTCTCATATTCCTGAGGTGCATTTGCTTTGGAAAGGTAAATATGAACCGGCATGAAGGAACAGTATTTCTCAAGAATCTCACGCATACGGTACTCGTTTGCAAATTCCAGGCAGTCTTCATTCAGGAACAGGGTGATTTCTGTACCAATCGTATTCTTGTTACCTTCCTGGATATCATATTCTGTTCCACCATCGCAGGACCAGTGTACAGGCTGTGCACCTTCTGTATAGGAAAGTGTATCAATATGCACTTCATCCGCCACCATAAATGCAGAATAAAATCCAAGTCCAAAATGACCGATCATCTGATCATCTGTAGTTTTGTCTTTATATTTCTCAAGAAACTGAGTTGCACCTGAAAAAGCAATCTGGGTAATGTATTTCTCTACTTCATCAGCAGTCATGCCAATACCATTATCGATGAATTTCAGAGTTTTCTCATCGGGATTAACAATTACCTGAATCTCCGGTTTGTATCCTTCCGGAAAAGTATATTCTCCCATTACTTCCAGTTTTTTCAGTTTAGTGATCGCATCACATCCGTTGGAGACCAGCTCTCTTACAAAAATATCATGATCGGAATATAACCATTTCTTGATGATTGGGAAAATATTTTCACTGTTAATTGATAAATTTCCATGTTTTACAGCCATGCTGTCCACACTCCTTTTTGTTTTTAATCATTTGCCGCAACTTTATCTGTCAATATACTGCATTCTTACCTGCTCTGCCTCCTGAGCCAAAACTATCCTCTCCTGTTTATCCTTTGAAATAGCTTTTGACTCCTGTAAGTTGCTTCTCTGAAAGATATAGTAATACCATTTATTCCAAAAGTCAAGAAAAAATTAGCACTCACTAAAAATGAGTGCTAATAATTTTATATTTTACATATTCCCCTGTATTTTTTCTTCAGATAACTCTTATTTCTTTCGTCTTTTGTATACCACAACTCCCACAATACATCCCGCTGCAATCGCCAGAATAATCACAAACGGTGTGATATTAGTCGTATCTCCTGTCTTTACCGCTGTTTTCGCACTTGCTCCATTCGGCTGCGGAGTCGGAGTTGCAGTTACAGTCTGCGCCTGTGTAATACTGAAATTCACCTGTTTAGTATCCTGCTCCCCTGTATTCTTCCATTCACTTCCATTATACTTCTGACGGTCAAATGTAACTGTCAATGTGTAGGTTCCGGCCTTCGTAATTCCAAATGCAGCAGTATAAGGTGCACTGCTCCAGCTATTTGTATTGATCACTTTCCAGTTATACGGTACATAGCGGACATCTCCCTTTCCCGGACTTTCATTGTCCATACCCGCTCCGACTGCTGTAAATGTAATCTTTGACTGTGTTGTGTATCCATCTGAACTGATTCCTGTAATCTTATTATCTGCCGGATCTGCAATTTTCGCCTTGCGGGTAGCTTTAACCGTAAACTGAACTTTCACTTCTGCACTGATCTGCTGTTCATTATCAATCACAACTGACTCTGTATAGGAGCCGGCCTTTAACCCCTCCTTCGGGCGGATTTTAAATGTACAGCTCTCCCCCGGTGCAAGCTCTGTGGCTGAAAGTTTCCCGATTTTAAAGTTTTTACCTGACGGTGCATTTAAAGTTACATTTGTATTCCCCTCATTCGTCACTGTAACTTTCTGCGCTTCCGGTGCCTCACTATATCCTTCTTTTGCTTTTCCAAAATTCAGTTCTTCCGGTGTTACGGATAATTTATAAATCTTTTTCACTTCCGAAACAGTCGCAGAAGCTTTGATCGTTGTTAATACATCTTCCTGTCCTTCCGAACTGGTCTGGGCTATCTGAATACTATCCAGATAATTGCCGACTTTCAGACCGGTCACCGGTACTGCTGTAAATGCAGCAGAATCTCCCGGCTCCAGCACTGATGCCGAAAGTTCCCCAATATCAAAATACTCTGCATATGGCTGCATCAGCGAAACAGTTGTATTTCCTGTATTGGTAAGTGTAATGGTCGTCGCTTCAGGAGTATCATAACCTTCCTTCAGATCATCATAACTGAAAGATTCCGGATCTGCCTGAACTGCTGTGATCTGTTCCTGTTCTGCCTCTTTTACAGATACTTCCGCAGTTACCTGCGCTGCTACTTCCGAATCCTCTTCACTTTCAAATATCAGGGTATCACTGTAATCCCCCTTCGTCAGACCGGTTTTTGGCTGTACCATGAACATAAGAGAATCACCTTTTGCAATCTGTATTCCTGATACAGCTTCACTTCCATCTTCGTTCATCACCTCAAAATAATCTGATTTCGGTATCTTTAAAGTGACAGTTCCATCCCCTGTATTTGTTACGGTTACGGACAGTGTCTCATTGGCCTGTGTATAATTTTCTTCGATATCGCTGAAATTAAGACTTCCTGTATTTACATCAAGAGACTGTGCCTCAAGAGATGCATCTGCATTGTCACCTGCCGATGGAGCCTCGCTGTCATCTGGCGTCTCTGTCGGTTCTGCAGAAGGCTCATCCGAAGGCTTCAGATCTTCGTCATCTGATGAATCATCCTCACCTTCAACTGCAATCTTCGCTTCAAAAGAAACCTCAATACCTTCTTCCGTCCGGTATGTGATCATATCATCATATTCACCCGGTTCCAGCCCTTCCCTCGGCTGTATCCATACGCTTACAGATTCACCTGCACTCAGCGGTTCTATAATATCCTGAGCCATAAAATGTTCCGGACTGATCTCCTGAAAATTCAAGCTCTCATTTCCGGTGTTCGTAATCTGCACATACTGTGCTTCCACATCCTCAAGATCACTCTTTACTGTTCCAAAATCACAGATCTGATCTTCGCTGTCCTCTACAGTGACAGTCGCTTCGTAAGTCTTTTTATCTTTATCATCTTCACCTGCTGCCTGTCCATCTTTCTCTGATCCATCTGTCTGCACATTTCCGTTCTCATCCACCTGCAGCTGATCTTCTGTATAAATTTTCATCTGGGAATCATCAGTACCTTCTGTTGTTTCCTCCGGCTGACCTTTTGTGTTCTGAGATTCATCTTCCTGTTCATTCCCTGCATTCTGCTGTACATCTTCTGTTCTATCTACATCCTGATTTTCAGAATCCTGACTGCCTTCTGCATTATCTGCTGTTTCTTCCAGCTGTGCATCCTCTGTTCCATCTGCCGTTTCTTCCAGCTGTGCATTCTCTGTTCCATCTGCCGTTTCTGTCTGCTGTGCATCCTCTGCTTCCTGTTCCACTGCTTTCGCCTCTTCTTCAGTTGCAGCTACCTCTAACGTCTTTGCAGTAAGAGTACCTGTCAGTCCGCTTCCATCTACAGGGGTCAGATCAAGCACCAGTCTGCATCCCAGATCATCCTGAGTGATCGTATAGGTCTTCTCAGTACCTACCTGTGTTAACTCCTTCTCCCCGGTCTGTCTTGACCAGGAAAAAGTAAAATCTTCATCCGTAACCTCTTCCGGTGTAACCTTTGCATAATCTGCACTCAACACTACGCCTACAGCTGCAAGTCCCTTAATCTTAAGCTTACCGCCCAATTCTCCTGACGGAGCTGCCGCAAAAACCATGGATGGAATCATTGAAATAACCATCATCACAGTCATTACAACTGCAAGAAATCTCTTTCTCTCCATCTGTAGTCCTCCTTTTCATTTATAATAAGATTTGTAATTATTCAGCAGCCACTCTGAAGGTACTGAATAATTACAGTTCTGTGATGCTTCTGTGTCTGTCTGCCCTTTTCATTCCCATCACAGACCACAACATCGTTTTTTCTCTGTATAAAAGCATTATAGCATCACATTTTCCGGAAATGTAATCTGTATTTTCTCCCTTAAAACAACTTCAGCCCCTGAGTATCAGAGTTCAATTTTCTCCAATATTCAGGGACCGAACTGTGTTTTACAGTTATTTCTCCGATATATCACGTGATATCCATAATTTGACCGAACAGTTTTTATCCTTCTACTATCAGATATTTTCCATCCGGCAGAGCAAATACTTCACTTGCATCTTCCAGTTCTTCATCTGACATTCCTTCCACATCAGCGCCTGACTCTTCCAGATATTCTCTCACTTCTTCAATAGAATCCACAACCTGCGCCATGCAATCCTCAAGGAATGCTTCCGCTGCTTCATATGATTCTGCTACCGCCTGTGGAAAAAGCTGCTCCTGATTTTCAAGAAACGTATTAATACATTCTTCTGTAAACAATTTAAATAACCTCCTCAATCTTTCCCTTTGCCCGGATCAGCTTCTCAAGGACCGGTTCAACCTGTTTTGTCATATAGGACGTAGCTGCCCGTACCCCCTCCTTGGAATGCTCCATGGCAAAGCCATATTTTACCGCTTTAAGCATCTCTATATCATTATATTCGTCTCCGAACGCAATACATTCTTCCGGCGAAATATGATATCTTTTCTGATATTCTCTGATTCCTTTTGCCTTGTTTGTTCCAAAAGGAATAAAATCAATCCACTCATTTCCCGAAGTGACAACAACACATTCTTTTCCAAATCTGTCCATCCAGTATTTCACAGATTCTTCTGTAAGGCCGGCCGGTTCAAACACAGCCAGCTTCATAATAGGAGCCGTCATCTCTTCCATGCTGTTTACAAATCTGCATTCATTTTTTACTTCATATAACATATGGTCATGAAATCTCTTTGTCTTCGGCATCAGGTAGTGGTAATCCTTTGCAGAACAGGTAAACTCGGCATCCTTCTTTTCCAGGATTGCAGAAATAATCTCCCCTGCCAGCTTTCTGTCAAAAGAATCCTGATACAGTACCTCTCCATGATCCACTGCCAGCGCACCATTCTCCGAAATATAGGAAATCTCTGAAGCAACAGGTGCAAACAGCTTTGTCATATTCGGATATTGCCTTCCACTGGCTGCTACAAACATAATCCCCAGTTCCTCTAACTGCCTGATCAGCGAAAAAATTTCTTCAGGCAGAGACTGTGCCTTATGTAAAAGTAACGTCCCATCCAGATCACTTGCAACCAACTTAATCATTTCCATGTTCCTCGCAAATTTTTACCAGATCTGTCGGTTTCTCAGCGACAAGATCTGCTCCATTCTCATTCAGTTCTTTTCGGTCACGAAAGCCCCATAGCGCACCTACTGTATACATTCCTGCTGCTTTACCGGTCTTCATATCTGTACTTGTATCTCCCACATACATACATTCTTCCGGTTTTACACCAAATTTTTCCGCAACCATAAGCGGACCATCAGGTGCCGGTTTCCTGCGGATTGCTTCACTCTGACCAACTACCATATCAAATTCCCCATCAAAAAGCTGCGCAATTACTTTCACAGCTGCAGGATGAGGTTTATTTGAACAAACTGCCAGCTTCATTCCATGTTCCTTCAATTTCTTTAAGGTTTCCGGCATTCCCTTATAGGGAACTACTTTATACATCGGATCTGCTTCAAACATTTCCCGGTAAAGCTTCTGTCCCTCATCATAATGCGCAAGTTCCGGATCCCCCGCATCCTTAAGTGCGCGGCGGATCAGCATATTTGCCCCTTCTCCGCTGTAATATCTGAAATTATCCACCGGAAGTGTTTTCAACCCGAATTTTTCCATAATAATATTAGTCACATAAGCCATGGAATCCAGCGTATCAGCCAGTGTTCCATCCAAATCAAATATACATGCTTTAATCATCTTTTGTCATCCTCTTAAGTTAATTCCTGATTTCTTCATTTCATAAAATAATCTGGCAACCGGGAGTCCTACCACATTATTGTAATCTCCGTTGATCCCCTTTACATAAATTCCGAAAAGTCCCTGGATGCCATAGCTTCCAGCCTTATCCATAGGCTCTCCTGTAGCAACATACTCTCTGATCTCCTCATCTGAAACCGGATAAAAAGTCACATCTGTACTTTCATAAAAAGTATGTTCTGTCCAGACTTTTTCTTTCTTTTCCCATACAGAAACGCCGGTATATACCTGATGAGTACTTGCCTGAAGTTTCTTTAATGTATTCACTGCATCCTCTGTATCATGAGGTTTGCCAAGGATCACATTCTCAAACACTACCACTGTGTCAGATCCGATCACAATTGTTCCGTCGGCACTATCTTTCATAGTGCGGATAACAGAAGCTGCTTTATCCGAAGCCAGCTGTTTTACTGCCTCTCCCGGATTGTCTGAGATACGATTCTCATCACCTGATGCAGGCAACACTTCAAAATCTACGCCAGCCCGTTCCAACAGTTCTTTTCGTCTGGGTGAAGCAGATGCCAAAATAATTTTTCTCATAATAACCTCTTCTTTCCTGTCATAGTATACCTTGTATCTTTTTGGTATGCAACTGCTTTCATTAACTCTTTCCATAAAATTTCGCTTTTCTTTTTATCTGAAAAGTATTAAAATAACAATAACCTATAGCTGAATAAAATGGTGTCAGGAGTAAAAGATATTTTTATCCTGACTCGCTGTCAAAAATAGGAAAATATCAGAAAGGAGTTTATGATTATCATGGCTAAAATTAATAAATACTGGGGATATGTTGCAATAGGTGCCCTTACAGCAGCTGCTGCCGGTGCTGTAGCTGCCCTTATTGCCAAAAAAGGATCCTGTAAAGAGGATTTTGATTTTGAAGATGACTTTGATGATTTCGATCTGACTGATGAAAAGGAAACTGCTAAGGAAGATCAGGAACCTGCCGAAGATTTCCAGTCCTGGGAACATACAGGCGAACAGTCTGCAACAGATGACACCGAAAACGAAGAAGCTGCTGATACAGACGATTCTGAGAAGTCTTCCGATAAAGCTGCTGAAGTTGAGATTAAAGATGCAGAAGAGGAAGAAGATGCCGATGAACCCGAGAATTTTGAAGAGACTATGGACGCTGCATCTGAATCTGAAGAATAAACGTTACCGTTCACAGTAACGTAACCAAAAAGGAATGTTACTTCACGATTATACAATCGTAGAAGCAACATTCCCTTTTTATTCTGATTATATTACTATTTCAGTCTCATTATGCTTTCGGAAGTTTAAATGAGCTCTTCAGAGACACGATACGGTTGAATACCGGTGCACCCTCTTTAGAATCATGGATATCTGCACAGAAAAATCCTGTTCTTACGAACTGGAAGCTGTCATAGCCTTTTGCTTCCATAAGTGCTGGTTCTACATATGCAGTAACTTTTGTCAAAGAGTTCGGATTTACATTCAGAGAACCATCTTCTTTGTTGTATACACCCTTCTCCTCGTCTACGATATTCTCATAGAGACGTACTTCTGCTTTTCCTGCCTGACTTGCTTCTACCCAGTGAATGGTTCCTTTTACTTTTCTGCCATCCGGCGCATTGCCACCCTTTGTTGCAGGATCATAAGTACAGTGTACAACACGTACAGTTCCATCTTCATCAGCTTCATATCCTGTACAGGTTACAAAATATGCGTTCATAAGACGAACCTCTGTGCCCGGGAACATTCTCTTATATTTCTTAGGCGGATCTACCATGAAGTCTTCTCTCTCAATATAGAGTTCTCTGCCAAACGGTATTTTACGGGTTCCCAGTTTTTCATTCTCCATATTGTTCGGAGCTTCCAGATATTCTACTTCGCCTTCCGGATAATTATCGATCACAAGCTTGATCGGATCAAGAACAGCCATCAGACGTGGACGTTTCAGTTTCAGATCCTCACGGATGCAGTATTCAAGCATTGCATAGTCAACAGAGCTGTTTGCTTTGGATACACCGCAGAGTTCTACAAACATTTTGATGGATTCCGGTGTAAATCCACGGCGGCGCAGTGCTGCGATGGAAACCAGACGCGGATCATCCCATCCGTCTACGATGCCTTCCTCTACCAATTTCTTGATATAACGTTTACCTGTAACTACATTTGTCAGATACAGTTTTGCAAACTCAATCTGCTTCGGCGGCTGTGGGTATTCCAATTCTTTTACAACCCAGTCATACAGTGGTCTGTGATCCTCAAACTCCAGAGTACAGATGGAATGTGTGATTCCCTCAATCGCATCCTCGATGGGATGGGCGAAATCATACATTGGATAGATGCACCATGTATCACCTGTTCTGTGGTGAGTCATATGAGCAACACGATAGATAACCGGGTCGCGCATATTCATGTTCGGAGATGCCATATCGATCTTGGCACGAAGCACTTTCTCTCCGTCTGCATATTTGCCTTCTTTCATCTCTTCAAAAAGCTGCAGGTTCTCTTCTACGCTTCTGTTTCTGTATGGACTTTCTTTACCCGGCTCTGTAAGAGTTCCACGATATTCACGGATCTGATCTGCTGTCAGGTCACATACATAGGCTTTGCCTTTCTGAATCAGCTTTACAGCAGATTCATACATCTGTCCGAAATAGTCAGATGCAAAAAACAGTCTGTCTTCCCAGTCTGCACCAAGCCATTTGATATCTGCCTTGATGGATTCTACAAACTCACTCTTTTCTTTGGTCGGGTTTGTATCATCAAAACGCATGTTGAACTTGCCGTTATATTCCTGTGCAAGACCATAGTTTAAAAGAATAGATTTCGCATGACCGATATGAAGATATCCATTCGGTTCCGGCGGGAAACGCGTATGCACGGTGTCATAAACACCCTCTGCTAAATCTTTATCAATGATATTCTCAATAAAATTTTTGGAAACTGTTTCGTTCTCCATCTTTTTCCCTCCTGTTGTCGTATTTTATACTGTTTTATCACACATCTATATATAAAAAATACAACTGAATATTTTTTATGTCGAATGAATTTATATTATCATTGGAAATTCCATCTGTCAACCGTTTACACAACAGTGACAGGCCTTATATTTCTCAGACGTTACTGTTCACTCCGTTCACAGTAACGTAGCCAAAATTCATTCCAGATTGCCTGCGGCAATGGAATTTTGGCTTGTATGTCTCGGGATTTTGGCATATTCATGCCAAAACACCTTGCGGGACAGTGGTGTGTGAACAGTAACTCTCAGACTCATCTGCACTCTCTTTCAGCAGCTCATATCCTTGACTAACATCTTGCAAAATATTATAATTATATCAACATATCAAGGAGGTGCGGCAATATGAGTAATGCACTACCAATTGAAGATTTAAGTAAAACTTACCTGGAACATTCTATGGTTATCAATAACTTTGTTATCAAGATCGGCAGCCAAATCAAAGACAGCTTATGTCGTGTCTTTGGTGATGGTGTTCAGTATGAATGGCGTGAAAATGATGATAAAGTAATCATTCCTGACGTATCAATCATCTGTAACCTGAGAGACCGTAAGAACATTTCTTTCACTGGCATTCCCCGCTTTGTGATGGAAGTTTTGTCCAATGCCACAGAAGAATATGATCGACATGAAAAGATGGATATTTATTGCAAGGTCGGTGTCTCTGAGTATTGGATCGTTGACTGGAGAAAAAAATCTGTAGAGATTTATCTCTTCGATTTCAAAGAAGATGGCACTGGTTATCCGTATCTTTATAAGACTGTCACAGCCCAGAATAAAGAAGATTTACATCTGGTTATGTTTCCGAATCTGAAGATAACCTTTGACGAGCTGTTCGACATTGGTGAATATTAACGAAAAATAAGGCATAAACCAAGGAGATAGTTTACTCTTTTTTATTTGTTTCAGAATGTTTCAGAATCACTTGCATATTAATTTCCTGATCTGCATATGCTATAATGCCAGTAGGCGAAAAGAAATAGCAAGTCCATGTAGACAAAAAGAATGAAGCCCTCAGTAGTGCGAATACTGGGGGCTTCTTCTTATTTTTTATGGCAGACAAGAAACTCACCTCCTCCCGTTGCCGGGTATCGGTTGGACAACACTGTAAGTATAACATATCTCTTGTCATTCTTGAAGTACAAACAGTTCTTAGAAGTATATCAAAACTTCTGTTCTGATTACTTTTGAGTTACTGAAGTTCAAGAAATCCTTTATTTTTAAGCAATAAAAAAAGCTGATGACGGGAATTGAACCCGTGACCCCTTCCTTACCAAGGAAGTGCTCTACCTCTGAGCCACATCAGCATTGTGTCGGATTTACCGCTCACATTTAAATATATTATCAGAACTTGTTTGTATTGTCAATCCCTATTTTTAACTTTTTGATTTTTATTTTTGGGTTTTATACAGATATCTTTCTATTTTTGATATTGCTCCAACTGCTCTCTGATCTTGATTCGGATACGCTGTAATGCATTATCTATGGATTTGGGTGTTTTTCCCATAATCCGGGCAATCTCTCCGTATCCGTTTCCTGCCAGATAATATTCAAGAACCTGGTTCTCCATTGGACTTAACGTTGCTGTTATCTCCTGCTCCAGATTCTGGACATTCTCCTGGTCAATAATGATAGACTCCGGGTTCTCTCCCCAGTTATCTCCAAGATGTTCTTCATTTTCCCCATCCTGTTCGCTGAGGGAAATATAGGAATTCAGTGGCTGGTGCTTCTGCCTGTTGGAACTCTGGATGGCGTTGTAGATCTGTCTGTCCACACATATACTGGCAAAGGTCTGGAATGCAGCATCCCTGTCCGGCTGGTAATCGCGGACTGCCTTAAACAGTCCGATCATGCCTTCCTGTATCAGGTCATCGTTCTCCCCGCCTATCAGGAACATGGTCCTTGCTTTCTTGCGGACCATGTTCTTGTATTTTTCCATCAGATAGTCGAGGATTTCTGATTCCCCGTTTTTGAAACGGGAAATTAATTCTTCATCTTTAATTCCGTCATACTGTTTCATCAATTTAACCCTTCCGTTTTTCTGAAAATCTCTATCATTCGCCCAGAGGGCTTCTTATAGCATAACAATATTGTGGAATAATTTTCTGCTGCAAAAATTCAAGCAGTCTGAGATAAACTTACTTCTTCTGCAGTCTCTGACGTACAATCTCATATCCAAGTACTCCGGCTGCCACAGATGCATTGAGGGAATCAATGTCACCCTTCATAGGAATAGATGCCACGAAATCACACTTCTCACGGATCAGTCTGCTTACACCTTCACCTTCATTGCCGATCACTACGCCGATCGGACCTGTCAGGTTAAGATTGTACATGGTTTCACCGCCCATATCCGCACATACAAACCACATGCCCTGTTCTTTCAGTTCATCGATGGTATGTCCCAGATTGGTAACTTTTGCAACAGGTGTATAGTTTAATGCACCTGCTGAAGTCTTGGCAACTGTGGAAGTCAGGCCAACTGCTCTTCTCTTGGGAATAATCACCCCATGTGCACCTGCAAGGTTTGCTGTACGGATGATCGCACCAAGATTATGAGGATCCTCAATATTATCCAGGATAAAGATAAAGGGATCTTCTCCTTTTTCCCTTGCCTTCGCAAGAATATCTTCTACACTTGCATATTCATAGGCTGCCACCTGAGCGATTACGCCCTGATGTGCGCCTGTCTCGCTTAACTGATCCAGACGTTCTTTTGCCACATAGTTAATAATCGTATCTTTTTTTCTTGCCTCTCTGGCAATAGTGCGGACCGGTCCGTCCTGGCATCCGTCCAGGATAAAAAGCTTATCTACACATTTGCCGGAACGAAAGGCTTCCAGAACCGCATTGCGTCCTTCTATCTGTTCACTCATATCTTATCCTCTCCGATCCCTGCACGGACCAGTTCTATGATCCTGCTGAAATCATCTTTTAAATATAAATAGCCCATCAGAGCTTCAAACCCTGTTGCCCTGCGGTAGTCTGCCATGGTTGCATGTTTAGCCATTGTAGGAGAATGAGCATTCCTTCCTCTTCTGTAAACGCTGTGTTCCTCCTCTGTAAGCATGGGCTCGATTACTTCCATCATGGAAGACTGAGTTCCTGCCTTAACCAGACTGCTGGCTTTTCTGTGAAGCTGGTTTACCGGACAGTTGCCTTTTTTTACAAGGATCGTGCGGATCACCAGTTCATAGACGCCATCTCCGATATACGCCAATGTCAGCGGAGAATAGGTGCGTAAGTCTTTATCCTCCAAATGAAATACCTGATTAAGCAAACCTTTCAAACTACTTAAACTCTCTTCATTAAGCCCGTTTGTCTCACTCATATTATTCAAGCTCGCTTCCATTTTACTCCCTCGCGGGTATCCTTAAGGATGATTCCCTTAGCCAGAAGCTCATCTCTGATCTCATCTGCTCTTGCGAAATTCTTTGCTTTTCTTGCTTCCTGACGCTCTGCGATCAGGTCTTCGATTTCTTTATCAAGGATTTCTTCTGTTTTCACAGCCTTCAGACCAAGTACATCGCATAATTTCACCATTGTGTCAAGAAGTGCTCCTGCAAATTCTGCGGAACTTGCCTCTGATACATTTGTATTTGCAAATTTAACCAGTTCAAAGATTGCTGCCAGTGCATCTGCTGTGTTGAAATCATCATCCATAGCTTCTTCAAATTTCTTTACGAATTCCTGTGCCTGTGCAAGCAGTTCTTTCTCTGCATCTGTTGCAGTTTCTGTCTGTGCTGCTGCTTTTCTGTCCTTTAAGTTTGCTGCTGCATCTGTGATACGCTCTAATGCATTCTTTGCAGCTTCCATCAGATCTGCGCTGAAATTCAGCGGACTTCTGTAATGTGCGTTCAGCATGAAGAAACGAAGCACCTGCAGGTCATACTGTTCACTGATTTCACGAACAGTACGGAAGTTTCCAAGAGACTTGGACATTTTTCTATTATCAATATTTAAGAATGCATTGTGCATCCAGTATTTTGCAAAGATTTTGTCGTTGCAGCATTCACTCTGTGCAATCTCGTTCTCATGGTGAGGAAAGATCAGGTCTTCTCCGCCTGCATGGATATCAATCTCATCACCAAGATATTTTTTCGCCATAACAGAACACTCAATATGCCATCCCGGACGTCCGTCACACCATGGTGAAGGCCAGGATGGTTCTCCCTCTTTCTTCGGTTTCCAGAGAACAAAATCCAGTGGATCTTCTTTCTGGTCTTCACCGGATACCTGCAGAGAACGGAAGCCGGACTGCAGATCATCCAGGTTCTTGTGCGAAAGTTTGCCATATTCTTTGAACTTCTTAACTCTGAAATAAACAGTACCGTCTGCTGCCGGATAAGCATATCCCTTATCAACCAGAGTCTGGATCATACTGATCATTCCGTCGATTTCCTGTGTTGCCTGTGGATTGGTTGTGGCAGGTTTTACATTCATGCCATCCATATCTTTCTTACACTCTGCAATATAACGCTCGGAAATTTCCTGTGCGCTTACGCCCTCTTCGATTGCTTTCTTGATGATCTTGTCATCTACGTCTGTAAAATTGGAAACATAGTTTACTTCATATCCTTTGTATTCCATATATCGGCGTACGGTATCGAAGATGATCATCGGACGTGCATTTCCGATATGGATCAGGTTGTATACAGTCGGACCGCAGACATACATACGAACTTTTCCCTCTTCAAGAGGTACGAATTCTTCTTTTCTACGTGTCAGTGTGTTAAAAAGTTTCATGTTTTATTCCTCCAGTTTTCTCTATCATTAACTCTCTTTTCTTTCATTAAGAAGACAGATCGCCTGAGATGCAATTCCTTCTTCTCTTCCCGTAAATCCCAGTTTTTCCTCTGTAGTGGCCTTAATGTTCAGCTGAGACTCATTGATTCCCATTGCTTTCGCCATATTGGCTCTCATCTGTGGAATATGAGGTGCCATCTTTGGTTTCTGTGCAATGATCGTTGCATCTATATTTCCGATCTCATAATGGTGCTCTCTCAAAAGCTTCGTCACATGTTCCAGCAGCAGAATACTGGAAATTCCTTTATATACAGGGTCTGTATCCGGAAAATGTTTTCCGATATCGCCCAGTGCAGCAGCTCCCAGAAGTGCATCCATAACTGCATGGATCAGTACATCTGCATCTGAATGTCCCAGGAGACCTTTTTCCCAGTCTATCTTCACACCACCCAGGATCAGATCTCTGTCTTCGGTCAGTCTGTGTACATCATATCCCATTCCAACACGCATAATCATTCTCCTCTTATATCCAGCATCTTGCTGATTCTCAATAAGCTTAACCGTCTCCTTGTATAAGGAGCAAGTCTGAGGCTTGGCAAAACAGCCGATTCATCGAGTCCGATATCATAAACGGTTTTCGCGCATCCGGCTTTCTCCAGCAAACGGAACATAGTCTGTTCACTGGGAAGCTCATCAATAATCTCCTCTATCCCGTTCAGGCATTTTTCCAGATGCTGGGGTGAAATAGTTTCTAACAATTCCGGCTCGTTTTCTTTTCTTATTTCTTCCAGAAGTCCTTTTTTTCCAAAAGTTTCTTTCAGAAGCTCCTCGTCCTCATTCTCATAGGGTTTTGCGTGACATCTTCCCTGTGTGATGGCTGCAGCGATACGCTTGTATTCTTCCAGTACAAGAAGTGCTGCTACAGAAACCTTCTCTCCGTGGAGTGCATCCAGCGGACCATTGATCACTTCCATATCCCACAGATGTGTGACCTGGTGCTCTGCACAGGACGCAGGCCTTGAATTACCGATCATCTGCATTGCAAGTCCGGAAAGAATCAATGCATACATAAGCTGTTCGCATTCATCTTCCTCTCCCTCTGTAATATCCTGAATCGAAGATTTCACAGTTTTTAATGCTTTCTCTTCCAGCTTTACAGTTTCGCGGCAAAAATACTCTCCGGTGACCAGGTTCGCGATCTTCCAGTCTGCAAGACAGATGTATTTCGCCATCAAGTCTGAAATCCCGGCTGCAGTCAGGCGCTGTGGTGCTTTTGAAAAAATATCTGTATCTGCATATACACAGATCGGAGCTACTGAAGGCACAGTCTTCTTTACTCCATCCAGGGTCATTGCTGCTACTGTTGTTACAAATCCATCTCCACTTGCTGCGGTAGGCACTGAAATGAAAGGTACTTTGTAATTATGTGCAATATAACGGCTGATATCATGGATCGTGCCTGCTCCTACTGCAAGGATCAGGTCAATGTCCTCTTCCATGTTGTTCTCCACAATTTTTATTGCATGCCGGTCTGCCTGAAGTCCCTCTGCATCCAGAACAAGTACCTGGCACCTGTCATAGATATCCTCCATAAGTTCCTCTGTTGCCGCATAGATATTGGTATCGCAGATGACCAGCGGGGATATGTACTCTCTGAGCATTCCCTCTGACATCTCTTCTTCAAGCTTCTCTACAGCTCCGGCTTCTATCAAAATCTCTTTCACTGCAATCTGGTGTTCCCTGCCGCAGCTGCAAGGTCGGGCAAAATCGTCCGCATCAACTCGCATTTAAATTCTTCCTCCTGACTTTCCTGAATCAAGCGGATAAAATCATCCGTTTGACTATCTGCTCATAATTGAATAGTTGTTTCACAGCCTGATTCGGTTAAACTTTTTTCTATAGGCATAGTTCATTGGTATTATACATGATTTTCCTGTAAAAATCAATCATTCCGCGCAGGTCTGGCGGCTACAGGTTCAAATAATTATATACAATCTTTGAAATATTCTGTATGTTCGTCACCGCCGTACTCTCCGGGCAGTTTTCAGACATCACACATAGGATATAAGTTGTCTTTTCGCCATAGACAATTGCGATATCGTGCTGATCCTGGTCTGTCTCGCCGGTCTTGTTGGCAGATTTTATTCCATCCGGAAGTCCCTGGGGGATTTTCCAGGTGTTTTCCTGATTTGACAGAAGATTTAACATTTCTTCTGACGCCTCTTTGCTGACACATTCCCTCTTGTAGATTTTTTCAAGCAGAGTGCCGCAATCTTTTACAGAAGTCATGTTTCTGCCACCCAGACTCTCCTGTGCGGATGCTGCAGGATGGAGGGTGTGCTGCACACTTGTCTCTGTATAGCCCTCTTTTTCCAGATATTTGTTAATATCCTCCGCACCTTTTTTGAAATCAAGGGAATCTGTCTGAAGCTTCACCAGTTCATTGCAGGATTCATTGTCACTGACTGTGATCATATTCCACAGCAGGTCATTTAATTTTACATCTACAGTTTTTGTATCTGCAGTATTTAATTTCTTTGCCTCATCTGCCTTTACCTGCTCCATGTCCTCATAGGTCTTTGCCATTACAAAGGCTTTGATTAGACTTGCAGAATAAAGGGAAGTATCATTGATCAGGATTTCCTTTTCTTCATTAAGGTCTTTCACATAAACACTCCAGGTTCCCTGATATCCGGACAGCATCTTCTCAAGCTGAGGCTTCAGATTATCCATCCCAAGATCATCCATATTCACGATCTTTCCCGTATCATCCACAATAAAACCATCATCCGTCACTGTGCTTTCCTGAAGCAGGGCACCATTTGTACCGCCAAAATAATAGCTTCCGTCAAAATTCATTTCATAACAGTCCATCTCAAGTGAATAGATACCTGGCTCGGTTACCAGTCTGCCATTTTCATCAAAATAATAATATCCATTCAGAGTAATCCCGTCTATTGCCAGATTGTCAATATACCTTACCTGCGGTGCTGCTGACAGACGCCCCAGATTGTTCACAAAGTAATATCCGTCAAATTTCTCTGCCTCCTGGGTATTCTGTGTATCAGCTTCCTCATCTGTCTTATCCCCAAACACTGCAACACCTTTCAGATGCTCCATATGAGGACTGCAGGCTTTGAATTTCCCATCTGCATCATGGTAATAATATCCGTCAAATACAGTTCCGTCTATCTCATAATCCTGAAAATAATGGATCTCCGCCTGGGTACTTCCGGCGCCATTCACATCCAGACAGTAAAATCCGTCACTCTTCATCATATATTTCCCGCTTCCATCTCCCATTGGCTGAATCTGTGCCTGCCCGGTGACAGATGCAAGGCTCTGCTGTGCAGCCATAACAGGAACCGCCAAAGCCAGTGCCATGGAAATGGCTCCGGCCAGACTTCCGGCTATGATATAACTTTTAATATAATATTTCGCTGTTTGTCTATTTTTTCTCATGCAAAACTCCTTTTACGGTTTCTTTTCACATCCCATTCACAGTAAGCAAAGTATATATTGTTTTATTCAGGATAGCAAGATTTTTATCTTTTTTCCAGCAAAGACCAGAATCTCAGTATCAGTGTTCAGTTCTTTTCTCTGATCCTGTTCCAGAAGCTTCCCAGCTGTTCTTCCACAGTATTTAAAGTACAGTTTCCCCTGTCAGACCATTCAGCAGGAAACAGATTCCTGTAATCTTTTCCTGTAAATCTCTCGTCCAGCAGAAGTATGATCCCTGTGTCCTCCTGGGTTCTGATTACACGACCGGCTGACTGCAGCACCTTATTCATTCCCGGATATCTGTATGCATAATCAAATCCATTCACACCCTTTTTATCATAATATTGCCTGAGGATCTCCCTTTCTGTTCCGATCTGAGGAAGACCAGTTCCTATGATGATCGCTCCGATCAGCTTCTCTCCCATCAAGTCAATCCCCTCTGAAAAAATCCCGCCCATTACGCAAAATCCCACCAGTGTTCCCTCTGATGCAGAAAATTCCTCCAGAAATTCCTCTTTCTCCCTTTCATTCATTCCCGATGTCTGCGAAATACAGCGAACCCATTCCGCTGAAAACTCATTCTCATACACCTCCAGAACATCCTCCATAAATTTATAAGAAGGAAAGAATACCATATAATTTCCTTTTCTTGTCCATACAGTTCTGGCAATGTAAGATGCAATCCTGTGATATTCCTCATATCCTCTTCTGGTATACCTACTGCTCACATCCCGTCCTGTGAGAATGCACCTGTTCTCCTGCCTGAAAGGAGAAGTCACATAAATCCCATAGTCATCCTTTCTGGTGCTTAAAAGTGTACGGTAATAATCCATGGGAAGCAGGGTCGCAGAAAAGAAAACCGCACTTTTTCCCTTTTCCAGACATCTATGAATATTTGCTGCAGGATTTACACAGAAAAGCCGCAGAATCACCTTTCCCCCTTCTCCCATTTCTGTATAAACCACATAATTTTCATCCAGAAGTTCATCAATATTCAGGAAATCTCTCACACAGAAGTAAAATTCCAGCAGCTGCTCCGGAAGTTCCTTTCCATGAAGTTCCTCCAGGAGCTTATCCATCTCCCCCATCACCTGAAGCATTCCCAGAGAAACTGCTCCGGGATTTGGCAGGATTTCGTACTCTGTACACTCCTTTTCCAGAGTTCGAAGCTGTCTGTTCACTTTTTCCAGTGCTCGCACCAGACCTTTGCTGTAATCCCCGGCCAGTCTCTTCGCCTCCAGTACATCCGCTCTATCCACATGAGCACTGTACATTTCCCTTCCCCTGTCCACCAGATTGTGAGCTTCATCGATCAGAAAAATGTATTCTCCGGAAGTACCCTCCCCGAAAAATCTTTTCAGATAAACATTGGGATCAAATACATAATTATAATCACAGATCACAGCGTCCACCCAGACTGCCAGATCCAGGCACATTTCAAAGGGACACACCTGCCATTTCTTCGCATGTTCCAGCAGAGTATCCCTGTCATAGCTGTCCTGCGTAGTCCACAGTTCAAAAACAGCATCATTCACTCTGTCCAGATGTCCTCTCGCCCACAGACAGTTCTCAGGATTGCATTCTGTTTTATCGCAGAAGCACAGCTTTTCCTTCGCGGTAATGGTTATCACTTTAAATTTCAGTCCATGCTCCTTTAATATAGAGAAAGCTTCTTCAGCCACAGTCCTGGTAATGGTCTTTGCTGTAAGATAGAAAATATTTTCCCCCAGTCCTGCACCAACTGCTCTCACTGCCGGAAAGATCGTGGACATGGTCTTTCCTACTCCTGTAGGTGCCTGGACAAAAATCTGTCTTTCTGTGGATATAGTGTGATATACACCGGATACGATTTTTCGCTGTCCCTCACGATATTCAAAAGGGAACTCCAGATCACTCATGGACGCATTCCGTTCTTTTTTCCATGCAAGCTGGTATGCGATCCATTTATGATACCTGTCCAAAAGATTCTGGTACCACAGTCTGAGTTCTTCCAGCGTATATTCTTCTCTGAAAAACTTAAGCTCCTCTGTGTCCAGATTCCCATATGTCATCTGCACTCCGATCTTCTCCGTTTTTTGCTCCTGTGCGTAGATCCAGGCATAACACATTGCCTGTGCACGGTGAACCTCCACAGGCTTTTCCAACTGACTGACATCTGCATAAACACCCTTAATTTCATCGATCCAGCACTGTCCATCCTCTGTGAAGATTCCGTCAGCTCTGCCCTCTACCTGGATACTTACATCTTCATATTCTGTTTTATATTTAAGAGAGACCTCCGCTCTGTAATGGCTTCCCATCCTGCCCTGTATTTTTCTGTGCAGTCTGCTGCCCTTCTGCATTGCTTCTCTGTCAGAAGATCCTCCCCGGTTGTCAAGATCCCCGCTTCTTAATATAAACTCCACCAGATTTCTGACGGAAATACGAACCACCGGCTTATCCATATCAAAACACCTCACGCAACAATAGCTACCAAATAGTTACCCAACATCGTCCGTTCATTATAACACAGAATTCATCATCATGTAAAAACTCCTGAATTGTCAAGCGGATATTCGCAATCCGCTTCGCTACTTGCTCATAACCGAATAACTGCTCCGCAGTTTATCAGAAGGAGCTTGCACTCCTCCTGATACAAGCAAGTCCCCACCCACTGCTTATTGCTTTTCGCAATTGAAGCAGTGGGTGGAGACTTATTTGATTCGGTTAAAAAGCCGCCAGAAATCTCTATGCTGATTTCTGACGGTCCATTATTTTATTTATCCTATGATTGGTAAACATCATATCCACAAATTACTCCGCTGTGAAGGAGCTCCTGCAATTCTCAATTAGATCTGGGTAATTACAAAGATATCATAAATTGCCTTTACCGCAGTCTCAAAATCTCTGTTCTCCACACCGATAATGATATTCAGCTCACTGGAGCCCTGATCGATCATCTTCACATTTACATTTGCATGAGCAAGTGCTGAGAAGATTCTTCCTGCTGTACCTCTGGTGGATTTCATACCACGTCCTACAACAGCGATCAGCGCAAGATCAGATTCCATTTCTACGAAATCCGGCTGTACTGCGCGATGGATTCCTGCGATTACCTGCTGCTCTTTCTCTTCGAATTCATCCTGATGTACATATACAGTCATTGTATCGATTCCTGATGGAACATGCTCAAAGCTGATTCCCTGATCTTCGAATACCTGAAGTACCTTACGTCCGAAACCAACCTCACTGTTCATCATGGATTTCTCAATATTGATAGAACAGAATCCCTTCTTACCTGCAATACCTGTGATTGTAAATTTCGGTTTCTTGCATGTGCTCTCAACAATAAAAGTACCCTTGTCTTCCGGTCTGTTTGTGTTTTTGATATTGATCGGAATTCCCTCTTTACGAACCGGGAAGATCGCATCTTCATGAAGAACAGTTGCACCCATATAAGAAAGCTCTCTGAGTTCTCTGTAGGTAATGCTCTCGATCACTTCCGGATTTTTAACAATACGTGGGTCTGTTACCAGGAAACCGGAAACATCTGTCCAGTTTTCATAGAGGTCTGCCTTAATAGCCTTTGCCACAAGAGAACCGGTTACATCAGAACCTCCTCTGGAGAAAGTTTTAACTTTTCCATCTTCACCAGCGCCATAAAATCCAGGGATAACGGCATGTTCACATTTTGCCAGCTTTTTGGACAGAAGTCTGTCTGTCTTCTCGGCATCCAGATTTCCGTTCTTATCAAAACGGATCACATCTGCTGCATCAACAAATTCATAACCCAGATATGCTGCCATCACCTTACCATTGAGAAATTCTCCTCTGGATGCTGCATAGTCTGTGCCTGCCTGTGCCTTGAAATCAGCTTCGATCTGAGCAAATTCATCTTCCAGAGAAAGATCAAGGTTCAGTCCGCGGATGATCTCATAATATCTTCCCTTGATCTCCTGCAGAATCGGGATGAAATCTTCCCCTTCAACTGCAGTATTATAACATTTATAAAGTAAATCTGTAACCTTTGTATCTCCGTCAAATCTCTTTCCGGGAGCGGACGGAACCACATAACGTCTACTCTCATCACTTCTGATGATCTCCCCTACTTTCTGAAACTGTTCTGCATTTGCCAGAGAACTTCCTCCGAATTTAACAATTTTCTTCATTTTTCCTGCTCCTCATATGTCACTAAATATTTTCAGACCGATCTCCCATCAGTCTTTGTCACTCTACCAACATAAAGTCTGTTTAATATTGTATTGAATAAACGCCAATTTTGCAAGCCTTTCTTACAGAAATATCCGAAAATGGTTATTTTCCACAATCTGCCGAAGATTCCTGCTGTTTTTTTACAAATTCTGTCACATTATAAACACGAAGGATATCTCCATCCACCCGAAAATGAATATCCTTCTCTCCAAAAGGCATTCCGTAAGACCGTTCCGGATCATTCTGATAAGCAGGACGGGGATCATCTGCAAGCACTGCGATCAGAGCCTCTCTGCTTTCCTCGGGTATTCTTTCCAGAAGCTCCTGGGGAAATTCTACATTCATATGATGATCTTTGGAATATTCGGTAAAACTTCCTGTTGCTTCCGGATGGCAATCCGCATAAGGAATATATGGTTTAATATCGAAAATCGGTGTTCCATTCATCAGATCTGCACCTTCTACATAAAGTACAGGGCTGTCCGGCTCATCCAGAGCTACTTTCTCAAGCTTCACACAGGATAATCCTATGGAATTGGGACGGAAGGGAGATCTTGTGGCAAAAACTCCTTTTCTCACATTTCCCCCAAGTCTGGGCGGGCGGACAGTCGGTGACCACTTTGTCCTCTTTGCCTCCGAAAACTCCCAGATCAGCCAGATATCACTAAACTCCTCCAGACCACGGCAGGCATCCACATTGCGATATTCCGGTTCGAATACGATTCTCGCTTTAAGCGCCCCTACACGGCCACTCTGCCTGGGAATACCGAATTTGGTTGGAAAATTATTTTCTATATGTGCGATTGGAACCATTGTATTATTCTCCTTTTGTAACTGTTCAGTACCTTCACAGTTACGAGTCAAAATCCACAAGAAAGAATCCTGCTTGCGGGATTTTGGCATGTTCATGCCAAAACACCTCGCGAGATAGTAGACTGCTGAATAGTTACGAAATATCTTTTATAATAGCAATTTTAGTATAATCAAGTCCTATCTATGTTTTTGCGAACGAGACGATTTGCGAAAGTGATATGCATATTTATGGGAAATCTCTGTTCTATATGGAATGCATATAAAATATCCATAATGACTTTGAATAAGTAAACAAGCATATCTTCTTTCCTTTTTCTTTAAAAGTTCTTTATATGGCGGATTCGGATATTTCTCGTAAAATTCATCTGAAAGGCTATAAACAGCATAGTCAATTTCCAATTTTCTTCTCCTTATATACATATAAACGAGAGGGAAAATGAACTCCCTCTCGTTATACTCTTCGCTCGGTCATATTTTATTTTACCGATGAGTCAGAACCGTCACTCATCTCATCTCTCGGTTATATTTATTTTACCGATGAGTCAGAACCGTCACTCATCTCATCATGCGAATAGAGAATTAACTCTCTATATATTGTATTATATAACATATTTTCTTAAATAGCACAATCCTATATTTTTAATTTTTCAAACACGCTCTAACATCGTTTCTGTTCACAGCAATATGCTTTCTAACACACTGGACTTGTGTGAATTTATATTATTTGATCTTAGCGCTCTTTGCTTTAGAATAGCTGCTGTATATTCTTTTACCGTTTTCGGTACGATATGCCCGCACCTTGTAATAGTATGTTTTCTTAGACGTAAGCTTCTTATTTATATAAGAAACAGTGCTTCCCTTTTTAATCGTTGATACTGCCTTATATTTACCGGATTTGGATGTGGCACGGTATACTACATACCCTTTGGCACCGCTTACCTTTTTCCATTTCAGTGTAGCCTGTTTCTTACCGGCAGTTACTGTGACAGCCGGGGTTTTCGGTTTTACTGTCTGTGCCGGAGTTGGTGTCGGTGCAATTCCATTGGTTGTTACAGAGAAGTTTTTGTCATAACTGCTTTTAATAGCACCGCCCCATTTGGTGGAAACAGCCTGTACACTGTAATAATAAGGAGTTGACGGAGAAAACGCTGTATCTGTATAGGAGAGGTCTTTGACCGTAGCAATCTTTGCGAATTTGCTTTCACCCATCTTACGTCTTAAAATAATATAAGAATCTGCATTTTCATATTTATTCCAAGTAAGAAGAACTGTATTTCCTGCCGCCTTGCAGGTTGTGATCTCTGGCATTCCTGCTGCAAAGAGGTCTTTCGCAGTACCCTTTACAACTACATGGCACACTGCGGTTACATTCTGATCTGTTTTTACACGGATATCGGTTTCTCCTACAGAAACAGGTGTGATAACACCCTTCTGGTCTACTTTGGCAACGCCTGCATTATCAGAGGTCCATACCAGTTCCCCGCCGCTTCCCTTCGGACTGAATGTCCAGGTCAGGGTATAGGTTCCCTGATCAATTGCCAGAGTCAGCGTTTTGTCACTCAAAGCAATGCTCTGTGCCGGTGCTGTAACAGTCACGTGGCAGGTGCCTTTCGTTCCATTGTCCGTAGTCAGTGTAATATCTGCAGAACCGGCACCCACAGGAGTTACCTTGCCGGAGCCATCTACGGTTACTACAGAAGAGTTGGAAGATTCCCAGTACAAAGAGGACGGTTTTGCGCCGTTTGGCGTGATCGTGTAATCCAGTGTCCTGGAACCGCTTTTCGTTGAGAGATTCAGGCTGGACGGAGAAATACTCACCCCTGTCACACTGACCGGTCTGGAAGAAACGGAAATATTGCAGGTCGCATAGACACTTCCGGAAACTCTCGCAGTAATCACCGCAGAACCTTCTCCCACTGCTGTTACCACACCACCGTTTACACTTGCAACAGAATTGTTGGAAGAAGTCCAGCTTACAGTTCCCACCGCATCAGACGGAACAATCGTATAAGTCAGTGTATAGCTGTCTCCCTTTGTAAGAGTCAGATCAGAAGCATTTAAGCTGATCAGCTTCGGTGCTACCGGAAGCTTTGACTCAATACTTTTAAGCAGCTGAACCGCTTCATAAACTCTGTTTGCAGACGCATCCAGCGTAGTCAGCGCACTGTCCGCTTCGGCATATGCACCGGAGAATCCGCTGACCTGGGACCATCTGGAACGCTCTGCATTTGCCTTTCCCATCATGCGGATAAGCTCGCTCTTATCTGCCGCCTCAAAAATCTGCCTGTTATTATTATACGGGTCACATCCTGTAATGTCCGTACCACCGCAAAGGGCAAACATAACACGCAGGACACTTCCGTCTGACGGATGACTCGCACCCATTCCGACACCCATAAATACATTATCCAGAGTATACGTCCATCCGGATGCGGAGCAGTAGGAAAATTCTGTCAGATCCGGTGCATATTTGTTATCAGTAAGCTTATAGGCATCACCGGTCCAGGTGGAAGTCTCGGAGAGAACCTTCTGGATACATGCCGGTGGATTCAGGCTTCCACTGTCACAGTTGGCAATTCCCCTTAAGTAGAAACCATAACTTGTATTTGTGTCATAAAGCGGCGTAATCCCGTTCTCACTTAACCCGCGGAGCAGAACATCTGCACAGGTTTCTCCTTTCGCAAATTCCACCTGTACAGGATCCAGGATCATACCCTGGCCGATCGTGTTCTTCTCCACAGTCAGCGTCAGGGTATCTGCCAGAACATCGGTCTGTCCCAGCGCAAAAATCCCCACTGCCATTCCGGCTGCAAGAGTCAGCCCCTTAATGGCCTGCCATAGCTTATTCTTTGTCATATTCATTTTCCTCCTTATTTTCGGGCCGCTGCAGCAGCCCGTATTTTCTTTTTACTCTCTCCAGTTTCTCCAGCAGAGGCCTGCTTAGGATCCACAGGAAGATTACCGTAGAAGTTGCCTGCACCAGATCTACCGGTGCACCTGAGATATAAAACGCGATCAGGCTCTTCTTTGTGATGTATCCGTATGCCATCAGAATAGATGCCGGATTCATGATCCCGCCGAAGATCAGAAACACACTTAAGAATCCGTAAATACACAGATCCACCTTCCTGGCTTTGAGAATCCCTTTCTGAAAAAGGATTCCTGCCAGATATCCGATCATTCCATAGGAAAACATCTGCCAGGGTGTCCACGGTCCCTGCCCGAAAAACATATTTGAGATCATCATGATCAGACAGGCACACAGAAACCCCGCCTCACCACCTAAGGAAACCCCGGTAATGATCACGATGGCCGCAATCGGCTTAAAGCTTCCGATCATAAAGAAAGCACTCCTGCCTGCGACCCCAAGAGCCGCCATTACGGCAATGACCATAATCTCTCTTGCCTGTGGATGCCGGCCCTCAAATACCATAAAGAACGGGATCGTGGCATAGGCAAGTATTAAAAGACTGATCACTACATCATGCTTACCATGAAACTTATGAACCAGGATAAAAAGCACCAGCGGAACAAAAGCCAGAAACATAATCAGACCAATCCAGGTACGCTTCTCAATCTTTCCTTTATGGATCGGCTGGATAATGATTCCATCCTCTTTCAGTTCATATTCCTCTAATTCCTGTCCGGATTCCTCTTCCCCGGGCAGGCTCTGTGCACAGGAATCCCCGAAGAAACGGTCCATAAACTGGTCTAAAGCCTTGCCTTCAAGCACGCAGCCACCTCCTTTCCGGTAACAGCATCAGGAAAATAATGCCTTGCCATGCGATTGGCAGCAGTCGTATAAAAGCTGTTTCCCGCAAAGAAATCCCTTGCACTCTTACACGTCACCACATTTCCCTGAAAGAACAGGCCGACCCTGTCTGCATATTCTGCGACAAACTCCACATCATGCGAGATCATAAAGATAGTGATCCCGTGAGCTTTGAGCTTCTTTAAAATGTCTCCCAGTTCCTGTTTATATTCTGCATCCAGCCCCTTCGTTGGTTCATCCATCAGAAGAAGCCTCGGCTGCAACAGCAGAACCTTAGCCAGTGCAAGACGCTGCTGTTCTCCACCGCTTAAATCATACGGATGACGGTCAAGCAGTCCTTCCAGTCTGGTCAGACTTACGATTCCCTCGATTGCCTCTGCCTTCCTCATATTGGCAGTGTATTCGGAAGATTTCTTCTCCTTTGCCCCACCGATGATAGAATACAGATCCTCCCGGACTGTCTTCTTGATAAACATGCTCTGGGGATTCTGTGGCAGCACACCCAGATACCCTCTGTAAAGCTGGGTATCCGTATACCTGCGGATATCAATCCCATTCAGGAGAATCTTGCCTCTGTAGGGAGCACGGACACGACTGATCAGCGATAAAGTCGTACTTTTCCCCGTTCCGTTTCCACCGACAAGCGCATAAAATTCTCCCTGCTTTACTTCCAGGTTCAGATCCTGCACAACATCCTTTCCGTCTTTTTCATAACGAAACCACACATCCTTTACCTCAATAGCCGGTGGCATAGAGCTTTTGGAACCAGGCAGCAGTTTATCTCTGACTGTATTCAGCTTTTTTTGCAGTTTTTGTTTATTTTTACAAAAATAACTTTCTTCACAAACAGAAACTGTATCAGAAGCTGCTGCCATCACCTGTGTGATCCAGTTCCTTCCCTCTCTTACAGTCAGCGGACATGGCAGATTATTTTCTACCTCTGCATAGACCTGCATGGGAACCGGCATGGACAGAAACATTCCATGATGTTCCCTCTTCAGAAACTCACCGATTTCCCGTGGTGCCCCCTGCGTGAGCAGACTGCCCTTATCCATCACATATACCCTGTCCGCCCATGGGATGACATCTTGCAGCCGGTGCTCCGTCAGAATTATGGTAGTGCCGATATCCCGGTTAATCTTTCTCACCGTTTCCAGAAAATCAGAAGCCGCGATCGGATCAAGCTGAGAAGTCGGTTCATCCAGAATCAGAAGTTTCGGGTGCATAGCCATGATCGCCGCCAGGTTTAAAAGCTGCTTCTGCCCTCCGGACAGCTCCGAGACATTCTTATAAAACCACTGATGAATCCCGAAATAGCTCGCCATCTCTGCCACTCTCAGACGAATCGTAGGCGTATCATATCCCAGACTTTCCAGACCAAATGCAAGCTCATGCCACACCTTATCTGTCACGATCTGATTTTCAGGATTTTGCAGTACATAGCCGATTTCCTGGCTCTGCTGCCGGTGGCCGACTTCCTTTAAATCCCGCCCATAATAACAGATTTTCCCGGAACTGCTGCCAAAAGGAGCCAGATCCGACTTCAGCTGGCGAAGCAGCGTACTCTTGCCACAGCCACTCTTACCGCACAGCACATTAAAGGTACCCTCCTCCACATCCAGTGACACATGAGACAGTGACTCCCTGCTGCCATTCGCATAACGGAAGGAAAAATCTCTCACTTCTATTATCTTCATCTCGCTTCTCCTTCCATATCTTCATAAATCTTTCTGTAGGTCACTGCCATCTCTCCCTGTACGTGGCTTCTGCTTTTCTTCATGGCAGATTCCTCACACAGATCCAGAATCAGCGGCAGAAAACAGAACACACCAAAGCTGACAAATGTGACAGCAGCCAGCAGCGGACTGCACGACTGCTTCGGAACCCTTCCGAAAACAGTAAAACCGGCAAGCAGGATTCTGGGATTGTACTGTGCAAAAGCAGCTCCCCGGTAACATCCATATCCGAAAATCACACAAAGCCCGACAAGCATAGTTCCCAGTAGTTTATCCCTTCTGTTAAAACGGTAAATAGAAAAAGCCGTACGTCCTCTTAACCCATAGCCACGGCTTTTCATGGAATCAGCCGTCTCAATCGCATTTTCCAGTGCCCATGTGACAAGAATGGACACCATATTTAACGCATAACGGATCTTCTTAAACCATTTGCCATTGCTCACATCCATCCCCACGCATTTCTGTCCATTGCGAATCACCTTCAGCTGGGCCATAAAGTGAGGCACAAACCGAAGCGCCATAGACAGCATCAGAGACATCGCAGGGATAATCCTGCCAAAAAGATAGATAAATTTATCACTTGTCATGATCTGGTTATAGCAGGAGAACCACAAAATCATAATAAAAAGTACACATCCCAGAACGATTCCATATACCATTGCCTCCAGCGTAACCCAGTTTCCGCTGCTTTCTATATAAAGAAGCGGTGTGACTCCGTAATGGTTAAACATCGGGTTTAAGAGTGCCACGATAAGGAGACTCGGTAGCGTCAGAAGAAAATTGATTTTCAGAACCTTCTTTACTCCGTTAAGCCACATGGAGTAAGCTGTGGCAGCCACAAAAGAGACTGCCAGGTAAACCGGGTGCTGGATAAACATGGTAAACCCCAGCACCACGGCAAAATAAAAGAAATTTAAAACAGGATGGCACCTGGAAAAAGCATCAGTCATAATACTGATCCCCCACATCCCTGCCAAGATTGCAGGTATAACGCCATTCTACCGTATCGCCGTCCTCCAGCGTATATTTCGAGCAGCCATAATTCGGATACCAGCCGTTGACACAGTACATCCATCCGGAATCCTTGCCACAGTCAAACTCATACAGGTTATTGATACCGGATACATAATAACTGTTATACATAGGTGTCCACTCCGACTCCATCTGAATACCGGCCTGATTACATACACGCTTCAGCACATCAAATACCGTCTCCCCCTCATAGAACTCCACCTCCGAAGGATACAGGATCCAGCCGTCCGCAGGCACAAATTCTGCCTTGGACTCTTTCAGATCATCCCAGTTATTCAGGATCGTAGAACACTCGATAGAGAAAGTACAGGTCATGGCTGTATCTGAGCTGTCATCGCCACCGGAAGTGTCTGTATTGCCTGTTCCATCGCCGGAAGAGTCTGTCTGTCCGGAACTGGTATTTCCATCTGTGCTGGACTGACCGCCAGAACTTCCAGTGGAATTTTCACCGTTTTGTGTATCCTTATTATCAGCAGTGCCCTTGGATTTGTCGTCGGATTCATCCGTAGATTCACCTGTGGTAGAACCGCCGATCAGATAGAAATCTCCTCCTGTCTTAGTCACGTTAAAGGTAAGTGTTGTGCGCTCTGTTTTTTTCTTTCCGGTTTCTCTGGTAGTAATCTTTGCAGTATCAAGCTGATAAAGCTTTCCCTCTTCTTCCAGACAGTAAAGAACCTTATCCGCGTCCCATTTTTCTTTCAGATTCAGGGTCAGCTTCGCAGGCGCTGCCAGATTCATCTTCTCCAGTGTGACTTTCAACGCATAAGGCGCATCATTGGCAAGCTTCTTTACCTCTTCTGTTCCATCTTCACTGCACTGTACCAGAAGTTTTTGCTCCACCGGATTCTGAATCTGGCTTCCATTGTAAGTCCATTTATAACTGATCCCGCTGTCCGTTTTTCCGGTAAAATAATACTTTTCGTCCTTTCCGGCGATCGTTTCCATCTGTGCCTGGGTGATGATTCCGTCCTCAGGAAGCTTTGTTTTCTGCTTCAAAGGTTCCACATCTGTATCAGAATCTTCCTCCGTGCTGTTTAAGATCTCAGCTCCTTTTTCGGAAAGCTGTGTCATGCCGTCATCCCCGCCGCCACAACCTGAGAGCGAACTTACCCCCAGAAACAGGGCAAGCCACAGGGCAAGTCCCTTTTTCTTTATCCTCATTTCTTCTTCCTCCGCTTCTTAATAAGAGCCCTCACTCCGGCCTTAATGCCGCTGCCTGCCAGTCCTCCCGCCAGAGCACCGCCTGCCGCAAAACCAAAGATCATACCATATTCTTTCTTCTTTGAGGTCAGACTTCCGGTTCCACTCTCCCCGGCAGTTTCCTGATATCCATCCTCACCGGTATCCATCTGTGAAGTCTCTTCCGACTCTGTATAAGGCTCTGCTTCGAAATCCCAGCCGCCGGAATTCTTATCCTTTGATGACTTACTGTTCTTTGATTTACTGTTTTTAGAATCCTTTGAACCGGAGCCACTATCCTTTCCTGAGCTTTCGGAACCCGTGGAGCTTTTGCTGCCGGAAGACTTACCACCCAGAGATTTCCCGGATCCACCCGGCGTTTTCGTATTGCCGCCTGACGGTGTTGTGGCAGGAACCGGCGTCGGGGTAGGAATCGGCGTGGGTTCTTTCAGACCGGTACCGGAACCATCTCCCTTGCCACCTTTTTTGATACTCACATCTGACATATCATAAAGGCTCGTCTTGCCATCCTTCAGGCGCTGGTAGGCAACCAGTGCGTAATATCCCTGCTCCGTAGCCATCCCGTCCAGAGTGCCTGCTGCCGCCCCGCCGTTATTTCCGGCACCCGCCTTTACATGCATAAATCCACTTCCATCGATATGATAGGAAAGAAGATTCTCTATTGTCCAGTGGCCGCCCTTGATGAAACGCGAATCCGTCTCCGGGTCAATCCCAAGGCTGCATAAAGCCGTGATGATCTGTGCACAGGACTCCTCTGTCTCCACACCCATCGTGGAATATCCACCGCTGTCATTCTGCATTTCCGACAATTTATTCAGCCCTCTGTCAATGGCAGCAGTCACATTCTCATAACCTGATTTATGATAATACGGTGCCAGCGCCTGCAGTGTCATGCCGGTAATATCAGAATCCGCATTACTTCCCATCAGCGTCCATCCGCCACCCGGGAGTTCACTCTGCAGCAGGAAATTCACCAGCGCAGATTCCGAATTCTGCTCCTTCGCAGACGGGTTCTCCGGGAAAGAATATTCCGGGTGGCAGTTAAGGGCAAGGAGTGCCCAGATCGGACCGTTTAATCCCTGTTCCTTCACAAGGCTGAAATCAGAGATATATTGAAATAGATTGTAACCACCCACATTGCGGGCATCCTTCCCCTCTGAGGTCAGGACCAGGATTCTCTTGGAATACTCTGTATATTTGGAAGTATTGGTAAGGATTCCCTTCTTTTCCTCGATATAATTTGCCGTGTGATTATAATAGGTAGAGAAATATTTCTCCTTCAGGCTTAAACCGCCTCTCGCCAGTCCAAGCACATACCATTCGCTGCCAACAGAAGGATTGGTATCTGTTGCACGCATATAGGCGCTGGTCTCTGCCATAACCTGACTGACCGATTTCTTCAGGGCATTTGCTCCCTGCATGACCGTTACCTTACAGGAGGCCGTCATTTCCGGGTGTTGTGTTACAGAAGCGGTAATCGTAGCTTTGCCATTCTTTACTGCTGTGACAACTCCCTTTTTGCTTACTTTCGCAACAGAAGTGTCACTGCTTTTCCATGTCACTGTATACTCTTCCGTAACCGATTCCGGTATCGGAACCACCTTCAGGGTGTATTTCTGCCCCCGGTTGATCTTAACGGATTTACTGTTAAGAGAGATTCCCTGAAGTCCTGCGGGAAAGTCAGCAATGATCAGATGGTTTAAAGTTCTGGCACTATCCAGATAGAAACAGTTATCTTCTGTCGTCTGAGGAGTCAGTTCCATAAACGAATCCCCGGTACTTCTAAGGATCCTCGGCTTCGTCAGACTCTCATAGCCATCCGGAACAGGAAAGGTCAGAGAGATCATCGTCATTGGCTGATAGCTTTCTCCTGTACGGATATCCGTATAGGAAATATTTATATCATAAAGAAGCTGTGGAAGAGTCCCCGGATATGCTTCGGAGAGCTCCTGTATAGTCTGTTCCTGATCCGGGTTCTCCTGCACATGGGTCTGCACATACCAGGGATTTCCCGTGGCGGTCACTCCACTGTCAGAAGAAATCAGTGCCGCAATACGGTTTCGGACAGTTTCAAGAGCCTCTTTGACTCCGGCATCAATTTCTGCCTGCTCCTCTTCTGTCAGACTGTCATAGGTGTCACTGGCAAGAAAGAACTTCGAGACCGTTTCTGAGGACAGATCAATTTCTTCGAGCGCCGCTGCTTCCTGAATACAGGAAATCATGGCTGGTATATCCAGCTTTTCTTCACCGGCTTCATTATTTTCTTCTTCATTTCCGGCCGCGCCATCGTCTGTCTCTGACTGAGATGGTTCGGTGTCAGACTGGAATTCATTCGCAGTTTCTCTGTCGTCAGAATCATCATGCTGTACAGGGACAGAAGTTTCTTCTGCCTCCCCGTGTATCTGCTCAGCCGGTGGCATCTGGGCTGCGGGTACAGGACATGCGGTCACAGCAATTCCTGTACTGAGAAGCAGTGCCATCCATTGTTTATTCATTTGTTTCCTCCGCGTTTTTAATCTAAAAAATTACATCCGGGTAAAATAGCACCCGCAATTCCTGAAATTACAAAATGACAGATGACTCTCCCCCTGTCATATAGCAGGTAGAAAGGACATCTGCCTTATTTTTTTGTATCATTCTTTCCAAATTTTGCAGCAATTATCAGAGCGATTATTACATTTATCAGAAAATTCCATCCATAAGTATCTTTCCATATGTTTAACAGGCAGCTCAAATCTGAAATTTTATTGTGGAATATAAATTCTCTTGATATAAATATAGCTGCCAGGCTCGCCAAAAACATTAATGAAATAGTCAGCAAAAATATTTTTATTTTATTCATATATATAAATTATACAGGATAGGAATCTGTAGACATTTTATATTCAGAAACTAATTTTGTTCTTGCTGAATCTGAATATATCGATATAATCACGCGCAATTTTGAACCATACATAGCTGTAATTGAAGTACCATATCCCTTTTTTTTGAATTTACTGTAATGTTCCTCTATACAATCACTCGCATAAGAAGAAATTCCCGCTCCAATTGCACTTCCTGCTATAGCTGCTCCTTCACCTCCGCAAGATCCAATTGCTGTTCCAGTTGCAGTTAACACAGCACTACATAATGCCTTTATAGTTTTCTTTTCGGTAGATACATTAAATGAAAAATTATACTTAGCGCGCTTCCATTGATTAAATTCCCGTGATTCATAATTATCAGCGCTTACAATATTTACATTGCTATCATTTGCATATACAGTAACTGTAAAAATTTGCAAAATCATACATAAAATTATAATTATAAATGCTTTTTTCATTCTCTTATCTTCTTTTGGGGTATGCAGTGTGTTGATAACACACTGCATACTGATTTTATTATTTAACAGTTACTTTTTTAATCTTTGAGAAAGAGCCATAAACTGCTTTTCCGTTTACTTTTCTGTAAGCACGTACTTTATAGTAACGGGTCTTTCCGGTGAGGAGGCTCTCGTCTGTCGCACCTGTACCTTTGGTGATCTTTATGCGGGTATAGGTACCATTTTGGGAATCGCTGGCATATACCTGATAGCCATCGGCACCCTTTACCTTACTCCATTCAAGCACTGCTGTCTTTGAAGTTGAGCCTGCGGACAGGGTCGGAGCAGAAAGTACTGCCTTTGCTTTCTCTGTTGCTGAATAGCTTCCGTATACTTTCTTTCCGCTTACATTGCGGTAAGCACGTACTTTGTAATAATAAGTCTTACCGGTAACTGCTTTCTTATCTAGGAATGTAACTGCGCTGTTCTTTGCAGTGGAACCAATCGCTGTATACTTGCCATCCTTTGAAGTGGAACGGTATACTCTGTATCCATTTGCACCGGAAACCTTATTCCATGTTACGCGGATCGTACTGTAGCTTTCAGAATTTGCCGTAGCAATCTTTACTTTGCCAAGTCTGGCTTTTCCTGCAACACCATCTTTGTCATAGCTGCTTACAGTCATCTCGCCCCATGCGTAAGAGTACGCCTTAACAGTATAATAATAGGTTGTTCCTGTAACTGCTTTCTGATCCTTATAGGAAATATCTGTTACCCGGGATGCGATCTTCTTCCATCCGCTGTCTGCTGTTCTGCGGTATACCATGTATCCGTCTGCGTTATCCACGCTGCTCCAGCTGATCTGGACAGTCTTATAGTTGATTGCCTTTGTCTGAAGATCTGCAGGCATATCTGCCTTAAATGCACCCTGTTTGCCCGCAAGTTCAATGTGGTAATCTGCCACGATCGTCTTGATCAGCCCTAACTGCTTCGCATTCCACATATAGGACTTGCCTTCCACACTCATGCCGTCGATCAGCTTCTGAAGTGCTGCAAGCTCTGCTTCTACATTTGCAATGTTCTCTTTGGTAACAGCAGTCGGAAGATTGCTGATCCACTCATCTGCCTGCTGTGCATCTGAAATGTCCTTACCTGCCTTGTCAGCCTGTGCCGTCAGTGCTGCGATAACCTCTGCAAAAGTCATCTCCTGACTGCCGACTTTGACTTTCAGGCCTGCCATGGCATCTTCCTGTCCCTGATAATCCTTAGCATAACGGTCAAGGAAAGCCTTAACATCTGCGTAGGAATCTCTGTCTACCGGGTGATCTTTTACTGTTGCATAAATCTGTGCTGCTTCATCTGCGAAGAACTGCTGATATGCACTCTGGCCTTTCTCATAAGTCAGTGCCATGGCAAGAAGCTTCTCCATATTCTCAACCAGTGCGGTGTTCTCGCTTCTGAATTTCTTCTCTTCTGTTTCTGTTAATCTGTCATAAGCATTCTTGGCTTCTGCAATCTGTTTCAGCTCTGCTTCTGTAAGTTCACGCTTAGAGGTATCACCTGCTGCCGGAACTTCTTCATCAGAGGAGAAATCAACATCTGTCTGGACATCTTCAGTATCTTCAGCTGATTCTGCCTGAGGGATATCCACTGTCTCAGCTGCCTGCTCATCAACTTCATCACTGCTGAATGCGTCCGCACTTCCATCTGAGAAATCAGATCCCTCAGACTGTGCCGGTACCGCCTGTTCCTCTTCAACAGAAGCTGCCTCCTGTGCTGATGGAACTGTAGTCGGCTGAGGTGCCTCATATCCTCGTACTGTCTGCGCATCCGGGAGTGCTTTAAGCATTGCCTTGAGCGCATCGGCTTTCAGCTGGTAAATATAACCTTCTGCTTTCTCCAGAGAAGCTGTATTTGTAACCTGGGCTTTCTGCTGGTCATCAAGCGTATCATACAATGCTCTTGCATTTACCACATAAGCCTTCCAGTCATTCCAGATTTTCTCTGTCGGAACATTGTTATTCTTCTCTGTCAGTCTCAGAGGTCCGTCAGAAAGAGCACCTGAAGATGAAGTAGTGATATTCAGTTCATCGATAAAGGAGATCACATAAGCAACCTTCTCATCCGTACTCTGTCTGCTGATAAACAACTCCGCTTTTTCAAGCTCTGCATAGTTTGTCACACGCTTCTTCTGATCTGCTGTCAGGGCATCATAAGCCGTTCTGGCTTCCACTACAAGAGCCTGTTTCTTCAGATAATTATCGGAAGTAACCTCGCCGATTGCCCTGATCTTATCAACAACTGCAGCCGCAGCCTTCAGATCAGGAATCAGATTTCTCAGATACTGTAACGTACTGTAATTCGTAACCAGAGCTTTCTGCGCATCTGTAAGAGCATTGTACTCTGCCTGTACGCGGTCAAGAAGCTGCAGAACATACGGATCAAGAGTCAGTTCAGAAGAAGAAGGAAGCGCATCAATATCAGCGATAACCTTCTCTACTGCTTTCTTATCCTTATCTTTCTGCTCCTGCTGTTTCTCAAGTTCTCTGATCTTAGCCTCTGCTTCAGTCAGCTTAGAGTAATTTGTAATTACAGATTTCTCTTCATCATTCAGTGAATCATAAAGAGTTCTTGCCTTCTCTACAGCCGCCTTGTCATCCAGTGTCAGCTTATCCGCTGCCGGAATCGCATTAATGGCTGCCATAGCTTTTTCAATAGAATTACCTGAACCAGTCTCTGCTGCAAGAAGCTTTCTAAGTGTATCCTTGTTAAAGATTGCCTTGTGAGTTTCGTCTAATGCTTCGTAAGCGTCTCTCGCTTCTTTGATCTGCTTTTTCGTACTGTCATCGTTAAGGGCAAGGATCATGTTGTTAACTTTTTTTGTTGGAACAGTTACGTCTGTAAATTCCCAGAAGCTGGATGTTTTTTCATATTGTCTGATAAATGCATCCAGACCACGTGCAATCTGCGGAACATCATAATTTGTGAATCCATGAATACTTCCGTCAAAAACACCATCTACATCTACCAGATCAAAGAATGCATCAAGAATATTGTTTCCATTCTTAGTATATCCACTGGAAGAATCTAAAACATTTACACCAAACGTTCCTGCAAAAAGCATTGCCTGTGCATCATTCCATGCGTTGTTTCCATAAGACATACATCCTGTTTCAAATCCTGGTGTACAGAATGAACCTGTTGAACGTTGTGCAATTGCTGGAAGCTTATGTAATGCCTTGTCTACAGCTTCTGTTACATCATCGTAACCAGGCTTTTTGTACCAGAAAATAAGTGGCTGCCATCCCATGGTATTGTCGGCATTTGCAAAAATTTTGTCTTCGGCATTTGACAAAGCTTTTGCTGTATCATGTGCCCATTGGTTAAGTTCTGTATCTTTAAAAGTGTCAGCGGTATACCCACCTGCTTTTATTGCATTAATAGCATATACAGTTGTATAAGTAAGTTCTGTGCTTTTTCTTGATCCAACTGCCGAAAGAAGGTCTACAGACGAAATGTCCCTTGGATCATATCCAATAGCTTCAATAGCTAAAATTAATTTTGAAAGTTCTGTTGTCTTCCATTGAGAAACATCAGTTCCCTGATTTTTAAGTAACTGCAAATACTCTTTGGTATTTGCAAACCATTTGTCAAAATAATTTGTATCTCCATATGGAATATAGCCGCATCTAGCTGCTGTAAAAATGGCCCAAATATCTGTATTTTCATAGGATGGGGATTCTTTAGATCCAAAGGCATTTTTATTTTGGCAATAGTTCATAATAATGTTACAAGCCTTTTTAGCTTTTTCATAGTAAGATGGCCAATTACTTGGATTACTTGAGTTTCCCTTAGCTCCATTGTCTACAACTTCACCAGTACCGTCAACTACTTCAACTTTGAAACTATACCCATCTTCTTCTGCTTGTGCTTCTTTTCCATCTTTAAATTTCAAAATAGGCATATTAATCCATTCTACGCTTAATGGACGTTCGCCTAAAAAACTCGTATCAATTGTAGCAGATTTTATATCTTTCTTTACATCATCAGATGGCAAAACTACTTCTATACCATATTTTTCAATAATAGATTGTTGTTCATCAGTTAAATCTGTAAATTTTACACCTATCACATTTACAACATTATTATTACCGTCATCGTAAATATTCTTTTTTTCACCATTTATAATATCTACTTGATATGGGAAATGATAATTTTTAGCATAATCAACAAAACGATTATAATCTCTGGGTACGCTTGTACTCCATACTTTAGGTTCAGTGGAAGCCTGAACTTTAAGAGTTATTTCTTCGGTTTGTGGATTATAATATGGATAGCCATTATTATCTTCTGGGGAAATAGTCCATTTTTTATTAAAGTCAAACCCTTCATAAGTTCCCTGGTTTTTCATTTCAGACGTAGTTTTGCCAAAATCAGCATAATTAGGAAACTCTTTATTATTATCTCTATTTGTAATATATTCAGACATGATTTTAATGTCTGGCATATTTTCTTTATCATAATAACAATTGGTTGCACTTGCTGACGTACTAAAAAAACTTTTTCGTGTAAATGAAACACATAGATATCCCCATGTATTATCTTTTATTTTGGGTTCCAGTTCATCTGCTAATGACTTTATTGCTTCCGAATACTGTCCATATCCTATACAATTTTGGTAAGTTATTCCAGTATTAATTGTTCCTAATTGACAAAATTCAAATGATAAATCATTATCAACAATATCGTCAGCTATTTCTTCGATTGTTTTTTCACTCTGCAAATCGTAAGTTATTGCTATGGAAGAATCCATTAAAGTTCCGTTTCCCTCGATTGCACCTATATAAACATCTGTATCTTCATCGTCATAAATACAAGTTACGTTTCCTTTAATTGTTATTCCTTTTGCAATTCCATCACATCGCGAAAAGACAGTTTGAAATTCATCTGTTTCGCTATTATATGCATATGATTCATCAATTTGTACATTTATATTTTCTACAATTCCATTGTCATTTATACGAAAAGGAAATACAGCAATGTTTTCTTTTGCTTCTTTTGAAGCATATGTAATGGTGTGTCCTTTTCCGTTCAATATGCCGCCAAAACTAGATGTTGCTTCTGGAACATCTGAAATGTCAATGTCATTACATAGTATAACCGTTTTATTATTATAATTTTGTATATTTTCGATAAAATTATAATAATCTTGTTCTGTATTAATACAGTATTTCCCTGTTGAATCTTGTGATAATATATCTGAATTAGCTTTTACAAGATAGGCATTACTAAATAATAGAAAAGCTGAGAATATTAACTGATATAAGATTTTTTTTTCTTTTTTCTTTTTCTTCATATCTATTTACACCCTAAAATTAAAATAATATGAAAAAGACGAAGAACTAATGCTTTATAAAGTGAAACTTTATAAAGCATTAGTATCTTCATCTTTTTATTTGCTATTAAAATTTACTTTATTTCCAACCCGGAACCTGAATCCACTGATCTCCCTGCTGAACATAACTGGAAAATCCAAGATCTAATCCCATCATCATAGAAAAATCTAAGCATACAGTGTGTTCTTTAGTGTCGGAAAGTACAGTATCAACACCTAAGTTATCTGTATTACCATCAATAATAGTCATCCAACCTGAATAATTATTATAGTCTTTCTCAGAAAGCCAATCTGTTTTATGTACTATATTGTTCCAGGTTGAATTTTTTGTAACCTTCATGCTTTCTGTTTCTGTTGTATTAAGATTTGATAATTTGAAATATTTTCCTCTTCCGTTAGCAAGAGAGTTTGCTGTTTTATTTGCTGTACCATCATCTGCAAATACTTTCCCTAAATCGCTATTAGCATGATTTTCCATTTTAACAGCTGGAATATAATTTCCATACTGACTATCATACCAACTTAAAACTCCTTGATAATGATAAGTTTTACCATTTAAAGTCTCTTTTGTTTCAGTATCAGATCCCGAAACTGCTTTCAGAACATCTAGTGCAGTAACAGAACCGTTGGAATTTGTTACTGTAACAACTTTTTCTGGCACAATGTCTGGTGACGCACTATTTTTTCCTGTTAAACCAGTTGTCTTTATAGACACTTTTGCAGTTACTGTATCTGCCATAGCCGGTACTGCTGTGCTTCCTACCATTGTTGTTGCCATTAAGAATGCAATCACGCTTTTTCTTACTTTCATGTTCATTTTGTTTCCTCCTTAATTAAATGTATTATTTTTTTGCAGGTTATCCTGCAAAATATATCATTTCGCAGCCTTTTCAGACCACGTTTGATACCTGTTTTCCATAAGAAAGGGTATAAAAAATAAACCTCCGTTATGCCTACAGATATTTGTTTTTTATTTTTACTAAAGTCCGTCTCCTGACTTAAAGTTCCAGAGTATTTTTCAGACATACTCTAACCTACTTACTGCCCTTCTCAGAAATAATTTCCAATGGCTTCGCAGTGTTCGTCCTTATTACAGTGGGGATGAGACCGTACCGGTATCTCACCGGATTTCCAAAAGCTAAAGATAAAGAGATAACGTTACTTCCGATATTCTGTTATCAAAGTGCAAAAAAAATCCCTGCCGGATTCGGCAGGGAATATCAATGTACAAACCAAGAATCCACTCCTATCCTTTATATTAAAGTATCCCTTATGAATACTTCTACAAGAATACAGTGAATTGCAGACTGAATATACTACAAGGGACGAAAGCCCTGTTTGGGATTCTCACCCAACGATTCTTCAATCATTACCGTAGTAATGAGCTGTACATGTGCGCTAAACGCTATTCGTTTTTTACGAAACCATCTTAACATTTTGTCCATAATTTGTCAATATCCCGATTACAAATAATTACTTCCCTTATTATCCCCGGAATACGTCTGAGAAAACACTCTTTTACAGAATCTCCACAATGCGGAATATACAAATCAAAGGAATGATCTTCCACACCTCTGTTGTGAATTACTCGGCAACTGAGTTACCAGAGCATCTGAATTAAGGCGGGATACCGCCTTTTTTCAGGGTGCATCCATGGCACCACTACTGTTTGCTCTTTAGAGCTATACAGCTACTTTTATTATTTCCGGTGTTTTCAGTCCGGTTACGGACAGTTCTTTTTTTACTCCGGATACGGAGTGATATTTTCTCAGGATATTATATGCGCCTACGGCATCTGCGTTATAGGTTCTGTTTCCCTCTCTGTACAACCCTCTCTCTTTCCGTTTGGACGGCTCTGCATATCTTTTCCCTACTTCCGGTGACAGCGGACTGCACTGGCTGGTATAACTTTCTTCCTATTACAATATATTTATGGTTAATATCCCTTACATCCAGTAAGGAATTATCCATCTTGTTGCTTAAGCTGTTAGAATGTAGGTAGCAATTGGATATCTTTTTCTTCCTTGGACTTCGCGTCCGTAAAACAGACTGATAACCAGTTCCTCATTCGCAGCGTTCGTTTTATGCAGGTTGAATCACCTTAGGTGCATTCGTGTCACACCACAGTAGATTGAATAGGCAATGAGTAAAACTGGTACTTATCCATTGCAATAATCTTAAGGAGTGACAATTTATGAACGCAGTAGGTATCGATGTTTCTAAAAGTAAAAGTGTGGTTGCTATTATGCGGCCTTTCGGTGAAATTGTTTCCACACCTTTCGAAATCAAACACACAGCCAGCGATATCCATTCACTTATAGAACTCATCAACTCTGTTGAAGGTGAGTCTCGAATCGTAATGGAGCACACAGGACGTTATTATGAAGTCCTCGCTCATCAGCTTTTGGAGGCAAATCTTTTCGTCAGTGCCATTAACCCAAAACTTATCAAAGACTTTGATAATGATTCTCTTCGTAAAGTGAAATCTGACAAAGCGGATGCTGTTAAGATTGCCCGATATGCTCTTGACAAATGGCAAAACCTTAAACAGTATAATGTTATGGATGAATTACGCAATCAGCTCAAAACCATGAATCGCCAGTTCGGCTTTTACATGAAGCATAAGACAGCTATGAAAAATAATCTTATCGGCATCCTTGACCAAACCTATCCTGGTGTTAATACTTACTTTGACAGTCCTGCACGCAGTGACGGCAGCCAGAAATGGGTTGATTTTGCATCTACATACTGGCATGTGGACTGTGTCCGTAAAATGTCCCTGAATGCCTTTATCGACCATTATCAAAACTGGTGCAAACGCAAGAAGTACAACTTCAGTCAGTCAAAAGCTGAAGAAATCTATGGAAAAGCAAAGGAACTTGTTCCTGTACTTCCAAAGGATGCCATTACAAAGCTTATTATCAAGCAGGCTGTAGACCAGCTTAATAGTGCCTCTACAACTGTTGAGTCACTACGCACTCTCATGAATGAAACTGCATCCAAACTCCCGGAGTATCCTGTCGTTATGGCTATGAAAGGTGTTGGAACTTCACTTGGTCCTCAGTTGATGGCTGAGATTGGAAATGTTTCCCGTTTCACTCACAAAAGTGCTATTACTGCATTTGCCGGTGTAGATCCCGGTGTTAATGAATCCGGAACCTATGAACAAAAAAGTGTTCCTACCTCAAAACGAGGTTCCGCTGATCTAAGAAAGACTTTATTTCAGGTAATGGATGTCCTAATTAAAACGCATCCTCAAGATGATCCTGTTTATCAGTTCTTAGATAAGAAACGTGCTCAAGGCAAGCCTTACTATGTCTATATGACTGCAGGTGCCAACAAGTTTCTAAGAATCTACTACGGACGAGTGAAAGAATATCTCGCATCTCTTCCAGAGTCTTAATTATCCACCAAAATTTTCAGACCAGCACTGGCGTGGTGGTCTAATTTTGATACCCAATTTTCAACCTGTATAAATTTTTCAATATTCTTTCAATTTAGCCTTGACTTTTTATTTGCAGGCTAAAGTAACGAGAATGCGACGCGCAATTATTCAAAACCAAAAACATTACCTGCAAATCATACAAATCCCCACACATCCAATAACCAGCGCACAGAAAAGAAACGCTTTCCCTGCGCGTCCCCTCCCTGATTTTGTCTCCCCCTCAAAAAATTTGTTGTCTTTTCTCCAAAAAAGTGTATAATACGTATAATACAATTTAATCGAACATTCATTGACAATTACCGGTTTTTAGTTCTGTCAGTCACGGTATAGAAATGTCGGACTTTCAGCTAAGAGGGAATCAGGTCAGAATCCTGAACAGTCGTGCTGCTGTATACGTGCAGCCATATCTCATATCCATTGCATCGTTATGCGAGAAGGAGAGACATGGCGTTACTGCGTGAGTCAGAATACCTGCTATAAACTGCCGCCATTAACTACACGCAATAGGAAATGGAAGGGTGATCTTCTTTAGTGTTCTCTTTTTTACAGAAGTATCATCCTTACATATGTTTTCTCTGTTCCTTTTAAGGAATATAGAACACCGGCAGTTATTGGTACCTTGTTATTTTTATCATAGTCCATACTACTCCCATGCAGAGAAAACAACATTGTCTATCAGCAAAGGAGTATTTTTTTATGTCAAATTCTCTGACACTTACGCGTCGTAACTGCGGACAGTATATTGAGAAGAATATGGAACTTCCACAAAACTGCCGCTCTATCTCAGCAGAAACCTTTTTTAACAGACCTGATATTCGTTCTGTGGTATTTCCCTATGAAATGGAACAGATTGGAAACAAAGCCTTTCAGGGATGTTCCCGGTTAAACAGAATAGAGCTTCCTGAACATCTGCAAAAACTTGGCATAGGGGTATTTTCAGACTGCATTTCTCTGAAAAAAGTCAAAATTCCCGCCAGCCTTACCAGTATTCCAAAAAACGCATTTAACAATGGCCGGAAACTGAACAGTCTGGAGTTCGCCCCGAACAGCAAACTGACATTTATCGGTCCGAATGCCTTTTCAGAATGCGCTACTCTTACGGAAGTTGTTTTCCCTGCCTCTCTGGAAGAAATCGATGACAGGGCTTTTTATAAATGTAAGAAACTGAGTTGTATTTCTTTTCCGGGGGGGGATTTAAGGGTTATCGGAAAGCAGGCTTTCTATTTCTGCGGAATGGATTCGCTGCAGCTGCCTGATTCGCTGGAAGTTCTTGATGAGAGTGCTTTTTTTAAGTGCTGTAATCTGACCTCTGTGGTGATTCCGCCCAATGTCAGATACCTTGGAAAATGGATCTTTCATGGATGTAACCGCCTGCAGTATCTGGAGATTCGCCATGATCCTGAATTTATCGGGGAATGGATCATCAACAAAGCGGCTACGATCCGCTGTTATAAAGGTTCTAAAGTAGACAGATACTGCCAGCAGTCAGGATTCAAAGTAGAATACTTTTCCTAATAACAACAAAATCTGTATTGAACAGACAAAAAAGAGGAATGTTTATGAATGATACTTTTACTTATTTTCAAAAGAAGGGATGTACTGTTTTTTCTTTTCCGGGAAAAACAAGGGTTCTTAGCACCAGTCCTCTTAATGGCGGGATCACTGCTCATCTCACGCATGCTTTAAATATCAACTGCATGAATGGTGCCTATGAATGTGAAATGCTTGGAAACACCTATGAGGAAGACCTGAACATTCATACAAAAGAGCTGGGAATTGATCCGCAGACAGCAACCGCACTCAGCACAGCGGCATGGACTGAACTGTGTGCTGTTGAGAAAATCTGTTATCAGGAGTTATCCGTGACTGCTGCTGTTACAGGGGGAATTGATTCAAACGGAATGTGTCCGGGAGATCCTTCTTCTTACTATGAAAGAAACGGTGCTTACGAGATGCTGCCACCCGGTACGATCAATGTTTTTATCTATATCAATCAGAATGTTACAGAGGCAGCCATGGTCCGCTCAATGATGATTGCTTCGGAGGCAAAAGCAGCGGCCGTTTCACATCTCTTACTTGGAAGCTGTTATTCAGAAGAAATCGCGACAGGTTCTGGTACTGACGGAATGGTGATTGCCTCGGCTATGGAGGGAGAGCTGACACTTACCGATGCCTCCGGACATTCCAAGCTTGGAGAGCTGATTGGCAGGGCAGTCCGTATGGCAGTAAAACATGCCCTGATGAAACAGACAGCTGCCTGTGGTCCGAGACAGTTTCAGGTTCTTGTTCGTACTGGCAGATATGGAATCACCCCGGGAACTCTGTGGGATTTTTATACAGAGCACGAGATTCTTTTTCATGCATACAATATTAGTTTTAAGAAAGCTTCTGAGCTGGAAGGAATACTTCTATCGCGAAACAGAAACAGCAATCTGGTTTTATGTGTGTCTCTTTATCTTCATCTGATGGATCAGCTTCGCTGGGGACTAATCATGGAACCGGAGGCTGTCCGAGAGGGAAAAAGGCTGCTTCTTTATGGACTGTACTGTGGACGGGATACTTATCTGGGCGATGTTTATCCTGAAGATGTATGGAAGAACGAAGTACTGAAAACATTTTCACTTAAAGAACAGCTGATTTATATTTTAATCTGTTATTTTTCTGTCAGATCATAGTTGGATCATCACATTTTTATGGTAAAAATATTCTATGCCTGCTTTCTCCTGATGAAATACAAAAGGGAAGTGAATAGAATAAGTTCAATGTCCACTCACTTCCCTCCTGAAATCGTTGAAATCTATATACACATTATAAGGGAAAAGCCGCAAAAAAGCGAATCCGGGTGGTTGTGGATAAAGTAAAAATGACGGATAAAAAACAGTACATAACATCAATAAAAAAATTTAAAATTCGTCATTTTTACTAATGCCCTATGCAAGGGTCTGAACAATAACCTAACATCAAGCATCAGGTAAACTAATAAACAGCCTGAAGAAAACTCTCCAGACTGTTTTTATCATTTCTGTGCGAAATACTCTTTTGTAAGTGTAATGGCGGTTCCTGAAAGCAGGAATACACCAATTAAGTTGGGGATTGCCATGAGACCGTTGAATGTCTCAGCAATACTCCAGAGAAGTCCCAGATCTACAGTTGCACCAATGATTGCCACTAATGAATAGGCGATCATAAATGGGCGGATAACTTTTGCAGAGAATAAGAATTCAATGCAGCGAGCTCCGTAAAGTCCCCATCCGATAATCGTTGAAAATGCAAAGCAGCACATGGCAACTGCCGTAAAGATGGAAACCCAGCCTCCATATGTAGCAGTAAATCCGGAAATTGTAAGTTCTGCACCTGCCGCTGCACCGTAATTTACCGGCACGCCGCTTACAAGGATTACAAGTGCTGTCAGAGTACAGATCACGATCGTATCTGCAAATACCTCAAAGATACCAAACATACCCTGTTTTACAGGTTTGCTTGTATCCGCACAGGCATGAGCGATAGACCCTGTACCAAGTCCGGCTTCATTGGAGAAAATACCTCTGGAAACACCCTTTTTCATACTGAGGAAAAAGCTTCCGATCACACCACCTGTCACTGCTGACGGATTAAAGGCTCCATAAACAATATCATGGAAAACTGCCGGAACTCTTCCGATATTTAAGATCACAACGCCCAATGCAAGTGCAATATAAAACAATGCCATAAACGGCACCAGCTTCTCGGAAACACTTCCGATTCGCTTGATACCACCCAGCAGTACCATACCAACCAGCAGCGTGATCACAATTCCAAGGATCAGATTCAGTCTGCCTGTGGAAGACTCTGAGATCACATTAAAGTTAATAAGAGCTGTATCAATTGCTGTTGTAATGGTATTTACCTGCGTGGCATTACCTGTTCCAAATACAGTCAATACACCGAATGCAGAATAAAGAACTGCAAGAAATTTCCAGTTCTTTCCCAGACCATTCTTAATATAATACATAGGTCCGCCTACATAATCTCCATGTCTGTTTCTCTCACGGAAATGTACTGCCAGGGTAACCTCTGTAAATTTCGTGCACATTCCAAGGAGCGCGGAAACCCACATCCAGAATACAGCTCCCGGTCCGCCGATGGCGATAGCTCCGGCAACACCGGCGATATTTCCCGTACCTACTGTACCTGCCAGTGCAGTACAGACTGCCTGGAAAGGTGTCATGGAACCGTCAGAGGCTTCTTTTTTCTTAAAAATTCTTCCCAGTGTGGTTTTAAGCGCATACGGGAATTTGCGGATCTGGACAAAACCAGTCCGCAGGCTCAGGTAAAGCCCTACGCCGATAATACAGATCATAGCCGGGACACCCCAGATAAAATTATTTACGACGTTATTGATGGATTCAATTGTCTGAAGCATGTTAAATAAACCTTTCTTTCGTGTAATAATAACAGTTTAGCACTTTTTTCACCGTATGTACAGAAAAATTCTATTAAGATAAAGCATTAAAGCACAATAAGTTAACAGCGCAAACAGATACGATCAGCCGCTCCACTGCTTGCCATACCCATATCACTGCTTCACAGTTTGAGCAAAAGTCAAAATAACGTATAAATTTGTCATAATTTCAGTAGCATTTCCTCACCCAAACCTCTATTATTGTAAATATGAAATCAAGGAAAACACCTATGTATTTTCTAACAGTACTTAAGCGTTTCAGTCATTAATTTAACACTTTTCAACCTAAGGAGGACATGACAAAATGATTCAGAAATATACTTACGGAACCCCATTTGAAACCGATGCCATCGTAACTTCTATCCCGGCTTCTGAGGGAACTCCTGCATACGGAACTATCTCCACAGAGAACGGCTTCTCTTTTACTTATGACATGGATGACAACGATGTTGTCTATGGTCTGGGCGAATCAAACCGCGGAATCAACAAACGTGGATACGTTTATGAAAGCAACTGTTCCGACCAGCCAAACCATACAGAAGATAAAATCTCCCTCTACGGAGCACATAACTTCATCGTAATCTCCGGAAAACAGACTTTCGGTCTCTTCGTTGATTATCCCGGAAAACTGAAGTTTGATATTGGTTACACACTCTCTTCCCAGTTAAAGATCACCTGTGAGGATGCAGATCTTTATCTGTATGTGATCGAGGGTGAAACCCCTTACGATATCGTAAAACAGTTCCGCAAAATCATCGGAAGAAGCTATATCCCGCCTAAATTCGCATTTGGTTTCGGTCAGAGCCGCTGGGGATATACAACTGCTGACGACTTCAGAAAAGCTGCTGACGGATATCGTGAAAACAATATTCCGATCGATATGGTATACATGGATATCGATTACATGGAAGACTACAAAGATTTCACAGTCAATCAGGAAAACTTTCCTGACTTTGAGGCCTATGTCAATGAAATGAAAGAAAAAGGCATCCACCTTGTCCCGATCATCGATGCAGGTGTCAAGGTAGAAGCTGGCTATGATGTTTATGAAGAAGGCGTTGAGAAGAACTACTTCTGCAAACGTGAAGACGGCAGTGATTTCGTTTCCGCTGTATGGCCGGGCTGGACTCATTTCCCGGATGTCCTGAACGCAGATGCCAGAGCATGGTTCGGACAGAAATACGAACGTCTCATTTCCAAAGGAATCGACGGTTTCTGGAATGACATGAACGAACCTGCAATGTTCTGTACACCGGAAGGCGTTGCTGAATTAAAAGAATACATCAAAGACAACTTCATGGACAAGGAAGAAACATCTGGATTCGTTCTCGGCGCAAAGGTAAAAGGACTTGCAAATAATCCGGAAGATTACAAACGCTTCTATCACAATGTAAACGGTCAGAAGATCCGCCACGACAAGGTACATAACCTGTTTGGCTATAACATGACCCGTGCAGCAGGTGAAGCATTTGAAAAAATCGCACCTGGCAAACGTTTCCTGATGTTCTCCCGTTCCTCCTATGTGGGAATGCACAGATACGGCGGAATCTGGATGGGAGACAACAAATCCTGGTGGTCACACATCCTTCTGAACTTAAAGATGCTTCCATCCCTGAATATGTGCGGTTTCCTTTACACAGGTGCAGATCTGGGCGGTTTCGGTGCAGATACCACACGTGACCTGGTACTGCGCTGGCTGGCACTTGGTGTATTCACACCTCTTATGAGAAACCACTCCGCTCTGGGAACCAGAGAACAGGAAGCTTACCAGTTTGAAAATATCGAAGACTTCCGCCATGTGATCGGTGTCAGATATCGCCTTGTTCCATATCTGTACAGTGAATACATGAAGGCAGCATTAAACGATGATATGATGTTCCGTCCGCTGGCATTTGACTACACAGACGATGCATTCGCAACTCAGGTAGAGGACCAGCTTCTCCTTGGAAACGAAATCATGATCGCACCAGTTTACACACAGAATGCAAAAGGCCGCTATGTATATCTGCCGGAAGAAATGATGTTCGTAAAATTCCTGCCTGACGGAACAATTTCTCAGGAGATTCTTGAAAAAGGACATCACTATGTAGAAGTTGCCCTGAATGAAGTTCCACTGTTTATTCGCAAAGGAAAAGCAATCCCGGTTGCTGATGTTGCGCAGACAGTAAAGGATATCGATCCGGCTACGATCCGCATGATCGGATATGAGGGAGCTGAATATGACCGTTATGATGATGACGGTGTAAGTACTCTGTAATTTAACCGAATCAGACAACTTTCCCTGCCTGAATTGCAAAAAGTACCAGGTAGCAGATAGAACTGAACCAGAAGTCACCTCATAAAAATAATAAAAAGAAACAGTCACATACATCTGATGAATGTTGAGATATTCACTCAAGTATGTGACTGTTTTCTTTTACGTTGTTATTCTTTATCTTTATTTGCCAAAACAATATAACGGTAAATTTCTGTAAACGGGATCTCTTTTTCTCTGCTCAACTGTGCAACGCTCTCATATTCCGGATAAAGCTGCTCTTTTCCATTCAAAGTGCATACCTTTACCTGAACTTCTCCCCATGGAGTCGGAAGGGTTCTCGTTTCTCTGGGAAGAATCGTACGTTCCATTCTGCTATAACGAATTCCAATCGTAGTAGTTTCTTCAAAAATAATATTCTGAAGCGTTTCCATATCTTCTTCCTTACAGATCACATTCAGAACCCATGCAGGTCTGTTCTTTTTCATAAAAACAGGCACATAATGCACATCTCTGGCACCGGCTTTCATTAGACGCTCCATGACAAATCCCAGAACTTCTCCACTGCAGTCATCAATGTTTGTCTCCATCTTGATAATCGTATCTTTGGTTTCCTGATTTTCAGCTTTCGGATTATTTCTGATTTCCGGGTTTTTGAATTCTTCTGTCTGAGCCTTTTCTTCATCTATTTCTGCGCTCTGTGAGATAATCATTGCCCTTAGGATTCCCGGACACTCATACTGGCGTTTACCTGCACCGATTCCAATCTTCTGGATTTCAAATGTTTCCGGAAGTTTATCTTTTGTTTTCACTGCTGCCACTATCGCCGCACCTGTAGGCGTTACAAGTTCACCTTCTACCTCTGTCATTTTCAGATATAAATGATTGGCACTTACTATATTTGCAACTGCCGGAACCGGGATTGGCAGGATGCCATGCTGACAACGGACAGTTCCCCGTCCCTCACAGAGAACAGGAACGATTACCTCTGTAACATCCAGATTATCCAAGCAGACTGCCACAGACACAATATCCACAATAGAGTCCACTGCTCCCACCTCATGAAAATGCACCTGATCCACAGGCACATTGTGTGCTTTACTCTCTGCCTCTGCAAGAATTTCAAATATACGCAATGCGATCTTCTTTGCATTCTCAGTCATTGCGCTATGCTCTATAATATAGGTAATTTCTTTTATTCCACGGTGTTCGTGATGGTGATGGTCTTGCGCTGTTCCTGTGCCATGGGCGTGATTGCTCTCATGGCCTTCATGATGATGTCCATGCAGATATTCCATATCATGGTCATGATTTTCATGCTCTTTATCCAGCACAACATCAAAATCACATGCATCTATTCCGGACTTCACAACTCTGCTGATCTTTGTCTCAAATCCTGATACCTTAAGACTCTTCAGCACCCTGTCCAGCACTAAACGGTCAGCCCCCAGATCAAGAAGCGCCGCAACCGTCATATCACCACTTATCCCTGAATAACATTCCAGATATAATGTTTTTCCCATAATCAATTTCCTTTCTCATCTGTACCTGCTGCCAGACGGTTGATCTGCGTTGCCAGATAGCCGGCACCGTAGCCGTTATCAATATTCACCACAGCAATCCCATTCGCACAGGAATTGATCATAGTAAGAAGTGCCGAAAGACCATGCATACTTGCACCATAACCCACAGATGTCGGTACTGCGATCACCGGTCTGCTCACCAGACCGCCCATCACACTGGCAAGAGCTCCCTCCATTCCCGCAACTGCAATTACACAGTTCGCACTCTGGATCGTCTCCAGTCTGGAGAATAAACGATGCATTCCGCTGACTCCCACATCATAAATCCGTTCAACATTTGTGCCAAAATATTCCGCTGTCTGTGCAGCTTCCTCAGCAACCGGAATATCTGCAGTTCCTGCTGAACACACCGCAATCTTACCAATACGCTTCTTATCTTTCTTTTCAACCTTTAAGATACGCGAGATCGGATCATATTCTGTCTCCGGAAACTTCTCCTTCACCAGTTCATACTGATGTTGGGAAGCTCTGGTTCCGAATACCTCACCGTCTTCTCTGTATAATCTTTCAAAAATATTCAGAAGATGTTCATCTGCCTTATTACTGCAGTAGATTACTTCTGCGAAACCGGTTCTTGCCTTGCGGCTTGTATCCAGCTTCGCATATCCCATTTCTTCATAACTTTCTTTCTTAAGGATTCGCTCTGCCTCCTCCACAGATACAGAACCACTTTTTACACTTTCAAGAATCTCCTGTAAGGTCATGGATTCCTCCTTTTAGAACACCACCTGCACCAGAAACATATAGACAACCGTTCCCACTATAATACTGAGCAGTGTATTTCTCTTCCACAAATGAAGATTTTGCTGTTATCATTCTTTTTCCTTATCAGCGCCCTTATTTCCACGCTGATCGTAGTCATCCAGGAAATTGTAGTATTCTCCATCTTTATGATATCCCATAACAGTACGAAGATTAATATCCCGCACACTGTTAAAGATATTCGTCTCGATCACACTGCTTGTATTTCTAAACTGTGCAACCAACTCTTTCATCTCATCACGCTTGGAACCACGTCCGCCCCCACAGCTTACACAGTTCTCAGTAAAACGGCATGCACACTGAATGAAGTGCAGCCCATTAGTATCTCTCCATGCCTTGATCGCAGATTCCTTGATCAGATACATAGGACGGATCAGTTCCATTCCCTCAAAATTCTGACTGTGCAGCTTCGGCATCATAGTCTCCACCTTACCACTGTACAGCATACCCATGAGGATTGTCTCGATCACATCATCAAAATGATGTCCCAGCGCAATCTTATTACATCCCAGCTCCTTGGCATGAGAATACAGATAACCACGTCTCATTCTCGCACACAGGTAACAGGGATTATTCTCAATTTCTGCCACTGTATCAAAAATATCACTTTCAAAAACCGTAAGAGGAATTCCCAGAAGCTCTGCATTATCCTGAATAATCTTCCAGTTATCCGCATTATAGCCCGGATTCATTACCAGAAACACCAGTTCAAAATGAATCTTCCCATGACGCTTCAGCTCCTGAAGCAGCTTCGCCATCAGCATAGAGTCCTTACCACCTGAAATACAGACAGCAATCTTATCTCCCTCCTGAATCAGCTGATACTGATTCAAAGCCTTGGTAAACGGTCTCCAGACTGTCTTTCTGAACGTCTTGATAATACTGTGCTCAATCTCTTTCGTCTTCAGTTCCTTCTGCTCCTTAGCATCATTCTCCATAAAACGGCTCAGAGAAAGTCTCAGATAGGCACGATATCCACCTTCAATATTCACAGCCTCATACCCTGCATCACTCAGCTTCTCCACACAGTCCCGGCTTCTGTCCCCCGTATGACAGAGAACATACACCATCTTCTCCCTGTCCACAGACTCCATTCTTTCCTCAAACTCATCCAGCGGAATATTCACTGCCCCCGGAAAAGATCCCCTGCTGTACTGATCCGCCGGCCGCACATCCACGATCGTAATCTTAGAAGAATCAATCTTCTCCAGCTCTTCCACACTAATTGTATTCATATATAACCTGCCTTTATCTATTAAAATCAATCACTTACCTCTGATGAATCACCCTGTATTTCCGCCCAATTCACCAGCCATCATTATACTTTGAAACCCCATGATAGTCAACATATTCCCTTTCCGTTGACTCGTAACACAAAAGGAACAGAGCCAATGCCCTGTTCCCCTTTTATTATTTATAAACTTTTACACCAAAGGATTCATGAATGATAGTACGAGCCTCTTCAATGGTTTTAAACTCTTCTGCTTTCAGCATCTGTGCTGTGATATTTCCGATTGCAGTTGCCTCTCCTGGACCTGCATGGATTTCTTTCTTTGTTGCCTTTGCAGTCAGCTCATTGAGATATCCTGCGTTGGAACCGCCGCCCACGATATGAATACGGCTGTAAGTCCTGCCTGTCATCTCTTCCAGCTCTTTTGCTGTCTTTGCATAGCATTCCGCAAGACTTGTGTAGATAACTGTTGCAATCTCTCCCAGAGTTTCCGGAACCTTCTGTCCTGTTCTGCGGCAGTAATCCTTAACTTCCTCTGTCATATTGTCAGGAGAAAGGAAACACTCATCATTTGCGTCTACTCTTGACGGGAAATCCTTTGCTTCCTCTGCCATTGCGCAGATTTCTGCAAAGCTGTATGCATCATTTACTTCATGACGCACAGACTGGATCATCCAGAGTCCCATGATATTCTTCAGGTAACGGAAACGGCCTGCATAACCGCCTTCATTTGTGAAGTTCATCTCACAGCTCTTCTCAGAGCAGTCAGCTTCTTTTCTCTCAATTCCCATCAGTGACCATGTTCCTGAACTAATGTAAATAAAGTCATCATCATTTGCAGGAACTGCCAGTACAGCGGATCCTGTATCATGTGTTGCAGGTGCAACTACTTCCAGATCAAAGCCCACTTCTTCCCTGATCTTATCTGACAGATGTCCGATGCCTGTTCCGGGCATAATCAGCTTCTGGAACATTTTTCTCGGATAACCGAGCATATCGATCAGTTCATAATCCCAGTCCTTAGTGATCGGGCTTACAAGCTGTCCTGTCGTAGCTTCTGTGTACTCACAGGTTTTCTGTCCTGTAAGAAGGAAATGGAAATAATCCGGCACATGAAGAAGTGTCTCCGCCTGTTCCAGATATTCCGGATGTTTCTTTTTCACTGCCATCAGCTGATAGATCGTATTATAATCAGCTTTCTGGATACCTGTTCTTGCATAGAGATCTTTCAGGGAAATTGCCTTATAAACTTCTTTATCCATTCCCTCTGTACGGTGGTCACGATATCCTACTGTATTTCCAAGAACATTGTCATTTTTGTCCAGAAGTACGAAGTCAACGCCCCATGTGTCCACGCCCATACTTACCGGAATCTTGCCAATTTCTTTACATTTCTTCAGACCATTTACTACCTCTTTGAAAAGACGGTCAAATTCCCAGCAGAGTTCTCCGTCTTTCTTTACCATTCCATTCTCAAAACGATAAATTTCTTCCAGAACCATTTTTCCGTTTTCCATATGTCCAATGATGTGACGTCCGCTGGATGCTCCGATATCTACTGCTAAATAATATGCTGCCATTGCAAAACCTCCTCAATATATGAATTTATACGCTTTTCATATCTGATGATTTCATTTTATCTCAACTTACTCCCCAAAATAAGAACCTTGTTTGTCTGAAAAAATGTCCTTATTTGCTCTTTTGAAATCTATCGTCGAAATAAGTATCTTTACAACTTAATAAAATCATCATTTCCAATCATTGTTTTATTGTTTGAACAACAACGCCGCACTTGCCATACGGCAGTGCGGCGTCTGTATTTGTATTAATAATTAATACTTAATTCTAAGGATTCATTTCCTCTCGATATTTACTTATCGATTAGTCATAAAGGTTAGGAGCGATTTCTTCGCTGTCCATGTTTGTGGAATCATACCAGTATCCATCTGTAGGAACATCTTCAAGTTCCTGTCCGTTAGCTGCTGCTGTCAGAGCGTAGATTGCATAGTAACCCATCATCAGAGGAGACTGTGTAACAGCACCGATGAATGTTCCATCCTGTACAGCGGCTTTAATGATAGAACCAGCATCGAAACCAACACCGATAACATCGCCTGCTCCTGCGTCAGAACCAAGAACGTTCAGGTTAGCATTAGCTGCAAGAACACCTTCTGCTGCTGTCTGGTTGGAACCGAAGATAGCGATGCAGTTTTCCTGAGAAAGGATTGCCTGAGCCTCTGTTGAGCAAAGCTCTACAGTTGTCTGTGCAGGAACAGCGACCTGGATAACAACGTCTGCGTCTGCTTCTTTTGCATCTGCACCTTTAGCTGCGTTTACATAGAACTCGTTACCTTTAACTGCAACTGTTTTTCCGTCAGCCTGAATAAGTTCGATCATTTTGTCAATGAATCCGCCACCACGCTGCTGGATGTTCTGACCTGTGGCATCCTGGTTAACTTCACCGATGATAACCTGTCCATCTGCATTAGCTATAACATCTTTGATTGAATTATACATGTTTTCAGCTGCAACAGAACCAGCCTGTGTGTTATCTGTACAAACTTCACATACTACAGATCCTTCCGGAGCATCAGCGATACCTGTATCAAATGTTACTACCGGGATTCCTTTGTCAGCACATTCCTGAAGTGCATCAAGAACAGAAGATGTATCACATGCAGCAAGACCTAATCCGGCCGGCTTTGCAGCGATTGCTGTGTTGATCATGTTAACCTGGTCAGCGATATCAGATTCACTGTTTGGTCCCTGTGCTTTGTATGTAACACCAAGTTCATCAGCAGCTTTCTTCATACCTTCCTGAGCTGCATCCCAGTATGTAGACTGGAAAGATTTAACCATCATCGGGAAATCATAAGCTTCATTAGCTTTCAGATCTTTGAACTGTTCCGGCATATCGGCTGCCATAACGCTTGATGCGGACATTCCTGCTACCATTGCTGCACACATAACTAATGCGATCACTTTTTTTGCTTTCATTTAAAATTTCCTCCTTTTAAATATACATTTAATATAGTTTTTTATAAATGATACCCCGGAGGCTTCCTCTCTCGTTCCGCCTTCCCCAAAATACACATATGACAATACTGTCGCCGAACATCCCCTGGAAGCCCTCCGTTGTTTCATATCCTGCTGTTTTGCATCTGTCGTAAGATGCATTTTTCTTTATTCAGTTTTGAAAATTATTTTGCTGCTGCTTTCTTTTCTTTCATGATATCGATCAGTACTGCAATGATAAGAACTGCACCTGTAATGATCTGCTGCCAGTTTGCCTGAAGTCCGATATATGGAAGACCGGTTTTCAGAAGCATGATAACGAAGATACCGGCTAAAGTACCGATTACTGATCCATAACCACCTGTTGCTGCAACACCACCTACGAATACTCCACCGATGGCATCCATTTCAAGTCCTGCACCGGTACCAGGCTGTACAGTTGGTGTAACTGCCGCATATGCGATAGCTGCAAGACCTGTGAAGAGTCCGCATACTACATATACCATAACATGATAGAATTTAACGTTGATTCCCGAAAGAGCTGCTGCTTCTTTATTGGAACCGATCGCGATCGTATAACGACCGAATTTTGTATGATTCAGAACATATTCCATTACAAGGACCAGAATGATCATCCATAAGAAACCGATAGGATAACGGGAAGCACTTCTTCCTGTTCCAACTGTAATCTTAAAGATTGAATGGAACCATCCGCCCTCCTGTGTAAGTCCCGGCCAGGGAGTGGCACTGCACAGGGATCCTGCACCTCGGGTAATCATACATGTACAAAGTGTTGCAAGGAATGGCGGCAGGTTCATAATACCGATCAGCACACCATTTGCTGCTCCTACAATAATTCCAAGTACAATGCAAAGTAACATTGCAAGTACAACCGGAAGATTATTATTTCTTACCAGAGATCCTGCGATCAATGCGTAACATACCATACCTGTTCCGATTGACAGGTCTACACCTCCTGTAATAAGAGGGAATGTAACACCGATTGCCATCAGAAGATCATAATATGAGAAATCCAGCATACTCAGGATTGTGGTATACTGTCTGAACTCCCTGCTCTTAAAGGAGAAAATTGCAAACAGTACAATAATAACCAGTAATACAATAAATCTCTGATCACTTAAAATACTTTTTTTCTTCTTAGTCATGACTTTCCTCCTTAATTGATGTTCCGTGTTGCATGATTCATAATGTGTTCCTGTGTAGCTTCGGAAATATCAATATTTCCTGTAATCTTACCTTCACACATAACGATAATACGGTCACTCATACGGAGAACTTCTGTCATTTCAGAAGAAATCATGATAATAGATTTACCTTCTGCAGCCAGTCTGTTCATTAACTTGTAAATTTCATTCTTGGCACCAACATCAATACCTCTGGTCGGCTCATCAAAAATAAGAATCTCACTGTCTCGTGTCAGCCATTTTGCGATAACGACCTTCTGCTGGTTACCACCGGAAAGATTGACTACCAGCTGCTCGCAGTTTGGAGTTTTGGTTGCCAGCTCTTTAACGTATTTCTCTGAAACTTCTTTTTCTTTTGATTTATTAATGAAGATACCACTGGTAAATTCTTCCATGGTTGCCAGCGTAGTATTCTCTGTTACAGATTTCTGTACGACACAACCATATCTTCTTCTGTCCTCTGACAGATAACCAATACCATATTTAACTGCATCCTGAGGACTGTTGATAGTTACCTCGCGAAGCTGTCCGTCTTTTCCCCTTATAGAGATCTTTCCACTCTGTTTCGGGTCAGCACCAAACAGTGCTCTTGCTGTCTCAGTACGTCCGGCTCCCATCAGTCCTGAGAAACCAAGAATCTCACCTTTGCGAAGTTCAAAGCTTACATTCTGAACCATCTTACCTGCATTCAGGTTCTCTACCTTAAGAACAACAGGTGCATCCGGTGCAACCATGCTGTGTTCCTTAGGATCTTCATAAATGACACGTCCAACCATCATGTTGATGATGTCTTCTTTTGTACTGTCTGCTGTGATCAGCGTTCCTACATAACCACCATCTCGCATGACTGTTACTCTGTCAGTGATCGTTTTGATCTCATCCATACGGTGGGAAATATAAACGATTCCAAGACCTTTCTTACGAAGATCACGGATAATCTCGAATAAGTCTGCAATCTCTTTCTCTGTCAGTGCTGCTGACGGCTCATCAAAGATAATAACCTCTGCTTTGTGGGAAATAGCCTTTGCGATCTCACACATCTGCTGTTTTCCGACGGTAAGATTGTTCATCTTTTCTTTTGGATTGATTTCAATGTTCAGTTCCTGAAAGAGTTTTTTGGAATCTTCGATCATTTTCTTATCATCAATGCTGAACCCTTTCTTTGGTTCACGTCCGATAAAAATATTCTGAGCTACGGTAAGATCACCTACCATGTTCAACTCCTGATGCACGATTACAACACCTGCATCCTGCGCTTCTCTTGTGTTATGGAATTCAGTTTCCTTTCCTTTATAGGTAATGGATCCTGAATCTTTCTGATAAATACCGGTAAGAACTTTCATCAATGTAGACTTTCCGGCACCGTTTTCTCCCATAAGAGCATGTACTTCGCCGCGTTTCACTTCAAAATTAACGTGATCCAGAGCATGAACTCCAGGAAAGGACTTATCAATGTCCTTCATAGTCAAAATAACTTCACCCATTGTTACATCCTCCCTTCCGATCAGTTCTTTCTGCGTCTTGCAGAAACGTCGACATAAACTGCTACAATTACGATAAGTCCTGTGATGATCATCTGCTGACCTTTACCAAGACCAAATGCCATGATACCCTGCTGAAGAAGAGAAATGATAAATACACCGATGACTGTACCGCCGATAGAAGCAAGTCCGCCAACCATGGATGTACCACCCATTACACAGCCTGCAATCGCTTCATTGTTGTACTGATCGCCGTATCCAGGCTGAACAGTTGTATAAGCACCAACAAAGAAAATTGCTCCGATTCCTACAAGAACACCGCAGATCACATAAGCAAGCATTCTCCATTTTTTTGTATTAACACCGCTGAGTCTTACTGCTTCGCTGTTAGAACCAAGACAAAGGATATAACGTCCCGGTTTTGTGTTATAAAGAATAATTCCACAGATCACTGCTGCTGCCAGGAAAATCACAAGTCCTACAGGGAATCCCTTATAGGAGATAAGATTTCTGAACCATCCGTTTACAGGATCACTTCCCAGTGGCCAGCTGACGGACTGTGTCTTTGTAAATACAGATGCAATACCTTTTGCAATGTTCATAGATGCCATGGAAATGATAAATGGCGGAACTGACATATAAGATACCATCCAGCCATTAAACACGCCAAATGCAAATCCGATCAGAATGCAGATCACCATTGCTGCTGCACAAGGTACATGATAAGATGTCATGCAGTAACCTGAGATCAGGGCACAGCAGAACATTACAGGTCCAATGGAGAAATCGATTCCTCCAGTGGCAATTACAAATGTTACTCCAAGTGACAGAAAGCCCAGGAAGTATACATAGTTCAAAGTAGATTTGATACTGTCACCTACAGGGAACTTACTTCCCAGAACTACTTTGAAGACTACGAACATAAGAACCAGAATACATGCTAACAGGATTCTGTTCAGACCGAGTTTCTTCACAATTGGATTTTGTTTCAACTTTTCCAAGTTTTTCACCCTCCTTACGTTATTTCGTATCTCTCTTTGTTGTCTATATCTTACCTTACCTGTCGGATAATTGTAATGAAATATCTTCCAAAAAAAGGTTAAATATTTCCTTTTTTTCATCCGGAAATATTTAACCTTTTTGCTTCTTTTATCCTTATATTACGCAGTCGTTTCAACGCGTCAGTCAGCTAAACGGGAAGATCAGCCGTTCAATATCACTGTTATACATATTCTCCGGCGTAACCAGCTCGCATCCTGAATCAATATTCTTCTCTACTGCATCCCCGTTAAGCATATGAATGGTTTCTTCCACTCCGATATACCCCATCCGGAATGCTTTCTGCACAATAATTCCCTTATAAACGCCCATTTCCATAAGATTGATGGCCTCCTGAGAACAGTCCACACCAACTACTGCGATCTTATCTTTCGCTCCTGCATCACTGACTGCTCTTCCCACACCAACTGCAGAATATTCGTTCATTCCTGCAATCAGTTCCAGATCCGGATATTTCCTCATCAGTTCCTGCGCCAGTTCATAGGATTTCTCATAGAGTGAGTTACAGTAGACAATATCTACTATGTTATCAGCATAGTCACCAAGACCTTCCCTGAATCCCTGTTCTCTCTCCACAGCTGTAGAAACACCTTTTACATGGCTGACAATGGCTATCTTTGAATCTTTATCGATTAATTTTCTGGCATACTCTCCTAACATCCTGCCTGCATTCACATTATCTGTGGCAACTGTAAGATCCTGCAATTCTTCTTTTGTATAGGAATCAATATAGGTAATACGGATTCCTTTTTCTTTTGCTTCCTTCAGAAGTTCGTCTGATGCATCCATGCTGGAAGGGGAAAACAGAATCGCATCCGGTTTCTGCTCAATGGCTTTTTTCAGAAGTTTATTCTGTTCTTCTATATTCTCTTCTTTATCCGGAGCCAGGATTTCAAGGTCAGATTCATATTCCTCTGCCGCCATCTTACAGCCGGATATTACCGAAGTCCAGAAATCATTGGTATTATCCCTGATCTTTGGAATATAAATGAGGGAGCATTTTTTCGTCTGTGTTGCCTCCGGTTTCAGGATTCCGGCAAAAATCACCACTGCTGCCGCCATAAGGATTGCAACTGTTATAATCTCTTTTTTATGACTTTTCATGGGATTCCTCCTGTATTCCGGGAATTACAACAGATGCTGTGGTTCCCTTTCCTTTTTCACTGTGATAGATAATGCCATAATCTTTTCCATAATATAAAACCAGACGCTGCTGCACATTGTACACCCCAACTCCATTGGAACGGTAATTCACCTTATGCTTATCATAAATATGTTTCAGGGTTTCCTCATCCATTCCCACACCATCGTCCGTAATATCGATTACTGCATTCTCACCTTTCATATATCCATGTACTGTCAACAGTCCTTTACTGTCTTTATATTTTAAGCCATGATAAATTGCATTCTCCACGAGCGGCTGCAATACCAGACGAATGATAGGTACCTGTGTAATGGATGGATCTGCCTTTATCTCAAATTCCAGCTTATCCTTGTAGCGCATCTTCTGGATCGTGAGGTAACTTCTGACATATTCAATCTCCTGTCCGACTGTTACAAGCTCATCCTCATTGCTGATACTCTGTCTGAGCAGTCGCGCCAGAGAAGCCGTCATTATCACCACTTCCTCATTCTTCTTTCCTTCAGCCATCCAGATAATAGAATCCAGCGTATTATACAGAAAATGTGGATTGATCTGCGACTGCAGGGCTTTCAGTTCTATTTTTCTCTTCTGCTCCTGCTCCTTTACATTCTGCTCCATTAATTCCCGTATCCTGTGCGTCATCACATTAAAAGATCTGGTAAGACTTCCTATTTCATTGTCGGAAATCACCTCTATATCTTCAATATCAAAATTTCCTTTCTGCACACTTTTCATGGAATCACGAAGCTTCTGGATCGGCAGCGTAATATTCCTGGCAATCAGGCTGGAAATCAGAAGAGCAACTATGATCAACCCCACTGCTACCAGCACATAAATACTTCTTGTCTGTCTGCTGTTTCGTAAAAGTTCAGACATATTCATGCATCCCACAATAGTCCATCCCGTGATATCAGAATGGGACAGTGCATAAATTTTCTCGTCATCTCCCTTTCCGACAGTAACAATATCTGATTTTGCATTCATAACAAGTGAAATGTTCTCTGTCTGCAGTTCATTATATAACTGCTGCTGTTGTGGATGATAAACGATATTTCCATTCTGATCAAGAATAAAAACATATCCTTTATCTCCCATGCTGCTCTGTGCACAGAGTTCACTGATCGCACTGTAATTCAGATCCAGAAAAACTACTCCATCCTCTGCTTCTGTTCCTATATAATTGCGGATTCCTCTGCTGAGTGTGATGACCCATGGTCTTTCTCCCTTTATCACATTCTGCACATGAGAAGATGTCAGATTATACCGGTCATATTTTCCGACTGCATCTGCATACCATGGCTGTGTATTAAGATCTACATATGTATTTCTCACAGATAATCCATTGTCAAACAGAGATGGAGAGTTCTTATCCTCTCTGACAATCCCGATATTTCTAATATCCGCCCTGCCCTTCAGGATCGTTTTAAACTGTTCCACAAGGCGCTGTCTGTATTCACTGTAATTTTCATCCTTTGTGGCTCCATATCCTTTTTCACTGTACAGATATTTATAAGCATCACCGCTTTGCGCGATCACTGACGCAATATTATCCATATAACTGATATACGAATCTATATTCTGATTCAGCTGTTTGATGATCGTCTGTGTATACATGACAGAATTTTCATAAATAGATGAATTCGTATATCTCAGAGATACCACTGTCACAACCAGCACAGCACTTAATACCAGGATCGACACCGCACAGAAAATAGAACTCTGAATACTCTTAAATTTTGAAGAAATCTTCATCGGCGTTTCTCCCTTGCATATTCGGTAGGTGTTTTTCCTGTCATCTTCTTAAATGAAATTCCGAAATAGTGTGGATCTGAAAATCCTACTTTTTCCGCAATCTCATAATTCTTCAGCGTTGTATTCTCCAGAAGTTCCCTGGCCTTCTCCATTCTTATCCTGGTAAGTGATTCGATAAACGTTTCCCCTGTCATCTCCTTAAAAATAGTGCTGAAATAGCTGGTACTGATATTCAGATAAGAACAGATACTGTTCAGACTCAGATCCGGATCCATATAATTTTTCCGGATATAATCCATAGCCATCATTCCCTGCCTCTGGCCGCTGGAACTATTCAGATCCTGAAGTGATTCAAAAACTCCTTCAGCATACTCCTTCACCAATGTCACTGCTTTATCAAAGGTTTTTGCCTGAGAAACTTCTTTCAGAAGCTTCTCTCTCTGAGCAATGATCTTTTCCGGATCATCACTCAGGGACTGGCAGGTATTTCCGATGGCACGTATCACCTGCTGAAGATAAATGCAGGCATAGCTTTTCTCCACCAGTGCCCCTTTGATCTCATGCTCGATCTGCTCCAGGATTTCTGTCACTTTCTGCCTGTTTCCGACCTTTATCTCTTCTGTCAGTGTTTCCAGAGATTTTATAAGATTAATACTGTTGTCCGTTTTCTTTTCTTCCATATCCAAAAGGAGGCTGCCTCCCAGCAGATACCGATAGCCAATGGCTTTCTCAGCAAGCTTATAGGAATAGACCAGTTCCTGAGGTGATCTCACCCAGCTTCCGATTCCTATAGAAGTTTCAATCCCAATCACTTCTTTTACTTTCTGCTGGATTTCCTGACAGATACTATGTATTTTGTCTCCGAATTCTCTGGATCTGCATCCTGTAAATATAATGCATACCCGGTTACTGCCTTCCTGATAAGCAACACCTGCGTTCTCTCTGGTCACAATTTCATTGCTTATATTAAAAAGTACAAAGGACATCAATGCGCTTTCCTGCTGTTTATGCATATCTACCTGATACATTTCTGAGTAAGTGTCCATATCAAAAACAGCTACTCTGTAGCTCGAACAGTCAAAGCTGATCCCCAGCTTTTTCAGTTCCAGAAGACTTACCTGTACATCTCTGGTACAATTTACAAGAGTCTCCAGTGCTTTCGACCGGATGATATCCACATTCTTGTGATAATCCTTTGAAGTCTGCGACAGGGATTCCATTTTTTTCTGTTCTTTTTTTCTGGAATCCAGCTTTTCTTTCATATTCCGGAGCACTTTTGTCAGTTCCATTGCTGTGACAGGTTTGAGCATATATTCACTTACATTATAACGGATTGCTTTCTTCGCATATTCAAATTCCCCAAAACCGCTGAATATAACAATAAGAATATCCGGATAATTATCATGAAGAAACTCGCTCAGTTCCATACCATCCATATAAGGCATACAGATATCTGTCAATACAACATCCACCTTGTGGCTCTGCACAAATTCCACTGCCTGTCTGCCATTCTCACAATCCCCCACAAGCTCACAGTCCAGGCTTTTCCAGTCAATGTTCTCCCTGATTGCATCCCTGACCAGGATTTCGTCGTCTACCAATAATATTTTGTACATATTAAATTTTATCCCCCATAAGATCAGGCATCATCCCTCTGCCTGATAACCCAAATAAAAATGTTACTGTTCACTCCGTTCACACTAACTTAGCCAAAATTCATTCCAGATTGCCTGCGGCAATGGAATTCTGGCTTAAAACTACTACATCCTTTTACTTATTTTACCGAATCAGGTAAGTCCTCTGCCAGGCAGCTATTCGGTTATGAGCAAACAGCAAAGTAAATTTCAAATATCCGCTTGATTCGCTATAATGATAATAGCATATTTATACTATTTTTTCAATTTTTTCAATATATTTTTGTGCATTTCATACAGCTCTGTGTATTACTGTTTCCTCCGCTGTAAACTATAAAAATTTACTCTTTTTGCGTAAAATATTGCCTTGAATAATCTGATTTTTTTCATTAAACTGTTTACAATGATTTTCAGAATTTTGAAAGGAGAATACAAATTATGTTAAAGGGAATTCCTGAAATTTTATCACCGGAATTATTAAAAGTTTTATGTGAAATGGGACACAGCGATCGTCTTGTTATCGCAGACGGTAACTTCCCTGTTGAATCTATGGGAAAGAATGCCATCACTATCCGCTGTGACGGACATGGTGTACCGGAAATCCTGGATGCGATCCTCAAACTGTTTCCACTGGATACTTATGTAGAGCATCCTGTAAATCTCATGGAAGTTATGCCTGGCGATAATGTAGAAACACCAATCTGGGATACATATAAAGAAATCGTTGCCAAATATGACGAGCGTGGCGATAAAGCGGTTGGAAATATTGAACGTTTCGCTTTCTATGAAGAAGCCAAAACTGCATATTGCATTATTTCCACAAGTGAAAAAGCTCTGTATGCAAATATAATGCTTCAGAAAGGTGTTGTAATCAACAACTGATTTTGCTTTATCTTTTCGTTACTGTTCACAGTAACGTAGCCAAAATTCATTCCAGATTGCCTGCGGCAATGGAATTTTGACTTGTATGTCTCGGGATTTTGGCATATTCATGCCAAATATCATTTTTACACATTATACACACATCACACATACATATATATACAACAGGCTGGTATCTGTACACACAGATATCAGTTTGTTTTTTTGATTCCCCCTGATACAAACAGCCGCCCAAAGTCAGATCATCTCCAACTCCGGGCGGCCGATATACATTCTTACATATCGGTTTTATTTATTATTTGTAAAGAGGTCCATAATTCTTGCATGCTCTGAAATCTGCACCTTCTTTATCCATTCCAAATGCATTCCATGCTGCCGGACGATAGATATCTTTCTCAGGAACATTGTGCATGGATACAGGAATTCTCAGCATAGAGCACATTGTGATAAGATCTGCACCAATGTGTCCGTAGGAGATTGCTCCATGGTTTGCACCCCAGTTGTTCATTACATCATAAGCTGTCTTGAACGGTCCTTCTTTGCCATCGCATCTTGGAGCAAACCATGTACATGGCCATGTATAGTCTGTACGTTTCCACAGCTTGTCAGATACTTCTTCAGGAAGAGCTACTGTCCATCCTTCAGCGATCTGCAGAACCGGTCCAAGTCCTTTTACAAGGTTCAGGCGGATCATTGTTGCAGGCATCTGGGCACGTGTTTCATAACGGCTGGAGTATCCGCCTCCACGGAAATATCCGTTGTCAGCCATACACCATTCTGTGTTTTCCATGATTGCTTTCTGGTCTTCTTCTGTGATATCCCACCACTGTTTCATAACAGCTGTTCCATCAGCTTCTTTTGCTTCTCCGTTAGCATCAAGGCAGGCAGCACCGGAGTTGATCAGGTGAAGGAAACCGCCGGCTTCTTTTGCTACGCCCTCAAGGTCATATCCTGTAGCTTTCTTAACAGCCTCCGGGCTCCAGTATGTACGAACGTCAGCGAAAATCTGTGCTCTGTTTGTAAGAAGTTTCATGAACAGCATTCCAAGTCCGTTAAGAACATCGTTCTCTGTAGCCAGGATGTATGGTTCACGTGCTCCGTTCCAGTCAAAGGAGGTGTTCAGCATAGCTTCTGCAAAGTCACCGTTCGGATAGAAATCTGTCCACTGTCTCTGTCCCTGGAAACCGGCTGCCAGAGCATTGTGTCCGATTGCTTCTTCAGAGAATTTAGGATCAAGGTTGTCACAGCCGTTCATCAGTTCTTTGATGATAACTGCCATCTTAACAACAAACTCGAACTGCTCTTCTTTCTTTTCAGCTGAGAACTGAAGTTCTTCAGGGTTCTTGTCCCAGCCGATCTTACAGGTTTCTTTTGCCCATTTCAGAGCTTTCTCAAATTCTGCGTGATCATAGATACCTTCTGTCATACGACGGATGATCTCTACCTCATCAACAGACTCAACTCTCATTCCAAGATAAGATTCGATGAAATCGGAATCAATGATAGATCCGCCGATACCCATTGTTACAGAACCGATCTGCAGATAGGATTTTCCTCTCATGGATGCTGCTGCAACTGCTGCGCGGCCGAATCTTAACAGTTTTTCTTTAACATCTTCCGGAATAGATGTGTCATCAGCTTCCTGAACATCATGTCCATAGATACCGAATGCCGGAAGTCCTTTCTGTGCATGTGTTGCAAGTACAGATGCAAGGTATACAGCACCAGGTCTTTCTGTTCCGTTGAATCCCCATACAGCTTTGATCGTCTGTGGATCCATATCCATTGTCTCAGCGCCGTAGCACCAGCATGGTGTAACTGTAAGAGTGATATCTACGCCTTCTTTACGGAATTTATCTGCACATGCAGCGCTCTCTCCAACACGTCCGATGGTTGTATCAGCGATTACAACTTTAACCGGTTCACCGTTGGAATATCTTAAATTCTCTTCAAATAATTTAGCAGCTGATTTCGCCATATTCATTGTCTGATCTTCCAGAGATCCACGAACATCCAGTGCTCCTCTACGACCATCGATAGTAGGTCTGATACCAATTACCGGATAGCTGCCAATTAATCTGCTCTTTGCCATAATAAAATACCTCCTGATAAATTATTGTAATATTCCCGCAGGATCATTTCCTGCTAGAGCGTGTCTGAAAAAGGCTTTCTGCAAGATGTGCGTCACAATTTGTGGGATATTTTACCCGGATGAGGGCGCCGTAGCGGGCTACGGCAACTGAATTCGGGTGAAATATCCCGCAAAGTGGGGCGTGCAGATTGCGGGAATGATTTTTCAGACACGCTCTAACCCCCAAGATTACATTTTCACTTTTCGCAGCATCTTCTGACTGCAAATATAACAAAAATAATAACCTCTACACCTGTTGTGCCAAGTAGCCCGATAACCACTGTTCACTCCGTTCACAGCAGCCTGACCACTCAACTTTGTTACTGATATCTATTATATAATTGCATTTAGAAAATTACTTGTGTTATAATAGCAAAAAACAGTACAATATTCACTTTTTCTGTTTTAATCATAAAATTTCTGTAAATTTTGTAAGGAGGAAAGTTCTTTTGCATGATTTAAACCATAATGAAGACCGTCCAAGAGGCACTTATGAGTTTCCATTTGAGTTTCATCACATCGATCATACACATCCCAGATATGTCATGTCTTATCACTGGCATGTGGAATATGAAATAATTCGTATTCTGGAAGGTTCTCTTACCGTCACTTTAGACGAAAAAAGTTTTACAGCAGTTAAGAATGATGTCATTTTTGTACACAGTGGAATCCTTCATTCAGGAATTCCCCATGATTGTGTATATCAGTGCATTGTTTTTGATATGAACACTTTTTTGAAAAACAATCCTGTATGCGGAGAATATATCCAGAAAATCCTGCATCAGGAAACAATGCTTTTTCCACATTTTTCAGATGAGCATCCACAGATTCTGAACTGTATTTCTGTTCTGTTTGATGCCATGTATGAAAAAGATACCGGATATGAGCTGACTGTATTTGGACAATTTTACCACTTTTTTGGTTTGGTTTTCAGTAATCATTACTTTATCGAAAATCCTACCCGAACGCGCAGAGACTATAAACGTATTTTACAGTTGAAGCAGGTTCTGGAATTTATCGAAAAAAATTATGCCAATCCTATCACACTTCAGGAACTGTCTGCTTCTGTCTCTATGTCACCGAAATATTTCTGCAGGTTCTTTTCGGAAATGACCCATCAGACTCCTGTGGATTATCTGAACAGACAGAGAATTGAAGAAGCCTGTTTACAACTGGCGGCTACTGATGATTCAATCACAGAAATTGCTTACAGGAACGGATTTAATGATCTGAGTTATTTTATACGTACTTTTAAGAAATACAAAGGCATGACTCCCGGGAAATATAAGCGAAGATAAATCAGTATATCGCAAAAAGACCAGAACAGCTCTCTTCAAAACTGTTCTGATCTTTTTAATACTCCTTCGCAACTGTCTGGTGCCTTCAACAGCGGACTGCCAAATAGTTGTCATCCATCTTACAATATTTCATTTAACACAGACTGACCATACTCTGCCAGACTATGGTCTTCTTCTCCTGTACCGCCGCTGATTCCAAGTCCACCGATAATTGTATTTCCGGACTTCAGCGGAATACCGCCGCCGAAAATAACGATTTTTCCACCATCCAGCTTGTCAACGCCATAAAAGGTTCCTCCGGGCTGTGCGATCTTCGAAAGTTCCATTGTAGACATCTTCACTGCCACTGCAGTATAGGCTTTCTTCATTGCCACATCGAAGCTTACAAGGAATGCCCCATCCATCACATGGACCGCAACCGGATTTCCTTCCGGATTGCAGACCGCAATTACCGCACGCTGCCCTCTGCGCACAGCTTCCTGCTCCAGTCTCTCGATCAGTTTCTTCGCTGTATCCAATGTTATCCTGCTCTGAATTCCCATTCGTTTAAGAACCTCCTGGATGACGGCTTCATTGATATCTGCCGTCTTTTTTAATACATCTGTATTACTGTCGGACGGTTCCGGCAATGCATCTGTATTATTATCAGACGTTTTAGCCAATGCACCCGCATGATCATCAGACAGTTCCACTGAAAGATCAGAGTAATACTCTATATATCTCGCCAAAATATACAGATAATCCGAAAGGCGGTTAAGAAATCTCTTACTCTCTTTATCTGCGCCAAACTTCACGCTGACCTGTGCAAGGCAGCGCTCTGTTCTTCTGGCAACAGTACGTGCAATATCTATCTCTGCAGCCAGTCGGCTCTTTCCTGTAAGCTTCTCCGGAACAGGCTTTTCGCACAGTGCTTCCAGTTTATCTGTTTCCGCCTCCAATACTGCTGTTTCCTTTTCACTGACTTTACAGTCACGATCATATGGGTTACTGACTCCCGCTGCGATCAGATCAAGATTCTTTTGAATACGTTCAAGAAGCTGAAGTATTTCTGACTGACGGAGCATACTTTTTACAAGTTCAATATGACTATTCAGTTCATCAGCCTCACCCATAAGGCGGATACGGTCATCAGACTTGGAAATATTACCGGCATGAGCCATATCTGTAATTCCTCTGTCTCCTCTTTTTGTATAAATACTCATCTCTTCTCCATCTCCTGTATCTGATTTCAGCGGCAGTCAGCATCTGCCGGAAATTATTGTCTTCATTTTCAGAATGACCATAATTTCGTATAAATCTTTATAATATCTTCTTTAGTCGGAACTCTCGGATTATTCACTGTGCAGGCATCTGCAAGTGCTGCGTCTGCCATCTTGTCAATTGCTGCAAAATATTCTTCCGGTGCAATTGTTCCCAGTTCCTGAATCGTCAGCGGAATATTCATCTCTTTCTGCATAAACTGAATCCAGTTTACCAGAGAACGGACCGTCATTACTTTATTATAATTGCTCAGTCCGAGAATGTGCGCAACATTGGCGTATCTCTTTACAGCCGGAAGATACTCTTTCTGGCTCTTACTGTGCTTATTGATATCAGAATTAAATTCTACGATATGCGGAAGCAGCATAGCATTTGCCCTTCCATGCGGAATATGGAACATTGCTCCCAGCTGATGAGCCATGCTGTGAGTGATTCCAAGACCTGCTGTATTAAAGGATAAACCAGCCAGACAGGAAGCTACATGCATTTTTTTACGCGCATGCATATCACTGCCGTCCAGATATGCTCTCAGCAGAAATACCCCGCAAATTTCAATGGCTTTCTCCGCAAGTGCAGAAGAGAATTCATTATGCGCAGTGCTTACGTATGATTCCAGCGCATGTGTAAACACGTCCATACCAGTATCCGCTGTGATGGCCGGCGGAACACTCTTTACAAGCTCTGCATCCAGAATTGCTTCATCTGCTGTAAGGCTCTCTGAGATCAGCGGATATTTTACATGTGCTGCAGTATCGTTTACTACTGCAAAAGAAGTAACTTCTGATCCGGTACCACTTGTCGTCGGAATTGCGATCAGACCTACTTTTCCGTAATTGTTGATCTTCAGTGCAAATTCTCTGATTGCCTTGGAAGAATCAATCGCAGAACCACCACCGACTGCAACAACTGCTTCCGGCTGATATTCCAGGAACTTCTTTACCCCTTCTGCAATCTTGTCCACAGGTGCATCCGGCACAACGTCATGGAAAATATCGTATTCAATATCTGCACTGTTTAAAGGAGCAGTGATCAGATCGATCATTTTACTTTGTACCACAAATGGATCTGTTATAATGAGAACCCTTTTATACGGAATCTCTTTTAATCTGTCTAATGCGTTATCCCCAAAATGGATCGCGGTTTTCATCTCAAAAGTATTCATTGTATCATACTCCTATTTTCTTTGTCAGACAGGATATAGGCATTTTACATTAAATTTCTCAAAGTGCTTCTTCCAGCGTTCTGTCGGTTCTTTGTCCGTCACTATAATATCTACTTCTTTCATGCTTCCAGCTACGGAAAACGCTGTCTGATCAAATTTAGAACTGTCAACAACCAGAATTTTCTTTCGTCCGGAACCGATCATCGCTCTCTTGGTAGAGCCAAAAGCTTCCTGAGATTCCATAATCCCCCATTCCAGATCCAGTGCCTTACACGAAAAGATAACCTTATCTACATAATAAGAACGTATGGATTCGTCTGTCTTTGATCCAAGAAAAGCCAGATATCCTTCTTTCATTACGCCTCCGGTGGAGATAATGTTCCACCCGGATACATCAGCTAACTCCAGAAGTATTTCCATGGAATTGGTAATTACGGTAAGACGTTCTTTTTCCTTTAATGCTTTCGCCACAAAAACTGCCGTAGTACTCGCATCCAGGAAAATATGATCTCCGTCTTTCACAAGGGAAGCTGCAAGTTCAGCCATTTTCTGCTTTCCTGTAACATTCTGGTTCTTACGTACATTGAAAGGCAAATCAATGCTTACATCCTCATTGATCACAGCACCGCCATAACTTTTTATCGCAAGTCCTTCCTTTTCAAGTTTATCCAGATCACGGCGTATGGTCTCTTCAGAGACGTCATAAAGCTGGCTCAGCTCGCTGACCACCACTCGCTTTTCTGCCTGTAATTTTTCGAGAATCAGATTTCTTCTCTCCAGTGCAAGCATATCTTTGCCCCCTTTTTTTGAGAAATTTTTTATGAGTGTCAGGGTCAGAAACTTCTTACCCCGGATATTATAAAATACTGTCGATCATTCTTCTGTCAGGATGTGCGATAACGGAAGAATCCAGGTACATACCCTTGGCAGCTACAAGTTCTTTTGCCCTGTCAATGGAAGCCTCTACCGCAGAAACTTCACCGGTGATCATCATATATGATTTTCCGCACATACCTTTGGCAATACGAAGTTCTATCAGATCTACGATCGCAGTCTTAGCTGCCTGGTCTGCTGCTTCGATAATGGAAGCTGCATCATAAGTTTCAAGAATTCCCAGCGCACTGATATCTTCTACCTGAGTAGTTCCGTAAATTGCCGGGAAAATGGATTCATGCGGATTGCCCAGCACAAAGCTGTCAATGCATTTATCCTCATATGTAGTTACTGCCGTATCAACGGCGGCCTTTACCGCACTTAAGTCACCGGTAATAATTGCAATATATTTACCAGGACATACGGTCTGTGCCTCGACGATCTCTACCTCAGATGTTTTTACCATAGCATCTGCTGCAGTAACGCCTGTAGATGTGGTTTTAAATTCAATCATTCCGATTGCTTTACTCATTTTGTGCACGTCCTTTCTACTTTACTGCAATAATAATGTAACGGTCTGTTACTTCTGTTACTTTACCGCTGACAGAAGCATGAATACCAACGCTTAAGCCCTGTGCCGGCTGTGCGATCATCTGCCCTCTTGTTACCTCATCACCGGCTTTGACCACTGCCTGTGCAGGTGCTCCGATGTGCTGGCTCAATAATATCCTTACTTTCTTAACCTGTACAAGTTCTTCTTTCAGAGGAGCATCCTTGTCATATCTCGTAAGACCAAGTCGCGCCATCAGACGTTCTTCCGGAACCTTACGGTATTCTCTGGATTCCTGTACCGGTTTCGGCTGTACACCCTGCGGAGGACGGATACCTGCTTTTCTCAGACCGCCCTTCATATCTGCGAGAAGACTTCTCGGTGCAAGACTCTGCGGACATGAGTACATCTCACATACACCGCAGGAACTGCAGAAGGAAGCATCTATATATGGATTCAGGTCTCTGAAATCATTATTTGATGCAGCCCTCATAAATTTCGCCGGATCGATCGGATGTCCCAGATTATGTCTCGGACATAAATCTGTACAGGTATTGCACTGGCAGCAGATAGATGCTGCACGTTTTAAATCTATGGAAGAAGTCCGCTGTTTCTTCGCTACAATAAGATGGTCTTTTGGAAGGACCAAAATCGCATTTGTTGTCTTTGTCACCGGATCTGAACCATTTCCGATACGCCCCATCATCGGGCCGCCTACGAAATAGACAGGATTCTTCACTGTTGTGCTGCCTGCCTGTGCTACCACTTCCTCCAGAGTACATCCCAGGGGAACTCTCACTGTAACAGGATCACTTACTTCTGCAACAACAGATACATATTTGTCTGTAACCGGCTGCTTCTCTTCCACAGCACGATATACATTGTATACAGTTTCAACGTTAAATACGGCTACTCCCTGCTCGATCGGCAGTCCTCCCGGCCGTACTACTCTTCCGGTTGCCTCATAAATAAGTACAACCTCATCTCCCATCGGATAAACTTCGTCCAGAAGATGCAGCCTCATGCCAGGAAATTCTTCAATATGCTGATTTAATGCATGAATTGTCTGTACATAAGACTTCTTAATTCCAATAATTGCTTCAGAAGCACCAACCGTCTCCTGGATCATATGGAATGTTTTCATAATTTCATATGCGTGTTTTTCCAATAACTGTCTGTGTAATTTCAGTAATGGTTCACACTCTGCACAGTTCATAAGAATGGTATTGGCCTTGTCTGTAAGCTTCATATAAGTAGGGAATCCGGCTCCGCCGGCACCTACCACACCATTCTGCTGTATAATATCCTGTAATTCTTTGATTTCCATGGCGTTACTCCAATCCTGCACCGTCATCAATAATACCGACAATTGCGGCATCTACCGGTGCTGTTTCTACGCCGCAGCCTATTCTTGCTGCGCTTCCCTGTGCCACCAATACATATTCACCAACTCCGGCTCCGATCATATCGATTGCAACCAGCTGGCTCAGGTCGCCTTTCATATGATGCACAGGCTCGATAATCATAAATTTACTTCCAATCAGCTTCTCACTCTTTCGTGTGGATACCACACTTCCTACAACTTTGCCTACGATCATATGAGCCTCCAAATTGTTTCTGATAATAATATTGGGGGCAAATACTTCTGCCCCCAATTAACGCTTAAGGGTTTCTGTTCAAAAACCTTATCGTGCAGGCACGAACGGCTTTTTGACCTTTGGCCCCCGATATTATTTAATTATTGTTACGGTAGTGCCTGTAGCAATCTTTGCTGCATTTGCTTCATCTGTATCAATATGCATTTCCAGTGTAAAGCTGTCGTCTACACGGATCTTGACCTGATTGAAGATGGTTCCTCTCTCATTATCTGCCTTTACTGATACGATATCGCCGTCCTTCACACCTGCAGCCTGTGCATCTTTCGGAGACATATGTATATGGCGCATTGCCACGATACATCCCTCTTTCAGATAAACGGCTCCTTTTGGACCTACGATTGCGATTGGTGCACTTCCTGCAACGTCTCCGGATTCACGAACCGGAACATTCATTCCAAGCTTAATGGCATCTGTCGCAGATACCTCAACCTGTGAAGCTTTACGCACCGGTCCAAGGATTCTTACATTCTCAATGGCACGAAGTTTCAGTCCCACAATGGTAACTGTTTCATTAGAAGCAAACTGACCTCCCATCAGCTCTTTCTTCTTCGTAAGCTGATATCCGGGTCCGAACAATGCTTCTACATGTTCCTGTGTCAGGTGAATGTGTCTTGCGGAAACCCCGATGGGAACCATGAATCCATCGCCTTTTTTTTCATTCTGATTGATTGCCTGAATGACCATTCTGGTAATCAGTTCAATATTATTAGATTCCAAGAATACACCTGCTTTCTGTCAAATATGACGGATTATAACCATCCGGCAGTCTGCTGTGCAGATACCGGACAGTTACGATGGATTACTATTTTAATACAGGCAGGATTTTCTCTACATCTGTATGTGGTCTTGGGATTACGTGTGTAGCAACTAATTCACCAAGTCTGGATGCTGCTGCGCTTCCGCTTTCTACTGCTGATTTAACAGCTCCTACATCTCCACGTACCATAACTGTTACAAGTCCGGATCCGATCTTCTCTGTTCCTACTAATGCTACGTTAGCAGCCTTGCACATCTGGTCTGCTGCTTCGATTGCTGCTGTAAGTCCTCTGGTTTCTACCATTCCTAATGCTTCCTGTGTCATAACTTTCTCCTCCTTATGAGATACTGTTTCCTTTATCTGTTCTTTCTGGGATTCTGTTTTATTTGCTGTTTCTGCCGCCGTATCTGCCGTCTGAGCTTTTACTTCCGGTTTTGAAGAAGTTTTTGCTTTCGTTCTTCTTGGAGCGGCTGCCTTTTTAGGGGCATTTTTATCTGCTTCCGGTTTCTTCTCTTCAGCCATTATTCATCCCCCTGATTGTTCTTCCAGCGACTTGCACTTAATTCCACCATTCTGACGATTTCTTCATGGGGACGTGCAATTACTGCATAACTTACCGGTTTCTTGATCGCACCTGTCGCTGCTGCATTTACTGCTTCTGTAACGGCAGATACATCGCCTTCAACTATAATAGTAACCAGTCGTCCGCCCAGCTTACGTTCCCATGACGCCAGCTCAACGTCTGCAGTTTTGCACATGATGTCCAGTGCATCGATTGCTGCAACGACACCAGTGATTTCTATAAATCCATATGATTTACTCATGAGCGAACTCCTTTTTTACACTTCTCAATCTGCTGGTCAGATGCTTGGAAGGATTTTCTCTACGTCTGTATGAGGTCTCGGAATTACATGAGTAGCAACTAATTCGCCAAGTCTGGATGCTGCTGCGCTTCCGCTTTCTACTGCTGCCTTAACAGCTCCTACGTCTCCGCGTACCATAACTGTTACAAGTCCGGATCCGATCTTCTCTGTTCCTACTAATGCTACTTCAGCTGCTTTTGTCATTGCATCAGCTGCTTCAATTGCTGCTGTAAGTCCTCTGGTTTCTACCATTCCTAATGCTTCCTGTGCCATTTCTGCTTCCTCCTGAATCTACAAATAAATATCTGATTATATTTTAACTGATGCCCAACGGATATGCAACTGCTAATCCTTATCCAGGGCGCTGATCTTCAGCATTTTTTCCGTTCCCTCTTCCGGGTTCGGGATCACATAATGCTGTACCACACCAGTCATTCTGTTTGCAACTTCCATGCCTGCTTCCACAGCCGCTGTAACATCAGTTACACTTCCTCTGAATTTAATGCAGACAAGGAGCGGTACCGGCAGGCTGTCAGCATTGGCTGGTTTGTTTTTATCAAAAACCTCCAGGCGGACATTTGCTGCCTTACATCCGGCATCGCCTGCTACAAAGGCTGTCGCCAGCCCGAACACCTCTAAAATTCCTACAGCTTCTGCCATTTCTTTTCTCCTCTATTGCCAGGCTTATTATTTGTTGCTACTGTTCACTCCGTTCACAGCAATACTCTTTGCGGAATATTACCGGTGAACAGTAACTATTTGTTTACAACTGCGATCTTAAGTCCTGTCATTGCCAGGTTTGTCTGAAGAGCTTCATTGATCTGCTCTAACGGGAATTTGTCTGTAATTAACTCAGACATTGGAAGACCGATTGCATTTGCTCTCTTAAGGAAATCAAATGTTGTAACATAATCTCTGAGAGTGTAAACCCAGGAACCAACCAGATTGATTTCTTTGGAGCAAAGATCAAAGTGCGGGTTAATTGTAGCATCTCCACCATTGATGAAGAAACCAAGTTCGCAAAGGCCGCCGCCGTTACGGATAAATTTATAAATATTTGCATGAGCTTTTGGATTTCCTGTACACTGGAATGCAAAATCTGCAAGGTGTCCACCCTGTGCTTCTTTTACAGCCTCTGTCAGTGCTTCGATTCCTTTGAAGTTCATGAAGTTAACGCTTGTATCTGCTCCCATTCTCTTCGCAAATTCAAGACGTTTCTCATTTCCGTCTACTGCGCAGATATGTTCTACGCCCATAGTACGAAGTACTGCAATGCAGATCAGACCGATTGGTCCGCAGCCCTGAACTACAACTCTGCTGTTGAAACGAAGGATTCCGGTTGTTTTTGCTCTCTCAACTGCATGTACAAGTACTGCACATGGCTCGATGAGGATTCGGGAATCTAGATCCAGATCACTTACATTAAAGAATGTAGTTCCGAAATTTCCACCTCTTAAGAAGATGTAATCGGAGAACCATCCGTTAAGATGTACATCATCATCCGGAAGAAGTCCATATACGTCAGCTCCACCTACGTTCTTCTTGTTCAGGTCGAACATTGTGATTTCCGGATCATCTTTAAAGATCATACAGGTAACGACTTTATCGCCAACCTTTACAGGTTTTCCTGCAGTATCTACTTTAACATTCTTACCCATAGCCACGATTTCACCTGTACCTTCATGTCCAAGTGCTACCGGGATCAGGCCAAATGGATCTCTTTTAAATTCATGTGCATCTGTACCACACACACCGCATCCTTCAACTTTAACCAGGATATCGTCATCTCCAATCGGAGGAATCGGATATTCTTTCAGTTCGAAATGTTCCTTTTCAGTTAATACAGCTACTCTGGCTGTCTTCGGGATTCCAGTTGTTGCTGCCGGTGCAGAAACTGTTGCTGCTGCCGGTGCATTTCCTGTCATGCCGGAGAGAACCTGTTTCACGATTTCTTCTATATTTACATTATTCATGTCCATGTTCTTTCTCTCCTTAACTCATCATCTTTAACGAATGCAAAGGCTGTCTGCCATTACGCAGCGTCTTCTCTTGGTAAATGTACTTGCGCAGGTAAGACCTTCACCTGTACGGCTTGCGATTGTAAATGTACAATAGCCTTCACCGCCAAATCCTAATGCAGCATAGGATGGTGCATTCTTTACAAGGATTGCTGTATCAATTGCTTTCGCATATTTTGTAATATTATCAATATTCTTTGAATGGATATGTGCAGAATGGCGATTTCCGTGTTCTAACCATACTGCCTGTTCCACTGCATCATCAAAATCTCTTGCTCTTACTACACCAAGGATCGGCATCATAAGCTCTGTTGTGATCAGCGGATGTTCCTTCGGTCCTTCAAATACGATACAGCGGATATTTGCCGGTGCATTGACACCGATCATGGAAAGAAGTGTTCTTGCGTCACGTCCGACACATTTACGGTTCAGTTTTCCGCCTGCCAGAACTACTTCTGTAAGTTTATCCTGTTCTTCTTTAGATGCAAGATAACAATCATTCTCAGTTACAAGATAATGCATCAACTCATCTACGATAGAAGAAACTGCTACGATCTCTTTCTCTGCGATACATGGAAGATTGTTATCAAATGTACATCCGTTTACAATGTCTGTTGCCGCTTTACGGATGTCAGCTGTTTCATCAACAAGTGCCGGAGGGTTTCCTGCACCTGCACCAATGCCACGTTTGCCGGAAGAAAGAACTGCAGTTACAACTCCAGGTCCCCCGGTTGCTGCAATAAGCGGGATGTCTTTATGTTTCATCATTACATTGCTAGTTTCAAGAGTAGGTTTCTCTACAGTAACCGCAATATTATCCGGTCCGCCGGACTCTAATGATGCTTCATTCAGAAGATTGATCGCATAAATGGAAGTCTTGATTGCTGCCGGATGAGGATTAAATACAACTGTATTTCCTCCTGCAAGCATTCCCATTGTATTACATAAAATTGTTTCACTTGGATTGGTACATGGAGTAATCGCACCGATCACACCGAAAGGTCCCATTTCAATAAGAGTTAATCCTCTGTCTCCTGACCATGCAGTTGTTGTAATAACTTCTGTTCCCGGTGTCTTATCAGCTACGAGATGATGTTTGAGAATCTTATCTCCTACATTTCCCATACCGGTCTCTTCCACACCCATGCGTGCCATTACTTCTGCATTTTCTTTTATTTTCTTACGAATGCAGGTAATAATTTTTTCTCTCTGATCCATGGACATTTTCTTTACAATAAGCTGTGATTTCTTGGCAGCTTCAATTGCATCATTCATTTCTTTAAAAATGCCATGTTTGCCAGTCGGAGCGTCTGCTATCTGCATTTTTGCCATAACTTCCTGTACAATTTCCTGTACCATATTCTCATTAATTGGCATGAGACTGTCCTCCTTGATTATCTATGCTCTTATTTCATTCCTAACTGAGCCATTACTTGTTTTGTAATCTCAGCAACTAACTGTGCATCAGATGCAGCATTATTCTCTGCCGGTTTTGAATCTCCACCTACAAAATCATACTGATATCCAGGGAATTTCTTGAATTCTCCGTCCTGACATGCTCCACCGCAGTTATGACAGTTCTTGCCGTCTTTGTTCAGGCAGAGGTTTGCCGGATGTTTACCAGCCATACCGAATTTACGACGAATTTCATAAAGTTTCTCAATGTTCTTCTCATCAAATTCCTTAGGTCCGCCAAGAACTTTTGACTGATACAGAAGCTGTGCGTAGAACTCAACAGATTCCATCTTCATGTAAGCTGCGTTTAAGTCTGTGCTCCATGTCAATGCTCCATGGTTCTCAAGAAGAACTGCATCGAAATATGGAAGGTATTTCTCAAGATTATCCGGAATCTCCATTGTAGATGGTGTACCGTATTCAGCGATCGGAACGCATCCAAGTGAGATAACTGCTTCAGGCATGATCGGCTGTGTCAGCGGAATACCTGCAATTGCAAAAGATGTTGCATAAATCGGATGAGCATGCACAACAGAACCTACGTCCGGTCTCTTCTCATAAACTCTCATATGCATTTTGATTTCAGAGGATGGTTTGAATCCCGGGTTAGCCTGGATCACATTTCCCTCTCTGTCTACTTTACAGATATACTCCGGTGTCATAAAACCTTTGGATACACCTGTAGGTGTGCAAAGAAATTCGTTGTCGTTCAGTTTTACAGAGATGTTACCATCGTTTGCAGCTACCATGTTGCGGCTGTAGATTCTTCTTCCGATGTCGCAGATCTGTTTTTTGATTTCATATTCGTTTACCATGCTCATTTTCCTCCTTAAGGCATTGATATAGTTTTTGACGTTTCTACCTGTGATTTTACACTATCGGTCATAAAAAGTCAATACATTTCCGTTGTTTTATGTTGTTTTTACGGGTTTTATTGTGTTGTTTTTGTTTGTTTGTTTTTTTCTTTTTTTATTCCAATAATCGTATCAGATGCAAAAAATACCTCATCCACCGATCTGACAGTCCAGACCGCAGACCGCATGTACTGCCTTTTTTAATGTTTCCATATGTTCTTTGGACGGTGGTTCCACATTTCCCATCAGATATGGTCTGCCAAGTCCCTCATATTTATCCTGTCCAAGTCTGTGATACGGAAGAAGATGAATCTTGTCCACTCCGGGAAGTGTGTCTGCAAACCTTGCAATCCCCTGGATTTCCTCCACTGTATCATTAAATGTGGGTATCACCGGTACACGGATTACCAGCCTGGTTTTACCGGAAAGCGCCACTTTTCTGGCATTTTCCATCATCAGTTCATTGGAACGTCCTGTAAATTCTTTATGTTTCGCAGGATTTGTATGTTTAATATCCATTAAATAAGTATCCAGATACGGTAAGATTGTCTCAATCGTCTCCCATTTTGCACATGCCATACTCTCGATCGCAGTAGAAATCCCTCTCTCTTTGGCAGCTCTCAGAAGTGCTCCTGCAAATTCCGGCTGACAGAGACATTCTCCGCCGGAAAGAGTCATACCTCCGCCCGAGCGGTAATAGTATACCCTGTCTTTCTCAACTTCTTCAATCATCTCCCTGACTGTCACATCACGTCCGATGACCTTGTCTTCTCCCTGCACTTTCATTGTCTGGATCTTATATTCCTGAGATTCCGGATTGCAGCACCATTTGCACCGCAGGACACAACCTTTCAGAAATACGATCGTCCTTATACCCGGTCCATCATGAATAGAATATTTCTGGACATCAAACACTCTGCCCTTTGTATCCAAATAGTCCATGCTTTTCCTTTCTTATTCTGTTATCCATACATCCTCTGCCTGTCACTTTTACTTCCTTCAAAAAACATCTGAATCAGAAGCCCTGTTCTGTACGACGGATGATATCATCCTGAAGGGAACGGGAAAGTGTCGTAAACAGTGCACTGTAGCCTGCCACGCGTACTACCAGATGTTTATATTTCTCAGGATGTTCCTGTGCATCCAGCAGTGTCTGCCTGTCAACTACATTAAACTGCATGTGCATTCCCTTCTGGTCAAAGTATCCGCGGATCAGTGCAACGAATTTCTCCAGTCCCTCTCTTCCTGAAAGTGCGGATGGGTGAAATTTCTGATTAAAGAGTGTTCCGTTGGATACAATAAAATGATCCAGTCTGGATACGGAAGTTGCCGCTGCCGTAGGTCCCTTTACATCCTTGCCCGCAGATGGCGAAACGCCGTCTGCAACAGGTGTGTGTGCATATCTTCCATCCGGCGTCGCTCCTGTCTGTCCGCCCAGCGGTACATTTGCAGATACAGGATACAGACCTGCCTGGAACTTTCCGCCTCTTGGATTGTTATACTTCTGAAGCGGTTTGGAATATGTATAGGCAACTTCTCTTGCAAAATAATCAACTTCCGGAATATCATTTCCAAATTTCGGAACTTCATCGATCATATCGTGGATTTCTTTGAATCTCTGTGTCTTCTGTTCACCCGGTTTCATCCCCATGAAAGTTTTCAGAAGTCCTTCTGCAGTGGAAGCATCCACATTTCTGCCTGCTTTCTGCATTGCCTTCATGATCATCTCTGTCATATCACCGGCGGACTGCGCATCCAGTCCTTTATCATAGTTCCATGCAAGAGCTTCCTTAAGTTCTTTCATAGATACTTTCTTATCCTCATAGACCAGTTTGCGGATTGCAAAAAGTCCATCTGCCATATTGGCGATTCCAAATCCCTGAGGACCTGTAAAGTTGTAAACAGCTCCACCTTCCTGGACAGACTTGCCTTCTTTCAGACAGTCATCTATCATACAGGAAAGGAATGGTAACGGACAGCGTTCCGCATGAGCTACATCAATAGCATTATCTGCATTCACCAGCAGGGAAATGCAGTATTCCATCTGTTTCTTATATGCGTCAAAGAATTCATCAAAGGTCTTCATCTGAGTGACATCGCCGGTAGGGATTCCCACCATCTCACCTTTATCCATACCATTCGAAAAAACAAGTTCCAGAGGTCTGCACATATTAAAGAATGCGGCATCATGCCACCCTTCTGTCTTACCGGCTTTCTGCGGTTCCACACATCCGATGATATTGTACTCTCTGGCATCCTCCAGGGATAAGCCTCTGTTCTGCAGTGCCGGAATAATCACCTCATCATTGTAATATGCAGGAAGTCCGATTCCTGTTCTCGTAAGCTCGGCTGCCTTTATCAGGAATTCATGCGGAGAACCATTCCACACTCTCACAGAAAGTGATGGAGCCGGAAGATGCACATGCATGGATGCCTGAATACACATAACAGAAAGATCGTTAGTTACATCCTCTCCCTCTTTATTCTGACCACCTGCGATCAGATTCTGGAAAAGGCTATATCCTGCAAATCCTTCCGCTGAAGCCGCATCACGACATTTATTCAGGTCATTTAATTTAACCCAGATGCAATCCATCAATTCCTGTGCGAACTCTCGGGTAATAGTTCCTGCTTCCATATCCTTCTTATAATATGGATACATATACTGATCAAAGCGACCCGGTGAAATAGAATGTCCACTGGATTCCATCTGAAGAAGCTGCTGTACAAACCAGAATGACTGACATGCCTCATAGAAATTCTGTGCACCCTTTGCCGGTACCCTGCTGCAGTTCTCTGCGATAACGAGAAGTTCCTGTTTTCTTACCGGATCACTCGTCTGTGCCGCTATTTCCTGCGCAAGTTTTGCATATCTGCCTGCATAATCGATCACCGCCTTACAGCTTAAAATCACTGCCTCAAGGAAGTGAGACTTTCTTGCATAATTACCGTCACCGACACTGCATCCATCCAGCTCTTTCTGAGCCTTCTCCATGATTCCCTCAAAACCGGTTTCCAGTACTTCCCAGTATTTAACTGTTACATGTCCTACACCATTGTAAAAATAATTTCCAGGTGTAAAAATATTGTGTTCAATTGCCTTGATTGCTTCCGGTGCCATATAGGAAGTTGCAAGTTCACTGGTTGTTTTCCCTTTCCAGTACTTATCTGCCTCCTTAAGTTCGGCTTTGGTCTCCTCAGCAATCTCAAAAGGATCCGCAGTTCTGGTCGCAACTGTATCCAGTTCAGCTTCCAGCCACTCATAAGAGAACTCCGGAAATGTCTGACATCCCCTCGGCGCAATCGTACTGCTTCCGACAATCAGTTCATTGTCACGGATAATGATCGGAATGTTATGAAGAATATGCGCAAAAGCCTTTGCTCTGCGTGTGATGATCGGTTCTCCTTCTGTTTCCTTATAAGATTCTGTGATCAGCTTTGCTCTGGCTGATTCGATCACCGGCATATGTTCATACAATGCATCTACCAGTTTCTGAATTCTGGGAGACTTGGGAATATCTGATGTTTGAAATTTTTCCATGTTACTCCTTTCTCATGAATAAAAGCTGCACCCATACCAGACCCCAATACATTCCGGTATCATTCTGACAGCAATATCCTCCATGTTTTCATATAGATTCATTATACCTTATGGCTATCGCGAAGTCAACATGAATCAACATGTACATTCTGAACTTTTATGTTGTTTTTTATTTGTTTTTTCTTCTGTTCTGGTTGTTTTTATTTTGTTTTTATGATTGACATTTCATTTTTCTTCAGACACGTTAAAAGCAGCATATCAGGTTATGATCCATAACTCTGATATGCTGCTTTTTAATATCGTATATTGTTTTTTCTGCATCGGATGCCTTTAATGAGCATGCTTTTCCATCGCTGCACTCCCATATATTCATATACACTTAACTATTGTTTCCTGTTCTCTTTTTGTTCTCTGGCTTCTCTTACTTTCTCCCTCTGTTTCGTCAGATCGTAATAATCATCTGTAAGAACCCCATGTTTTCGCATCATATCAAACACAGTCTGCTGAGCAGGTGTCATCTTCATGCCAATAGAATTATTATAATCCGTAAGAACGCATCCTGTTTTCTCAATCAGCCAGAACAGCGGAGAATCATCATCCGGGATCATTTTCCAGATTTCGTTCTCTGTCCATGGAAGCAATTCCATCATTCCATGAAGATGTCCTCTGAGTATTCTTACGTAATCGCCGTCCGGCTTGATCAGACCGTCAGAAAAGTTCTCATCCTTAATTTTCATCTCATTTAACAGTTCTTCTGTTATCTTCATCCTCTTTTCCTCACCCTCGAGTATTGCTTTTTCCTATTATACGTTTCCCGCCAGAGTTACGCAAGTAAAAAGTCTGAATAGCCTCTTTCCTCAAAAATATATGTTACTGTTCACTCCGTTCTCAGTAACATAGCCAAAATTCATTCCAGATTGCCTGCGGCAATGGAATTTTGGCTTGTATGTCTCGGGATTTTGGCATATTCATGCCAAAACACCTCGCGGGATAGTGGTGTATGAACAGTAACAAATATATCACGTTCTATAAAATTCCATCTTGATTAAATTGCAAAAAAATTGTAGACTATATATGCACACACATTATTAGTTTTTGTTAATTAAGACTGATTTGAGGTTTCCTCATAACGTCTCAATTATACACACACATTTTCTAAAAAGAGCAGCTGCATCATCCGATGCGCTGCTCTTTTAGTTCCACTGTTTATTTTGTAACTGTTCTCTGCCGTCGACGGCATTCTTTAATGATTTTAACTCTTACTTTTTCTTCTTCAGGAAATAAATAAGTAAAATTATGATAACAATAATCCCGATACCACTAATCCAGATTACAGGATTCTTCATTCCTGAATCTGCTTTTACATTCTTTCCTGATGTTTTCTGACTCTGCTTATCATCGGATTCCTTGTCTTCTGTCGAAGCAGGCGTCTCTGTTTCTTCCGGTGTTGGCGTTGCTTCTTCTGTAGGTGTTGCCTCCGGTGTCGGTGTTGCTTCTTCTGTAGGTGTTGCCTCCGGTGTCGGTGTCGCTTTTTCTGTAGGTGTTACCTCTGGTGTTGGTGTGGCTTTCGGAGTTGGAGTTGCTTCCGGTGTTGGTGTAACAGCAGCCACCGGAACATTTCCTGATGTGCCTGTAGCCTCCGGTGCATCTGCGGATACATTTTCATTTACGTAATCTGTATCACGATCAAGATTCAGCCATCCCTGTGTCACACCATCTGTGTCTGTTTTCCCCCAGTTTGTTCCGTCTTCTCCCTGAACATACTGAAAAATATGTACAGTTGTCCCATCTGCGATTCCCTCTGTTCCTGAAACCTGATCAAATTTCTCTCCAGGTCCGTTATAAACCGATACGTTTCCATCGTTTCCATGAACCTTTACTTCGAAATCCACATCTTTGCCTCCGAAAGTACGATATTCCTCATTGGCAGCTTCTTCTCTGGAAGCCGGATCCAGATCATCCATAGGAACATATCCGTTCATTCCATGGTACTGTGTATATGCCCATTTTTTATTGTCTGCTCCATTCTTCTCACCCAGAACGTGAATGGCAGTTCCATTTGGAATCTTGCTGTCATTCAGTTTAACACTCTGAGTGTCTGCTTCATCATAAATATCTACCCCGCCCTGTGTACTCTGTACGATCATATAATAATCTGTTACATAATCCGGATTCTGACCCTTTCCATCATCCGCATAAACAGAAACCACTGTCAGAATAAAGCACAGTACCATTGCTATTACTGTTCCAAACCTTCTCTTCATAATCTCTTTCCTTCATTTCCTATTTTCTTTTTACAGCAGATGAACTTTTATATTTGCTGTATGTATTTCCATATGGCTCTTTAACATATGCTTTTACCGCATAATAGTATGATACACCTTTTTGTGCTTTTTTGTCCAGATAAGAAGAACTATTTCCATTGGAAATTTTCTTTATCAATTGATAGGAACCACCTTTTTTCTTTCTGTAAATATAATAGCCGTCACATTTTTTCTGAGGCTTCCACCGGATACGGATTCCATTTTTCTCAGATTTCACAGAAGTAATCTTCTGCACTGCAGGTGCTGCTTTAATCACATCGCCGGTTTTATATTTACCTGAATATCTTTTTCCGGATGCTTCATAATATGCTTTTACTGTATAACGGTATGATGCATTAGCCGTAACCTTACTATCTTTATATTTTAATTCCGATGTCCCGACATCTGCAATTTTGGACCACTTCCCACCTGCTGCAGGTTTTCTGTACACATAATATCCTGTAGCTCCGGAAACTTTTTCCCATGAAATAAGGTTATATCCGGAATTATATGCCTTCACCTGAAATACCGGTGTATCCGGCACCCATGACTGATTCAGGGTCCTTGTATGTGCCTTGATCCTTGCCGTCCAGTTTTTCGTCTTTCCATCTGTCCACCTGGCCGTTTCCGATGCACCCTTATAGAATGTCTGCCCTGTTTCTATCCCCGCCGTACAGGTAAACCAGTTCCCATAACTGGACTTTGCTTCCACTCCAAAGCTGATTTTTTCAATCCCACTGTTTGTGATCACAACAGAATATCTGCTTCCCTGTTTCAAAACCACCTCTGGTACACTGATAGTCTGTACACCTGCGATTGGCTGTTCAAACTCATATGGAGCAGCATATGCAGCGGTCCCGCTTTCCGGGTCATATGGATCTGTCAGATCGGTGTATATCTGAATTTTGTAACAGGCATTGTCACTGTTTGTAACAAGATTAACCTCCCCCAGGACTTCTGCTTTTCCCTTTCCTGCAGTTGTCTCATAAACTGCTGCTACTGACTGTCCCGCCTGTATCGGAATCACTGAAAGTGCTGAAGAACCATCATAAAAATAATTATTCCTGTACTTTTGATCCGAAGCAGCCACTGCCTCTGCACTTACAAGTTTACTGATATTGGGATCCTGATAAGAAAGATAGTAATATCCTCCGTCTCCTTTCTTCTCCCCCCAACTGTTTTTGATGATCCACGCACCATCAGATGTTACATTGGAAACAGGAAGAAAATTATCCTTTGAATACGTATCATCCCATCCGACCACTGTCACAATATGATTAATTACAGTCGAATTTGATTTTCCAACAGGATAACAATATGCAGCTGTGTCCGGATTTACATAACTTTCCTTCATATAAAGCATAATGGATACTGCATGGTCATTCAGCAGCATTTCTTTCATACGTTCCTCACTGTATTGGGAAACAGATGCATTTTTCAGATATGCTGCAGAATTATAAGCCTTACTTTCCGGAATCTGTACAGTCAGATCATTCTGATGCGAAGAATCCGTAGGAAATGGTACATCGGCCTCTGTGGTCATTCCCGACCATGTACTGAGATAAATCGCCGCCAGGTGATCATTACCTCCTATCACGTGATAATTTCCCAGTACATAATTCTTATCATCAGGGGTATTTCCAAGAGGATCATTCTGTCTGTTGGAGAAAAAATATGATAAATGTTCTTCTGACAGATCGTAGGTTCCTTTGTTCTGTGCCAAAAGCGAAACCTCCATGATTGCTGCCATACCAAAAGCCCAGCAGGTTCCAAATGGATTCTGATTCTTTACGGGCGTAACTAATCCTTCCTTTCTGGCATCATAGGAAGATGGAAATGCAGCCTCCCTGTTTCCATATGCAGCATAAACTGATGTCAGATCACTCTCCACTTCAATTCCCGGATCCAAAGGTTTTAAATTTTTAAAGGGTTCCAGTTCTTCCTTTCTTTCCTCTTCTGTCAACGGACGGCCCTTAATATACCTGATTCCGTCTGTACCCTCTTCTGAGTTTTCTCCATCCTGAAACTCCTGTTTTGCATCATCGCTTCCGAACAATTCTGCATCCGATCCCGTATCTGTTCCAAATTCATCTGCCTGTGAACTTTGAAATTCTTTCAGATCTGATGTATTTTCTTCTGTCTCTCTGTTGACTCCGGATCCAAACATTTCCTGACCCGCAGCGGGTACCGATGTACAAACCATTGCATAAGCCAGAAAAACTGACAATGCGCGTATCGCTGTATTTCTTTTTTTCATGTAGTAGTTAACTCCTTTACATAAATATAATATCATTATATCAGTATCTTTTTTGTTTTTCAACCATGATCAATGACAAAAACCGTCGGAAAACAGTGAATTTTCCCTGTTTTCCGACGGCTCTATGTAGAAATGCAGAGCTCTGCCGACAAGAAAATGTCGCCAGGAAAAGACGTCAAATGCCTGTGATGCATTTTCTTCTGTGCATGTGAAAAGTGTGGAAAATGTGTGTGAAATGCTTTATATACTAACTCAGAACAGACTTGAAAATCTTACAGACTCTTCTCTTTTGCTATCCTTATTCTAGCAGAACAAGCATTGTATTACAATGAAAATCGTTCTTTCTTATTTGTGCTAATCTGACACATTGTTACTGTTCACTCCGTTCTAAGCAGCGACACATTCTCCTCTTATTTGCTGATACTTTCCTTTGCTCTTTTCATCATATCAGCCAGTTCCTGGTATTTTCCTGTGACATATCCATAGTTTTTTCGCTTATGCGGAAGCATACAGTTTGTGCAGTCTTTAATTCCCTTTTCCGTATACCGGAAATTCCCACCGCATTTCTCACCCAGGGCATATAGCGGGCAATAACAGAACAGACAGTTAAAATCATCCGGATCTGCATTCTTATGACACGGAAAAAATTCACATTTCTTATGGCTGAAATAAGAATATTCTTTCCCTTCCCAATAAGGTTTCTCCATTGCTACCTCTCCTCTCCTGTTGCAAGTTTTTATCTTTCCAGAATAATTCCGTTTTCTCAGTCTCCATCAATCCCACCCATCAGAGGACAAAATAAAAAAAATACTCTAATAAATTATCAATTTCTCTTCACATAACAAAGCATTGAAAATTCATTACAGTATTTTTCACAGATCATACATTTAAAATTAATAAGAGGGAGCGATGCTACCCCGGGGTAGAAAAAAATCCGTTCATGAGTGCGCGGAGGGAACGAATAAATCCGAAGTAGTATCGCCTGCCATTTAATCATGTATAATTCATAAAGAACAGGCGCATTCCATAAAAAATGTCTGCCTTCAGATAAAAGCAGACAACACTCCGAAGCTGCGGATTCAACGGAGTTGGTTGTTACACTTTACACGGAAGTTTAACCTCGCCATACCAAGCAGGTTTCCTGGCTCCAGGCTCATCGCTCCTCTCTCCTTCTCATGCTATGGCACAATGGACATTCTGAGATTTGCTCCTCTGTTACAGTGACCGGATCGCTCAGGTTTCTCACCTGATTCCCTCTTTCTGTACTGCTCTTTCTCACAGTATCAGCACTTAATATGTTCTGTATGGAATTATACTGTCATTATAATAACACCCTGCAACAAGCTTGTCAACTATTTATCAATATATTTTCCAAATTATTATTGTTCATTCGTTACTGTTCACACACCACTATTCCGCGAGGTGTTTTGGCATGAATATTCCACACCTTCCGGCAGCGGATCCCATTCATTCAGACCAAGACTCTGTCTGAATTTTGCTTCTTCCAGACTCAGCTTTGGAACATCCTCATTCAAAAACGCTCTCAGCTCATCAATCCCCTCTCCGGTCACATTGTTTACCAGAAAAATTCTTTCACATCCTGCATTCAGCATCCACTGACGCACCATTGGAACATTCGCATAAGGAGAATCTATTTTCGTAATGATTCCTATCAGTGGTCTCAGAATAAATGCATTACTGCCATAGCCAAACAAACTGAAAGGTTCATCTGCTGACTGTACCATTGCCACCACATCTGCTTCAAAAGAAAAACAGGCCAGCCCTACGCTGAAATGCTTGGACTCTGCATACTCTCCCGGAGAATCAATGGTATCATCATCCGTATTCGTATACTGCGTTTTTACATAATGAAGTTTTTCGCCTTTTAATGCCTGCGTTAATGAAGTCTTACCTGCTTCACTTCTGCCCATCAGAAATATTTTCTTCATATTTAATGTCTGTCCCTTTCACTTCTCTCAGCTATTCCGGCAGTTACATAAGCACCATCGATACAGAATAACTGACTTTTCGTATGTTTTAACTTTTGTGAACTGCACAAGTCTTAAAGCCAAGCACCTCTCTAAAAAATTTCACCACTTCTTCCACTGCAGTCTGAACTTCCGTCAGACCTCCCGTAAGGATCAATGATCCGCTGAAGCGATCCATGAAACCAATCTCCACATTTGCACTTTTCACTGCAATATCAGCAGCTACAACCACTGCTTCCCATGGGGTAAAACGAATCATTCCAATTGCTTCTCCTGTGTGGTCTTCTCCCTCATGGACTCCAATATGCAGACCAAGATTCTGATAAATACAGCTCTGTGAAGGATTGATCACATGCGCCAGGCACACTTCCTTTCCCGGAACCCTTACCCTGGTCATACGCAGCTTTTTTCCCTTTAATTTCTCATAATCCTGGTTATAAAGCTTTTCCAGTAATTCTCTAGTTGTCATCCCTGCCATCCCAACACTTCCTATCTTTTGGTAATCTTGCAGACTACATAACCCAAAGTGTCTCTGAAATAATCCACAACCTCAGTCATCGCTGACATTACATCGGAAATCTCTCCCGTAATGATCAGTGTGCCTGTAAATCGATCTGCAAATCCCAGATAAACATTTCCGCTTTTTACCGCAATATCAGATGCGATTACTGCAGATTCAGGCGGTGTCATATTCATAATTCCGATTGCAGATGAACGGTAATCCACCTGCGGATTCAGTCCAAGCTTCTGGTATATGACCGGAGCCGGCCCTCCCATTACATGTGCAAAAGTAATCTCCTTGCCAGCAACCGTTTCCTGTACAATTCTTATGTGTTCTACATGGTCATTTGCCATTTATCATTCCTCGCTTTCACTATTCAACTATAATCCGGATAATTCATGAGAATATTCTTTCCCGCTGATGTCTCCAAAAACAGATTTAAAATTTTATATGTATCTCTTCAGTTACATAAACTGTACTATCCATCCAATTTTATGTCAAGGTAAAATCCACCTGAAAATCGGTAAAATATTATACATGGTTACGGTTCACTCCGTTCAAAGCAACACGCTTCGCGATGCACAGAATTTATGCTAATCGCATAAATTCGCGCGGTATGTCTCGGAATTTTGGCATATTCATGCCAAAACACCTCGCGGAATAATGGTAACTTATACATAAAGAAAAGGAGCATCAGCCCCCTTAGCGATACTCCTTTTCAACCCCTATAAATTTAATTATTTATACTTATTTAATTATACCAGTCTTCTTACAGAAACAATCGTTCTGTACGCTGCGTTATCACTGATCTTAATTCCATCTACAGAGTTCGATGCATGAACGATACGTCCATTCCCCATATAGATTGCAACGTGTCCACCGTAGCAGATCAAATCACCCGGCTGTGCATCAGCATAAGATACTTCTGTACCGGCATTCTGCTGTTCATAAGAAGTTCTCGGAAGACTTACTCCGAAGTTTGCATATACACTCTGTGTAAATCCTGAACAGTCAGCTCCACCTGTAAGGCTTGTACCGCCCCATACATATGGATTGCCAACAAACTGTGTTGCAAAGTCTACTACAGAAGATCCTGATCCTGAACCTGAAGATGAAGAACTATCTGAATCAGATGACTGTTCACTCTCATAATCATCTGGTGAAACTGTATTATCAGAATCAATCACATTGCCATACTCATCGTACTCTACATCATCAGAAGCTCCTGCATTGTCAACAGGATCACCATTTTCATCATATTCTACACCATCATCTGATTCAGACTCATCATCCGCATCATCAGTATTCTCAATCTCATTTCCGTCTTCATCATACTCTACATTTTCTTCCTCTTCTGATTCAGAGTCCTGTTCCTGCTCTGCAGCTTTTGCTGCTGCCTCTTCTTCTGCCGCCTGTCTTGCAGCCTCTTCCTCAGCCTGTCGTCTTGCCTCTTCTTCTGCTGCGATTCTTTCAGCTTCCAATCTCTGAATTTCAGCTGTCTGTTCTGCTAACAGATTTGCATATTCTGTCGCCTGCTGCTGTGCATATGCAATTTCATTCTCATAATCGGCTGATTCAGATTTCTTCTGATCGATCTGGCACTGAAGATCATAAGACTGCTGTTCATAAGAAGCCTTCATCTCTTCCAGTTCTGCTTTGTCAGATTCATACTGAGTCTTTAAATTATTCACCTCATTAATAGTATTCACATATTTATCAAGATTCTTTCTGTCCTGCTCATACATCTGCTGTGTATTCTCAGCACGTGTCAGAAGTTCACTTAAATCTTCTGAATTAAGCATCATCTGAAACCACGCTGCATCCCCACCCTGTTCATACAGTGCCTGAATACGAAGCTTCATGCTCTCATACTGCTTATCTCTCGCCTTCTGAGCCTTAGCCAGATCCTGTTTTGTCTTAATAATATCTACTTCTTTATTATCGATATCTCCTTTAAGAGTATCAATAGAAACCATAACACTTACAAGATTGGAATCCAGTTCGGAAATCTCATTCTCAAGCTGTGATTTCGCATATGCAAGCTCATCCATTCTGGAATATGTAGCATCCAGCTGCTGACTTGTGATCGCCTGCTCTTCTCTCAATTCATCCTCTCTTGAAGCACTTACACTAACAACCTGTGTTGCGCTCATCAGGAGTGCTAATGTAAGACATACAATTCTTTTCTTCATGAATTCTCACCCTCGTAACATTTTCTTTCTATATCTTAATGTTTTTGCAATATCTAAGTTAATTCTTATACATATTAACACACCGCACTCAAAAACGCAAGGATTAATTACCATAAATTTTATATTTCTGTAACATTTATTAATCTTTTTGTTATTCTTCGCATTTCTTTCTACAATTCAAACATATTCCATTTCATGTTTGTAATAATTTGACACAGGACAAAGATATCTGATGCAGGGTTACTGTTCACACACCACTATCCCGAGACATACAAGCCAAAATTCCATTGCCGCAGGCAATCTGGAATGAATTTTGGCTACGTTACTGTGAACGGAGTGGACAGTAACGTAGCAGGACTTCACGCTATAGTGGACTGGATTGTTTGCATTATTTATGGAATTACTACAGAACGCAAAAAAAGAAGCAGCCTCCTTATTCGAAAGCTGCTTCCATTTTCTTAACTATTCACTTCTCAGCTAAACAGATCTGCAAGAATCTGGTCTGCGGTCATATTCATATATCCATCCGGATCAGAAAGCGTACTTCTATTCCATCTCAGATAATTACCTCTTCTGATATAGTTACCAGATGAAGTATGATAATCATATTTGGTATATCCCGGATATCTTGACATATACTTCTGTGCCAGTGCAATCGCCTGACTGGAATAACCACCGGACGGAGTAGGTGTACCTGCAATCTGAACACCTGCATTCGGGGTAGAATGCACGATCACTGCACTCTTATCAGCACACTGTCCGAGAATGATCCATGTATGTCCACTGTCATATCCCACATCTCCGGGATATACTGTCCAGTCATCACTTGCCAGATTCGCCTGAGTGAGAATACTTCCCCAGCCCATGGACTTATAATAAGAACCAATCTCACCGGAAACTACCGTATATCCGCTTCCTACACCGGACTTACTCTGCATTACCTGATAAGCTGACCATCCTACGAAACCGGAACAGTCAAAACCTTTTGCTCTGTTGGCTGTGCTGAGATCTCTGTAGTTATTGTAATCATAACTGCTGCTCTGACTGTTATAGAAATCAGTCATTGTCTGACTTGTTCCTTTTCTGGTGGAATCATTCCATCCGCCACCCCATACGTACAGAGCCTGACCAACAGGCTGTAATGCACCTGCCAGATAATTCTTGATTGTTCTGGAACCGGTCGGACTTGTAGTATTGCTCAATATACCATTGGAATTAAAATGGTATTTCTGTCCATCAATTGTTACATCTCCGGTAGCCATCACACCGGTTTCCTTATCAAAATAATACTTATTTCCGTCAATTGTCGTCCAGCCTACAGCCATCTTGCCGCTGCCTGTATTAAAGTAGTATTTCTTTCCATCCAGTGTCTGGAAACCTTTTGCCATAATTCCGTCTTCAGTTTCAAAATATCTGTATTCATTGCTGGAATTCTTTGTCCAGCCGGTAAGCATATAACATGCACTTGTAAAATATCTGGTATTTTTCTTACTGTCTGTAAGGAATGTCTTGCAGGCAGCCACTCCACTGTTACTGTAGAAATAATATCTCTTTCCCTTCAATGTCAGCCATTTCGTCTGCATGAATCCGGTAGATGGATTAAAATATCTTTTCTGATCCTTTGAATCAGTGACCCAGCCTGTCATCATGATACCAGCCTGTTTACTGAAATATCTCTTTCGTCCTTTACTGTCAGTAACCCAGCCTTTTACCTGAACACCGGTCTTTGTGTTAAAGTAATATTTCTTCCCTTCAAGTTCCAGCCAACCCTTCTGTTTAGAGCCATCTTTATTTATGTAGTATGAATCTCCGTTAATAGTTACAAAACCTGTTTTCGTTGCAGCCTGTACATTTGCCGCAGTAAAATACATGGAAACTCCCACAGCAAAAAACAGCAGAAACAGAAGTGCCCCCCAGATTTTAAACTTCCTGTTTACGTTTTGCATACATACCTTCCTTTTCTTTTTTCGTTATCAGAGCGTGTCTGAAAAGTATGAATCGTAGGTATCGCTCTGATATCTCACATACTTCTCAGATACGCTCTAAGGTTTAACAAAGTTTTTTACAATGTTGTTACGTTTCTATGACCCTATTATATTACACTTTAAATAACCCGTCAACAGACAAGTAAAATTCTGTTAAACATTCACTAATTTTTCACAGTCTGTTCCATAAAAAAAGAGACAAAGTCCACAAATACTTTGTCTCTTTTCACAAGATAACACTGTGAAATATAACCTGTATACCTGTTTTCTCTTTATTTTTTCAACAGACAGAATATTATCTTATATCCCTGATCACAACAGATGCTTTCTTAATTCAGCACCATCAGCAGCACATAAATAAGCAGGTGCCACATCAAATACGGTCTTCGCACCACTCTGTCCTTCTTTATTCATACGATATGCAGCTCTTGCATATGCAACAAGTACAGAAGATGTAAACTCCGGATTGGAATCCAGCTTCAGACTATATTCGATCACATGATTGTTCTCATCATTCCAGCCCGTTTTTCCGGATCGGATCACGAAACCGCCATGTGGGATTCCACTGTGATCTCGCTTCAGTTCTTCTTCAGAAATAAAATGTACAGTTGTATCATAGTCAGAGAAATAGTTAGGCATAGTCTTGATATCATTCTCAATCTGTGCCAGATCCGCACCTTCTTCTGCAACTACAAAGCATTCTCTTGTATGTTTCTGTCTTGTTGTAAGATCCGGATTTTCTCCGTTTCTCACTGCTTCCAGTGCTGCTTCAACAGGAATTGTATACTGTTTTGCATCTTTTACGCCTTTGATACGGCGTACTGCATCTGAGTGTCCCTGGCTTACACCCTTGCCCCAGAATGTATAATCCTTTCCGTTTGTAAGGATTGCATTTGCATAGAGACGGTTCAGTGAGAACATTCCCGGATCCCAGCCCACTGAAATAATTCCGATATGACCGCTTTCTTTTGCAGCTGCATCTACTGAATCAAAATGCTCTGGAATTCTTGCATGTGTATCAAAGCTGTCAATTACATTAAACATCTTCGCATATTCCGGTGTCTGTTTCGGAAGATCTGTTGCACTTCCACCACAGATGATAAGTACATCGATCTTATCTTTCATTTTTTCGGCATCATTGACAGAATATACCGCTGCTGTCTCTGTAAGGATTTTAACAGTTTCCGGAGCACGACGTGTAAATACAGCAACAAGCTCCAGATCCGGATTATGTTTGATTGCGCACTCTACACCGCGGCCAAGATTGCCGTAGCCTAAAATACCAATACGAATACTCATTATGATTTCCTCCTGTAACCTTAATTATATGTTTGCAACTGTTGCATATCATTACAGTTGCACATTATCACTTTACTATAGTAATATTTTCACTTTTAATTGTCAATCCAATTATTACCAAAATTCCATTGCCGCAGGCAATCTGGAATGAATTTTGACTACGTTACTGAGAACGGAGTGAACAATAACGTTTTAGCAGCAAAATATGCCGCTTCCCGGGCAACACAGACTGCATGCCATATTTGCCAGGCACAGCTTCATACAATAATCATCACCGCCTGTCGGCATACCTCCAAAAGGATTCTGCATCTCCTGATACCAGTTTCCTCCGCCTTCCATCTGCTGCAAAACCATCTGATACTGTACATTATCCGGTTCCAGACGGATAGCCTGCTTAATATCATTCAATGCATTTACGTTATTTCCAAGTCCCATGTTTGCCATGGAAGACAGATAATACCACTGTCCGTTCCTCTGTGAAAGTGACTGCAGAACATTCATAGCCTCACGATAATGACCGCTCTGGATATAATTGGCTGCCGCCTGCCTGCGCATAGACTCTTCATCCTGATAGCCAGAGTCTGCCTGTCCGGAAAATCCGCCAAAACCACCGTAATTATTGCTGCCATAATTCCCGTAATCGATTCCCTGCTCTCTTTCCTTCATAATCTGCTCATAAGCCTGCTGAACCTGCTTGAATTTCTCCTCAGCCTGTTCTTTATTCGGATTGTCAATATTGGCATCCGGATGATACTTTCTGCTCATCTTACGATATGCCTTCTTCACTTCCTCATCGGATGCATCTCTGGAAATCCCCAGTATACTGTACGGATCAATCATTATCTTTCTCTCCTGCTTCTTTTCTCTTCTTATGTATCACCTCAAACCGACACCATACCCCTGAGTAAAGAATATTTCTCAAAATATCAGTGTATTTTATAATAGGAAGTTTCTCAAACTCCCTGCAGGTCTGCGCCATCATCATAATCAGAATCCGGCGTACCTGCTCATCGAACCCTTCTATTATATATTGTTCTGAAAAAGGATTGTAATTTTTATTTTTTATATCCTCTTCCACATCATCGTATGCATCCAGAAGATAAATAAATTTGCCAAGAAAAAATCCCATTCTGCGCAGAGTATCTTCCCATACATCCTGTTTCCATGCAAAAATCTCTTCCATAATTTTTCCGAAACAGCCCGCCATTTTGTCAATGTCTTTTTCTCCGGATTTCTCCATCTCAGACAATTCACTGAGAAGCTTCTGTATTCTTCGGGATTTATCCGGATATTTCTGATCCAGTTTTTTAACTTTTCCCTGAAGAACTTTTGAATAACCAAGAGCAGTTACTTTTTTTTCATCCTCCCAGTCGTCCCGGCATTTATAATAAGTAAGAAGTACATTCATATCTGCCGCATATTCTGTCACTGTATTTCTTCTGACCGGCTGTTTACATACCGGATGAATGATACATCTTGTGCTTCCCTTTTGTGTGCGCGGCTCATAAAGCGCACTGAGAAGAATCACCACAAATGTCATATCATAAGTCAGAGAAATCTGTCCTGATATTCCATATTTACTTTTGAGTTCTCTGCACAATCCACAGTAAAAGGATCTGTACAGATCAAAATCTTTAAACTTGATTTCAGGCTTATTCATTACTATATAACCAAACATAATTCCTCCAGCCCATAACTTATGATGATCTGCCAGAGCGTGTTTGCAGCAAATCAACGTCTTTTGATAAACTTCTCATGACATTTCGGACATTCAATCTCTACCTTCTGTCCTTTTCCTCTGGGAATACGAATTTTCTGTCCACAACCCGGGCAGGTATAGATATGATGTGTTTTTCTCTGCTCCATCATATTTTTTTCTCTGGTAAACCGGCTGCGGATTTTCTGAGTATATCCCAGATATTTCTGGTTTTCCGCATATCGTGCAGAGATATTTCTGGAAAGGATTCTGAAATATGTATAAATGATAAGAATAAATCCAACTGTATCCAGAACGCCTCCGGCTGCATTTTGTCTCATAAAAGAACCTACAACAATGACGAAAAGTGCCACACCGAGAGTGAATCTTGCAAAATTATCCACTCCATAACGCCCCTGCATGAATCTGTTTAATTTGTCTTTCATTAAACTACCTCTTTTTTTACTGTTTGTAATGCATTTTTTTACTCTCTGACAAGAACTTTCAGGATCTCTGCAATATACATGGTATGGTAGTCTTTCTGCGGATACCACTTACCGTCGTTTTCCCCGGCATCAAAGCATTCCGGTTTAATCTCATCATGATACATTTTTTTGCAGACCATGATCATGTCAGCTTCTTCAATTCCGGCTGTTCCGTCTGTAAAGTAAGGAGTCAGTCCTGCTTCTTTAATCTTGTTATCCACATTTTTTCCGGAAACCTTTCCGCAATAATTTAATGCCTTGCGATACTCTTCTCCCAGAACAGAAATTGTAAATGTATCTTCCCTGTCCACAAATTCCTTGGTGTATCTCTGAGGACGGATATACACTGTCACTGCGTTCTTTCCCCACATAACACCCATTGCACCCCAGCTTGCTGTCATGGTATTGCATTTTTCTTCATTTCCGGCTGTGATCAGCAGCCATTCCTTTCCAATCTTGGTAAATGGATTCATTGTCAGTTCTTCTGCTTTTACTTCTCTGAAACTCATAATATTATTTCCTCTCTTTCTTTATTCTCAAACATCCGGAATCCTCTGCTCTGCTACAGAAATCCCTGTTTTCTCAAAAATCTTATCGTGCAAGTACACTCTGGCTCTGATATCATATTATATAATTATCTGTCATTGCATACCTGGAAGATATAGAACTTCAGATAATAAGACTCATCTGCCGCCCACAGGATTGGATGATCCGGTGCCTGTGTCCTGTATTCTACCTGGCGAAGTCTTTTATGTACATTCTTTGCTGCCTGTCCGATGGTTTTGGTAAATAATTCATAGTCCATAAAATGAGAACAGGAACAGGTTGCCAGAAATCCGCCGTCTTTTACCAGTTTCATGGCACGCAGATTAATCTCTCTGTATCCTTTTACTGCATTTTTAATGGAATTTCTGGACTTGGTAAATGCAGGAGGATCAAGAATTACAACATCAAATTTCTCACCTTTCTCTTCCAGCTCAGGGAGCAGTTCAAAAACATCCTCGCAAATAAATTTCACATTGTCGGATAAACCATTCAATGCCGCATTAGCGGTTGCCTGATCTACTGCCAGCTGAGAGGCGTCCACACCGGTTACGCTCGCAGCTCCTGCAATTCCCGCATTCAGTGCAAAAGAACCTGTATGTGTAAAGCAATCCAGAACTTTCGCATTCTTACAGAGCTTCTGAATTGCAAGCCTGTTATATTTCTGATCCAGGAAAAATCCTGTTTTCTGCCCGTCTTTTACGTCAACTTCATATTTTACACCATTTTCTTCAATCTGCACAAGTGTTGGAAACTCTGGTCCTATAAAACCCTTAACCATTTCCATTCCTTCCTGTTTGCGCACCTTCACATCGCTTCTTTCGTAAACACCGCGAATAGTGATCCCATCTTCTGCCAGGACTTTCCTGAGGAGTTCTACGATTGTTTCTTTAAAACGATCGATCCCCAGAGCCAGTGACTGAACTACCAGTACATCCGAAAATTTATCCACCACAATTCCCGGAAGGAAATCTGCCTCTGCAAAAATCAGACGACAGCACCCTGTATCTACCACTTTCTTACGATATTCCCATGCATCACGTACACGCTTCTCCAAAAGTTCTTCATTAATATCAACATTTTCATCTCTGGTCATAAGACGCACCGTAATCTTAGAATTAGTATTAATGAACCCTCTTCCCATAGGATATCCGTCAAAATCATGGACAAGTACAATATCACCGTTCTCGAAATTTCCCATGACTGTATCTATCTCATTATCAAAAATCCACATTCCGCCGGATTTCAGAAGTCTTCCCTCTCCCTTTTTCAGAGTTACTACTGCCATTCCCATTCGTATTTCTCCTTGTATTTTTATGTTTATCTTTTGTCAATTATATGACTCTGTTTTCTATAGCAGCCCTCATAAATAAGTTACTGTTCACTCCGTTCCCAGCAACACGCTTCGCGATGCAGGAAATATGAACCTCCTTGTGCAATGCCCAAGGAGTATCGTTTGCTTCGCAAACTTAATTTATGCTAATCGCATAAATTCGCGCAGTATGTCTCGGGTTTTCTGTGACCTTCGCTCACAAAAAACACCTCGTGGGATACTACCAGTGAACAGTAACATAAATAATGCATTTAAGACAGTTTCAGATTTCACACTCTGATGGGCCGGATTAAGATTCATTATTTACGAGGATTGCTATAATCACATTATTTTATCACATTCATCTCATTTTTTCCATACATAACAAAAAGCAGCCGGCAAAATCACAAAAATTTCACCAACTGCTTTCCATTGCTATTATTGTTTGCTGCTTTTCACAACCTGTGCAGGGGACTTCCCTGATTCGGTTAACTCCTTAAGAAGGATACATCTTGGCAGACCTCCGTAACAGAGTGCCGTTCTCTTAACTTCATATCCATGGATTTCCATATTATGTCTGCTGAACTGATTATCCGGATGTATGGTGCACATCAGATAATAATATTGGTCTGTATCCAGCAATCTCTCCGCTTCTTCCAGCATATGCCCCTGCAGCCCGTTTCCCCTGTATGCACAACACACAACTGCCGAATCCATAACTGCAACATGGGAAAGCTGTTCCTCATCAAAATCAAGATAAGTTCCCAGATTATCTTCCCTGTTTTCAGGATATTTAATAAGGAAGAAACCCGCAACAGAACCATCTGCTGTCTGTGCCACGATCACAAACCCCTGTTCTTCTATATGTGTCCTGACATATTCCTCATCATCAGATACAAACCAGTCCGGATGCTCTTTATCATTCTTCGCTCCATGCATAACAGCCATGATCTCATCCACATCTGACATCTCTGCTTTTCGTATTCTGAACAATACCTTTGCAGAACCATCCTTATTCTCTGAAATCTGCATGATACTTTGATTATTCTGCATTTTCCTCGCCGCCTGCAGTCTCTGTGGAATCTGCATCCGTTGTATCATAAGTCTCTGTGCTTTCTCCGTAGAGTTTCTCAAAGAACTTCATTGTTTCATTATATAAGGTCTGTCTGTCATCATCTGAAAGTTCTCCCAGTTCCGGACTTGCCTGTGCATCTGCACTTAATCCGAAGATTTCCTTCATGGACTTATCTACCATATTAAGTTCTGTACTCATGTAAGTTTCGGTTCCATCTGCCTGATAAGAATCTGTACCTTCTGTAAGAACTTTCAGATATGCCTTCTCCACATTCTTAGCAAGAGTTGCACCATTTTCAGCATCAAGAGTTACGGAAGCTGTTGCTGTTTCATCTTCCATAGCTGTTGTAAGAGCGGTGGTATCGCCTTCATATTCTCCCTTGCAGAAATTCTCAGCTTTATCAAACATGGCCTTCTGATCTTCTGTCAGTGCAGAAGTATCCAATTCATCTGATGTGGTATCATTTTCTGTATCATCTGTTCCTTCATCGGAGTCTGTATCACCTTCATCTGTATTTCCAAGCGTACTGTCATCCGTAGTTTCATCACCATCCGGCTCCTGCGGTTCCTCTGTTTCGCTGAGGTCTCCGTCACTCTGATCGTCTCCGTCGTCCTCAATCAGACCTGAATCCTCCTCCAGCGATGGATTCTCTGTGGAACTCTCTACGATATCTCCGCCTAAAGCACTGTTATCCACATTGTTCAGGATATCATCACCATCTGCGGAATCACCTGCATTTACAGTGTCATCCTCTTCATCATCAATATCACCAAGCTCATCATTATCACCGGATGTATTCTGTTCTACCTGCTCCAGTGTTGCTTTTACATCATCATAATTGTACTCCTGCTGCGCAATCTGTTTCAGAAGCTCTACGATCTTATTAATCTGGTCAGAATCCAGATTTACATTATTCTGCTGAGCAACATTTACTACGATATTATAGATATCATCCACATTCTGGACATTATCTTTGATAACCTGTATCTTGGAGTTATTCATAACAGTAGTTGCATCATTCTTTCCAACCTCATCAGCCAGATTTCCTGTTACTACCATTTCCTCTGTAGCAAGTTCTTTCTTCGTGCTGTCAAGCTGCTCACCTGTAGCTGTCTCATACGCCATCTGAATACCTGTAAGCGCTCCGGTTCCGGATACCTCAAACGGGCAGGCTGCTACCACTTCACAGTTCTTGACACCTGATGTGGAAAGTGACGTTGCGATCATGTTACATGTTACCCAGTTAAGATTGGCTGTCCTTACTTTGATACCGCCTGACTGAGTCGGCTTTACATATGCACAGCTCACTGTTCTGGTTCCGATCTGCTCTAACGGTACATAAGCACTCAGATGATCTCTCTCATCCTGATTAGTGATAGTGAGAATCTGTACCTGGTTACTGTCTACATTAAAATATTTCATCATTGTATTCTTCTGGTCCTGAGTAAGATCAGCTCCCAGCGTCACAACCTTCACTGAATCTGCCATTGTCGGTACAGCAGTTCCTGAAAGTACCAGACATGCACTGCATAAAAGTGCTGCTGCTGTTTTTACTTTTTTCATAATAGAAACCTCCCTGATATGTTATTTAAATTATTCAGGCGGATAATCATTTCATGCCTGTTCATTGATAGTAGTATTATAACACGTTTGAGTTGAGATTTGTAATTATTATTTATATCATTCCCAGTCCTTCCAGCAGGATTTTTGTACCTATGAGGATAAGGATAATACCTCCGCATAATTCCGCTTTGGATTTGTATTTCATTCCGAAAAGACTGCCTATCTTTACCCCTGCTGCTGAACAGACAAAGGTGATCACACCGATAAAGGATACTGCTGATACGATCTCTACTTTCAGAAAAGCAAATGTCACTCCCACTGCCAGTGCATCAATACTGGTAGCCACTGCAAGGATGAACATGGATTTTATATCCATATCCGCATTTACATGTTCTTCCTCTTTCGATTCTTTGATCATGCCGGCACCAATGAACACCAGAAGGACAAAAGCTACCCAGTGACTGTATCGAGTAACCTTATCTGCAAAGAATCGTCCGCCGAAATATCCCACAAGGGGCATTAATGCCTGAAATCCCCCGAACCATGCGCCTGCGATACACATATGCTTTGCATTGATTCTGCCTAGGGAAAGGCCCTTACAGACAGATACTGCAAATGCATCCATAGACAGGCCTATCGCCAGTATAAAAAGTTCAAAAATATTCATGTGTTTTTTGCTCCTTTTCCTGTATAAAATAATTTTTCAGTGACATAGAACCCTTCCCGGAAGACTTTTTTATGTTATCTGAACTGCTGTAATGTTCCTGCAGCATAAAAAAAGAGACACACAGACAGCTGTTTTAACTGTCCATGAGTCTCATCGTTTACTGTAATACCGGGTGCATATGGCACCATTATGTCGATAGTACTACACACTCTTCAAAACATATCTGAAAAATGTTCCGGAATATGCCGATTACTCCCTCGCGGAGAATGGCCTTATTTTATCATATTGATCTATATTTATCAAGTAGATTTTTTGTCAGTCTGGAGCTCATAAGCACCACCTCGTTACTGTTCACAGCAACACGCTTCACGATGCCAAAAATATGCACCTCCTAGTCAACAAATATCAATCATGTATTGACTCAAATGATGATTCTTTAAATTCCAGTCATCAGTTTCCCTGACATACGTTGACTTATATGACAATTCTTCAAATTCCAGTCATATGCTTTCCCGATATTCGTTGACTTATATGGCGATTCTTCGAATTCCAGTCATCTGCTTTCCCGGCATTCGTTGACTTATATGGCAATTCTTCGAATTCTAGTCATCAGTTTACCCGGCATTTGTTGACTTATATGGCGATTCTTCGAATTCTAGTACATCGTTTCGTAAATAACTATACCAATCGCGTAGGATGCGGATTCGAGTGTGCTGGTATAAAAACGCAGGCGTAGCGGGCTACGCTGAGGCTTTTAGACCTGTGCAATCGGATTCGCAGACAAGTGAGTGGTATAGTTATTTCGAAAACGATGTACTAGTCACCTTCTCATCCAGTTTTTATTCTAGTTTAGACAATAAAGCGCAACTTTCAACGGTACTTTCGTTGTCCCAACAAAGTTCCTGTGTCTCTCTATCTCCAAAATACACCGGAAAACGGAACTTTATGTGCTTCAGGAATCTGCCATCTGGCTGCTCCTGCTCGTAAATGTCCACCTGTTCTACAAAGCTGTTAAGAAATTCTTTCTTCTCCAGGTCGGTGAACTTATCATATAGTTTATCAAAATATAAAAGAAATTGATAGACATTTTCTTCTGATATTTTCTGTTGCCGGATATTCAACAGGCGGTTCTTGACTTCTTCTATACTGTTCTCCACGCCTTCAATCTCATCATACAAACGGTATAACCTTGTCTCCATATCCTGATATTTCTTCTCATAAAATTTATCCATGATATCCAGGCTATCCATCTGCTGTCCAAGTCTTCCTTTTGCTCCGGTCAACTGCCTGTACTGTTTTTCCAGTCTTTCAATCTCTTTTTCTATTTCTTCTGTATCAATTCTTGAACCGATTTTATTCAGAATTGCTTCTTCAAATTTCGGATTCTTCACCAGCTTCCGAATAACTTCTTCCACTGCATTATTAATCTTCTCCTCGCTCCATTGTTTACGATATCCACATTTATGACCATCTACCAGGCGACGATGTTTGCAGGCATAATAGAAATAATCCTTATATAAAGTTCCGTCTTTCTTTTTCTTTCGGTTCACGTTTCCATACATACCGCTTCCACATAACGGACATCTCAATATTCCGGATAAAATATGCTCATGATCGAGGCTATGTGTCTTTTCATATTTCACACCTGTTTTTTCCCGTTTTTGATGAGCCAGCTCCCAGTCTGTTTCTGAAATAATCCCTTCGTGGATACCATCGTGCAGCATATAATTTTCCTGCTTTTCAATGCGATATTCATTTCTTGTACCAGAGACTTTCTCGTTTTTCCTTCGTCCATAAGCCAGCTTTCCACAGTATACCGGATTATCCAGAACGCCTTTTATAAATGAAGCGGCAAATGCGTCCAAAGTGTTATTCTGTCGTTTTTTCTTTTTATATCCATGCTGGTTCAGCCATGTAGCAATCGCAGAAATTCCCATATTGGTATGAATAAATTTATCATAGATCAGACGAATAATCTCTGCTTCGTCCTCTGCGATCTGCAATTCTCCATTTACCAATTCATAGCCATACGGAGCAAATCCATCGTTCCATTTTCCTTCCCTGGCTTTCTGCTTACGTCCCTCCATTGTCTGAACAAGGATATTCTCTCGTTCAATCTCTGCCACCGCAGACAGAACAGAAATCATCAGCTTTCCGCTATCTTTTGAGCTGTCAATTCCATCTTCTACACAGATCAGATTCACTCCAAAATCCTGCATCCTCTGCAAAGAATTTAAAACATCTGCCGCATTATGCCCGAATCTGGAAAGCTTGAACACCAGTACAAACTGTACCTCATCTGTTCCATTCTCAATATTATCCAACATTCTCTGAAATTCCGGTCTGCCCTCTACGCTTTTTCCAGACTTACCTTCATCAGAATACTCATTTACGATTTCCATATTCTGAAATTCCGCATATCTCTTCAGTTTTTCTTTCTGAGCATCCAGACTGTAGCCATCCACCTGCATGGTTGTGGATACTCTGGTATATATATCGCATCTAATCTTTTTATTCTTCATAATCTTCCTCGCAATATGGCTTTGTTTTATTGTCCCAACTATATTTTAGTACTTGTTCCAACTATTTTCAATACTTCTTTTTATTTTTTATTGACATATTTTCGTTACAACCATATAATAATGATAGAGACAGGATTTCTGTCATCGAAAATATTGTTCGCCCACCGTTGGCGGCTTATAAGTAATCGGCTCGAAAATATTGTTCGCTCACCGGAAGCGTCTAATAAATGTCCGGCTCGAAAATTTCGGCCCTGCCGCATGGCAGGGCTTTTTTTATAGGTGATGAACATGATATATCAAGAAGGGTACGTTTACCATATTAAAGATGAATATTTTGAGAAAGTACATGATTCCAACTTAATGCAGAACAAAGAGGGCGGTACATACCGTCCTACTTTTTACTGTCTGCGTGACAATAAAACTTCTCTGTTATGGATGGTTCCACTCAGTTCTCGTGTAGAAAAGTTTAAAGCAATACACGATAAACAGGTGGCTAAATACGGAAAGTGCCTAACGATTGTTTTAGGTGAATTTGATGGAAAAGAAGCTGCTTTTCTTCTCCAGAATATGTTTCCAATCAGAGATTACTATCTTGACCATATACATACTCGAAATAATAATCCGGTTCCTGTTAAGCATTCCATTCACAGGGAAGTAACAACACGTATGAAAAAAATTCGTCAACTTCATTCCAGAGGCAAAAAAGTGGTATTTCCAGATATTGACCGACTTGAGCAAATTATGCTTGCAGAAGTAAAAGATAACACAACTACGCTTTCCTGACTCATCTTTTTAAACTGATACTTTGGAATCGCATATGCAATTCCACTTAATATCGGAACCATAAGCAGGCACGGCACGATTGTAAGATGCAGTTGAAAGAAAAATACCGTAGCAAACGTATTTGATAAAATCTTTTCTGCACCAAACACAACCAGTACGATTGCAATAACAAATGCATCTCCCAAATATATGAATCCTCTGCAATCAGCATTTTTGATATCTGCTTTTTCGTCATTCCTACAACTTCCAAAAGTGCCAGCTCCTTTTTCCTGCTAATCACAGAAGTTGTTGTTGTATTAAAGAAATTCATAATACATATAAAAGCTAAAATAACAACAAGGAAACCACCGATCATATAATATTTTCCGACAAACCGCCTAAAGCTCGCCTTCATATCCAATACAGAAGAAACATTTATCATATCATTTTCTTTCAAAACATTTTTATCAATGTATTCTTTTACCTGCTTATCCTCTCCCTTCTTGGCATCAATAGCAGCATACATTGCTGATTGATTTCCGTCTGGGTGATATACTCTTCTTCTGGGACCATTACTGCAATACAAACAGTAATATAACAAATAGAGTCATTATAATTAAGGAAGAAAATGAAAATGAATCCTCTTCAAAGAGATTATATGCCGGATTGATTTCCATTCCTGTCCCAGCTTTCGTAAATCCCGCTGCCTTAGATATCTTTTCCGTTTTCTTTTCCAGATTCCAAAGGTTCTTGTACCAGACAGAATACTCTTTTTCTCCATTGTAGATGCCATTTTCTAATGCCTCCTGCGTAACGGGATAACGATTCTCCTTTGCATAGTCTTTTGATACCCAGACCATCTGACCTAAAACAGCTTTATCCCCCTGCCAGAATCCACATATCTGAAACGTATCTGTCTTATATTGTTTCAGCATGGGATTTACTTCCCAGGTCAGCGTTACTTCTTCCCCAATCTTTAGTGTAACACCCAGAGATTCCAATATCATACTGCTAAGTGCTACTTCATTTTCTTTCTCTAGCAGTCTTCCTGTAGTTGACAGACAATTGAAACTTTCTGCCATATTTTCATCTGCATATCGGACCTCTACGGAAAACCCAAACCGCTCATCCATTCCAGATCCCAAGAAAATACCGGAACCATATCGCTTAACATCTTCACTCTGTTCGATTGTTTGTTGCAATCGCTTTGCACCTTCTTCTGACAGATTCTGTGCACTGGCATGAGCAGAATCCATAAACTGCTTAATTTCCGTTGCTCTTTTGGAAAGAATCATAGATACACTTCCCACAAAGAGACTTGTGAATAAAAGGGAAGTCAGCATGATTGCAATAACAGCAATAACATTCCTAGAGTGTGTCTGAAAAATGCCTCTTCTTATTTTAATCTAACATAAAATGTAGATTTCCCTCTGCCTTCCCTGCGAAGTTCTCCTTCTGCTACAAGCTTACGAAGTGAACCTTCTATCGAACTCACACTGAGTGCCGGGCATAGTTCTCGAATATCTTGCTTATTGAATTTCCCAATCCTTTGCTGTGTGGCTTTACGAACCATCTCAATTGCCGGAAGTTTCTCTTCTACAATTTCAAATCGGTCTTCAAAATCTTTGTAAGCAGCAAGAATTGTTCCAAGTAAATATTTGATAAAAGGAACTGCGTCCTCTTCTCCTTCATGCCAGCCATCCTGTGAATGGCCCAAAGCCTCATAATACAAATCCTTGTTCTTTGCAATTTTAGCTTCAAGCGAGATGTACTTACCTACATAAAATCCACTACGATAAAGCAGTAGAGTTGTAAGCAGTCTGCTCATTCTGCCGTTACCATCATTAAATGGATGGATACACAGGAAGTCATGTATAAAAATAGGAATAGCCAATAATGGCTCCACCTCATAATTTCCAATTACCCTGTTATACTCTTCACAGATTCTATCAAGAGCCTCTGGTGTTTCAAATGGTGCCAATGGTGTAAACAGCACCTCCGTATGTCCGTCTGGATATGTGGCACTAATATAATTCTGTACATTCTTGGTTCGCCCAGCGAGTGGATTATTCATATGGCTGCACAGTATTTTATGCAACTGCAAAATATAGTTTTGAGTAATAGGAATCGCATTAAAACTCTCATGGATAATATTTAATACATCACGGTATCCTGCGATTTCCTCTTCATCTCTATTCTTTGGTGTGGTCTTCTCCTCCACCAACTGCTTAATTCTTGTATTGGTTGTTACAATACCCTCTATCGCATTTGAAGCCTCGGTACTCTGAATCTTTGCTATCTCCACAAGTTTCTCCAACTCGTCTGGTCTTTGCTTAAGATATAGTTCCTGTTTCCCTGCGAACTTGTATATTGCTGCTATGAGACCAAGAATTTCTGAATCCCACTTTTCTTCTTTAATTTTTGAATAGTTAAACGGTCTCATTATTTAAGCACCTTCCTTTCATTTTTCCCTTAAAGCATCTAGTTTTCCTTAAATTATAGTCAATAATAAGGGAAAGTCAATATATTTAAGGTTGTTTTCCCTTAAACTCGTTCGTTTTTTGCGGGATAAATAATATTTTATGCGATTTACAGGGATATATTCACATTTCATTTAATATTTTTGCCGCAAACGGCATGTTTATGAAAAATGCGATGGATATTTCCGCTTTCGGATCATAATCTATGTTCGTTGCATAAATTTCCAGTGCCTGGCGATAAAATACCTTCTCGGATGCACGAATATCACGGATTCTCTCTAGCAATTCCTTAAAATATCCACCGCCACCCAAATTTTTTAAACGATCATCATCTAAGGTAAAACCTTTTCTCATGTATTCTTTTAAAATCCCGGTTGCCCAAATTCTGAACTGTGTTCCTCGGTTTGATTTTACACGATAGCCAACAGAAATAATAACATCAAGATTGTAATAGTCTACATTGTAAGCTTTTCCATCAGAAGCAGTTGTTGCAAATTTTGCAACAACTGAATCCCGCTGTAATTCACCTTCTGTAAATATATTTTTTATATGTCTGGAAATGGTTGATTTATCTCTCTGAAACAATTCTGCCATCTGATCAATGGACAACCGACTGTATCACCATCAAAAGTAGTTTCAACTTTCGTCGGACCATCCTCTGTCGTATAAATAATCATGTCTGCTTTTTCTTTGTTCATAAATCTATTTTCCTCCAAAATCAGATACATTATCAATGTGAATGATTAAAAAAATAGAAGTTCAACACGATTGCTATAGCAAAATCATCATTCTGTATCTTTACCATTTATAATACGGTAGTAATCATCCATATCCACGCTAAGTTTTATTGTGGTATCTGGTTTTCGGTTGTCCAAAAGGCAAACAGTCTCCACATGGGACGATACGTCCTGATTAATGTCTGGTTTTGTGCCCGTTCGTGGAAACATATCTTGTTAAAACGGAAACAGGTCCACACCTTCTGAAACCGCACATTCACAGCTGTAAACAGATACAATCTGTGACAAAATTGGCCTCCATATCAAAGTCTTGGCCACCCTAGAGCGTGTCTGAAAAATAAAAATTGCACAAAACGCATGTTTTATTTCCCTTTTCATGATAAAATAAAGAAAAGGGGTGTTCACTATGTTGAGACGATATGAGTTGACTGATGAAGAATGGCTTCGCATTGAACCTTTATTACCTCCTGAAAATACTGGAAAACAAGGACGTCCAAGGAAAGACAATCGTATCATTATGAATGGAATTGTATGGCTTGCACGTAGTGGGGCACCTTGGCGCGATCTTCCTGAACGTTATGGTTCATGGAAAACTGTCTATAGCCGATTCCGAAAATGGATCGATGATGGTATCCTTGATAATATTTTCCGTATTTTAAGTCTTGAAGCAGAATTGGAAGAATTATCCATTGATGCTTCTATTATCCAGGCGCACCAGCATAGTGCCGGTGCAAAAAAAGGGGGCCTTCAAATGAAATCGGGCATAGCCGTGGAGGAGCCAGCACCAAAATCCATGCGGCAGTAGATGCCTATGGATATCCAGTTTATTTAATGATCAGTGAGGGACAGCGTAATGATATCAATTATGCAATCCCTTTGCTCGATCAAATTGAAATAAACGGAAGCAATGTGTTAGCTGACCGAGGATATGACAGTAATAAATTACTTGATTATGTGTACGCCCGCGGTGGAGAGCCAACCATTCCATCCCGAAAGGGAGCTAAATTTGAACGTCATTGTGATTGGTGGTTATACAAAGAACGCCATTTAGTAGAAAAGTATTTTCTGAAATTAAAAGCATTCCGACGAATCGCTACACGTTATGACAAATTAGCTGCAACTTACTTGGGATTTATTTGTATCGCCTCAATATTAATTTGGTTAAAATAAATGTGAACTTCCAGTCTTTTTCCGCCTAAATCGAGAGTCCCGGTAGTGTAAAATAGTTTGTGTTTTTGGTAAAAAATAACTCCTTTTTGGTAAGAATTCAGATATGACAATTCTTATCGTAAAGGAGTATTTTTTATGGCAGTTGCAAAAGAACAAATTCGACAGATTATCTCAGAAAACAACATTAATAGCGTTGCAGATATATACACGCTTCTGAAAGACAGTTTCAAGGATATCCTGCAGGAGCTGATGGAGGCAGAACTGGATGCAACTCTTGGCTACGAGAAAAACCATAAGGGAGATCTACAGACAGACAATAAAAGGAATGGTCATTCTACAAAAAACTTAAAGAGTCAATACGGTGAATTTCAAATCGACGTACCAAGAGACCGTAACGGTGAGTTTGAACCAAAACTCATCCCTAAATACCAGAGAGATATTTCCGGGATTGAGGAAAAAGTGATCTCTTTATATGCCCGTGGTATGAGTACACGTGACATCCACGACCAGCTCCATGATCTTTATGGGATTGAGCTATCAGCTGAAATGGTCAGCAAGATCACAGACAAGATACTTCCTCAGGTTAAGGAATGGCAGTCCCGTCCTCTGAACCCGGTTTATCCGTTTGTCTTTATGGACTGTATTCATTATAAAGTACGTGAGGATGGCAGAATCCTGAGCCGTGCTGCGTATGTAGTTCTTGGCGTTACAGTGGAGGGATACAAAGATATCCTCAGCATCACAGTAGGCGCAAATGAAACCAGCAAGTTCTGGCTTGGGATGCTTAATGATCTTAAGAACCGCGGAGTAAAAGATGTCCTTTTCTTCTGCGTGGATGGTCTTCCGGGTTTTAAAGAAGCGATTCAGGCAGTTTATCCGCAGGCAGAGATCCAGAGATGTGTGATCCATATGCTACGCAATTCTTTCAAATATGTAAATTATAATGATCTGAAAAAGTTTTCCTCGGATTTCAAAGAAGTGTACAATGCTCCGAACGAAACAGCCGCTTTAACAGAGCTGGAGAACATGAAAGAAAAATGGGGGAAGAAATATCCGTACGCGATCAGTAACTGGGAAAATAATTGGGAAGATGTAAGTTCCTTTTTCCAGTTTTCTAATGATATCAGACGCATTATGTACACGACAAATATCATAGAAGGATTGAACCGCCAGTATCGGAAAGTCACGAAAACGAAAAGCGTATTCCCAAGCGATCCTGCATTGGAAAAGATGCTGTATCTTGCCAGCGAGAACGTAGTCAAAAAGTGGACGCAGAGATACCGGAACTGGGATCAGGTATTGAATCAGCTGATAGTCCTTTACGGAGAACGGCTTACTGCTTATCTGTAAGAGAAAAGAAAAGCAGGAATGGGGAAGCTCTTTTAAGCCCCTCATTCCTGCTCTCTGTCTATTCCTTCGGCATTTATATTATTGCCAGAAATTTCCGATCCTATTCCAGAGATCGGGTGTGGGCAGAGCCCACAAAAGGCAATAATCATGATGCCTTACTTGTCATGCAAAAAAATCGAAAATGATGTATATAATTTTCCTACATGGCAATACTGTAAGTACAAAGATATATTCGACAGCCGCATAATCATTAATTCGACAGCAAAATTTTACATATCTATTTCTTATCAGAAAGATTTACTTTCCATAGACACAAGAATTTTTACACCCTCAGATAATATACTCTTACAAATCTCTTGTTCAAAAATAAACTCCTTTCAAAAAGGCGTATGGAAATCAAAACTTCCATACGCCAATTTTATATTCCGCTCTGTAAGTTGTCTAAAAGTTGACTAAAATTATATTACCATTCATTATCATCTTTGATCAAATAAAACAACTCCTTATATCCAGACTGTATAAGTAATTGTTTAAATCCTGAAAGTACTTCTTCTTTTGTATAATTATTGTTCTCCAAGAATTCATTATCCTTCTCACTAAGGTATTGGTAAAAAAGAGCAGCTGCCATTACCTCCTCTTTATTTGTATAATCAATGTTATCTAAAAGTATGTTTTCTGCTTCATTAATTTGTCCTAAATCAATCATATCCAAAAAACTTTTCAGTTTTTTTCCTGATACTTCATATTTATTTTCTTTTTCAAGCTCAACAGAAACATATTTTTTCCCAAATACTAAAGAAAATAATACCCTTACCATTTCTTTTATCATTCGCATAATGTAATCTTTCTCATCTGTGAAGTACATTTTCATCACCCCAAACATCAATTTCTGTAAATGGACTTTATCATCAAATAAATCCCACCTATATTCCAACTGCTATAAGTAATATACCCAACATTCTTCCTAGAAGTTTTGACTTCCGATATCCTAAAAGAGCATTTGTTTCAGGAGTAGCAAATGGTAGTAAAACGATATCTATGCCCATTGTCGTAATTCCAATTCCTATTATGAAAACGTTATTGTTAGAAATAATGCCATAAAACATAACCCAAAAGCCCCCCAATAATACTAAGGTAAAATACTTAATTTTATGGCTGTCTTTATACACCATCTTTTCATAACAATTTTCACATTCACTGTTACAAAATTCAGAATAGTCATTTAGCTCTTTGCCACAGTATTTGCATTTTTTCATACTGTTCCCTCGGTAATCTCAAAAATCTCATTCAACAATTATCCCGATTTGAGTAAAAGCCCAAGGGACTTTAATGTCCCTTATGATTTTCTCTTTTCTTTCGTTGTTTCAGTTCAAACATTCGCCGTTCTTCCGCCTCTTTTTTCTTGCGGTCTTTCTCTTTGCGTTCCTGCTTGTTCTGTTCCTGTTGTAGTTTCAGCGCCTGTTGCGATTTTGTACCAATACCTATTTCTAGCGTCTGCTTTTTTGCTTCTCGCTGCATCCGTTTCGGATTTCTTTTGATATCCTTTACAACTGTTTCAACAACCGGACTGAATTTCAAACTGAAGTACCACTTTTGAATATATTCCTGCACTTCACAATCTTTCGGCTCTGCACCAAATGTTACCTTTGCCACAGATAGTTTACCATTTTCGATGTGTTCAAAGATTCCCACCCAAAACGGCTCTTCAAAAAATACTGTCAGCTTTCCATTTACTTTGTCCATAAGAATCCCTCCTAAAATTGATTGAACAAAGAATGGACAACCCGGAGGGGCAGGTTACTTACCCTATTTATATAGGACGGCCGGGCTACCTACCGGCTCTGGCACATCAAAGATGTACGTTGCGTTTTTATCTTTGCTTTTATAATCAAACCATATGGCACGATTAACGTAATTCTGTAACTTCAGTTCAAATCATACCACATGATTAATGTATTTTCTATATACTTTCTTTATAATCAGCAAAAAGCTCCCGAAGGAGCTTTCCACACTTTAAATATACACTAATTCTTTTAAAACAATCTCTTCTGCTGCATGCCATATTTCCCGTGAAGAATGTTGTAAATTAGTACTATCCATAACGGTAATCGAAAATTTAATTATTCGTATTTTTTCCCGATAATGTAAATCGAAACTACCATACCACCTAATATCATAATTAAGAAAATGTTATTTAAAATATCCCATAAAGCTATATTGAAACAATTGATTATTATAATACCTGCAAGAGGATATAGAACAACCGTTGCAAGTGTCCATATTTTTAAAGTTGTGCAGATGTACATCCAATTTCCATTGTTAAAAGATAGACCAACTAGATGTATTCTAAAAATTCCTTGTGAAACATAATTTATCTTGTTGTCATCATAATATGTTGGTAATATGTCTTTTGCAAAGAAACAAAACCATGCACCAAATAAAAGCATTACCCCAGTAACCAGCAATATATCCCCTTTCATCTCAGCTAATGAACTTCCAGATACAACTAACATAATAATTTCTGTAATAGATATAAAAAAACATAACAAATATGCTAATATCCAGTTTTTTCTATGCTGGTGAATAGAATCCCTAACAGCCATATCGAGAGATCCTACTACCAATTCCTCGATTTCTTTTTTATCAATATTTTTCTGTGTATCTATTTTTTCTCCACGTAACAATTCTGTAACGGTGACCTCTAATATATCAGCTATTGGTATGAGTAATACGACATTGGGCATACTAAGACCACGTTCCCATTTGCTAACTGTTTTATCTGATACATATAATTTTTCAGCCAAATCCTTTTGAGTTAAATTCTTTTCCTTTCTTAATTCGGTTACAAATAAACCGAATTTTTCATTACTAATCTGATACATATATCCACCTCCTGCACACATATTATAATGAGAGTGTGCATAAATCAATCGACTAGCAGTAGAATTACAGAATATTAGCACAAAATTCATCAAATAATCTCCCCATCATGATTATTTCTATAAAGTTATATTCGGATATTTTTTAAGCCATACTATGGAATAATTAAATCGGCAACTTATGACCAAGACGGAAAAAAACAGCCTTCAGAAACTTAGAAAAGATCACTTGCTATAGAATTGTAATATGCTTCTTCTTTGACCCCTTATAAATACAAAAGCTGAACAAATAGGATTTTTCGTCCTACCTGTTCAGCTCTTTGTTTACCTGTAAATCAATTCTTTCAACACAATCTCCTCTGCTACATTTCGGATATTATTTACAGCCCTGACCCATTCCATCTGATCACGAACTTTCATTTCTTCCGTAATGCCTTGCTTTTCCAACATCTGACGTACCAAAATATTCATTCTCTCCTGTGCTTCATCGTCCACAAGATTCAGATGTTCCACCAGTCTGTCTTCCAACATATACAGTGAATACATTGCCGGACGATGCTCTTTCAGATATACTTTCCGCATCATTCCATATTTTCCATAATGCGGTTCTTCATCTGTGCTGACAAGATTCGGATAATAAATTCCGTCTGTGCCAAGTGTGTAGGTTCCACCCATTTTTTCAAATGTGCTTTTCATGTGTTATTCCTCCTTGAAATCAGCGATGTTCTTAGATCATCGCAAAATATTTCAGGGCAGCCTTGATAGCATCTTCTTTCTCTTTCGGGCATTGTGGAACTCTTGTATTTTCTGATTTTGGAAGATTATAGTTTTCCCCCACTTCAATTCCACATTTGCGTTTTACCTGAGAAATATATAAATTCGAAACCTTCAGGTCAAATTCTTTCAGCACATAATCTTTGATTTCCTGATAGGTTGCTTTCAACTCGGCACTGGTGGCATCCAACTCATCCAGGTCTAAGTCGATCTCTATCGTGTCATCTGGCTTCTGTTGGGACAAAAGAACAACCGTCTCCACATGAACAGTCATCCCAAATTGATCAACCGGGCATACTTTTCTAAGCTCATATCCTCTCTCACACAGATACTTCAGATCCCTTGCCAACGTCGCACTGTCGCAACTTACATACACAATCCTCTCCGGGTTCATCTCGACCATGGTCTCCAGCAGAGTTTCATCACAGCCTTTTCTTGGCGGGTCTACAACGATAACATCTGCATAAACACCATTTTTCTTATACTCTCTTGGCAGCACTTCTTCTGCCTTACCCACAAAGAACTCTGTATTCTCCAGGCCATTAAGTTTCGCATTTTCTTTCGCATTCTCTATAGCTGCCGGAACAATTTCCACACCGCGGACAAATTTTGCTTTCTGTGTCAGGAACAGGGAAATGGTTCCGATCCCACAGTAGAGATCCCATACTGTTTCCTGACCGTGAAGATCTGCGTATTCCAGTGCCTTTGCATAAAGCTTCTGGGTCTGCATAGGATTTACCTGATAGAAAGACAGAGGAGAAATCTGATAGGAAATATCTCCGATCCTGTCTGTGATATATTCCTGACCCCAGAGCAGACGGATTTCCTCACCAAGGATTACATTGCTGTGTTTCTTATTTACATTGATGGTGATACTTGTCATTCCCGGAATCTCACACAGAGATTTTACAAGCTGCTCCTCTTTCGGGAGCTTGTTTCCGTTCAGAATCAGACAGACCATCACTTCTTTTGTGAAGTATCCGTAACGGATCAGGACATGGCGCACCAGCCCTTTGCCTGTTGCTTCATTATATGGTTCAATCCCGTATTTCTCCATATGTGCGATCACACGGTCCAGAACTTCTTTATTCTCAGCTACACCAAGTGCACAGTCACGGTTCTCGATAATATTGTGGGTTCTTCCCGCATAGAAACCTGTAACGATTTTTCCCTCTTTATTTCTGCCTACAGGAAACTGTGCCTTATTTCTGTAATGAAAAAGTTCATCCATGCCAATGATCGGCTCCATGGGGATATCTGTAAAGCCACCGATACGTTCCAGATGTCCCTTCACCTTATTTGTCTTAAATACAAGCTGTTGGTCATAGGAAAGTGCCTGAAGCTGGCATCCGCCACACTGACGGGCAAATTCGCACTTGGGCTCAACTCTGTACGGAGATGGCTTCAGCACCTCCATAAGACGTCCGTAACCATAATTTTTCTTTGCCTTGATAATTTTGGCTGTTACTGTATCTCCGATCACTGCGTCCTTGACAAAAACGGTGAAGCCATCGGCTTTTCCGATACCTTCACCGTCAATTCCGCAATCTTCTATCTCTAACGTAACAAGATCGTTCTTACGAAATTCCATAAAGATTACACCTCATCTGTTCTTCTTAAGTTGGATTCAAACAATTTATTATATCCAAGCCATTCTTTTTTGCTCTTGTTTGCTGCAAAAATCTCTGTGATGGTTTCCATTCTTGCATCTGTATTATCTGCAAGATTGAGGGCTACAGCCTCCACCAGTGCAGGTTTCTTCGGGGAACCGTATTCCAGTTCTCCATGGTGGGACAGGATACAATGGATCAGCTCATTCTTAAGCACCTCCGGAAATTCCGGTATCTGGCGTGCAAGATCATTGATCATCTGCGCTCCCATATAAATATGTCCCAGAAGCTGGCCTTCATCTGTATAATCATTTAACGGAAATGCAGATAATTCTTTTGTCTTTCCGATATCATGAAGAAGTGATGCTGTGATCAGTAAATCCCTGTTGATGACCGGGTATGCCTTTGACATATAATCGCAGAGTCTGGTCACTCCCAGAGTATGCTCCATCAGACCGCCGATAAATCCGTGATGTACTGTCTTCGCTGCAGAATGTCCTTCAAACGCTTTCACAAAAGCTTCATCTTCCACAAATAATTTCTTCAGAAGTGCAGACAGATAATGATTCTCCACACTGTCAATAAATGCTCTCAGCTGGCTGTACATATCATCTGTGCTGTTCTCACTTACAGGAAGATAATCTGCCGGGTCATATTCATCTTCGGCTGCTTTGCGCACACGCTTGATATTCAACTGCATAGCCCCTGCAAAGCTGGTTACATCTCCTACAACATCAATATAATCCAGGGCATCGAAATCATCAATTCCCAGAGAATTCGGATCCCAGATCTTGCCATCCATGATTCCGGTTTTATCCTGGAGGATAATATTCTCATAGGGTTTTCCATTCTTCGTTACCGCAGACTGTTTCTGCTTGCACAGATAAATCCCATTAATTCTGTCTCCCTCATGTAACTCATTTAAAAAACGCATAAAGCCTGCCTCTCTATCCTTTATTTTTAGTATTATAACAATTCCACAAGAAAGAATCCTGCTTGTAGGATTCTCCGCCTGTCACTATCTCTCTCCAACTGTTACCTTATAATCTTTCTCCGCATACTCACCATCGGAATTTTTGCGAAGAACCGTTATGGTAAGATTTTCTCCCTGCTTTTTTGTCTGAAGATATGTATAGTAAGACTGCATACTCTCTGTGGGAGTTCCATCAATCTTACTTATGATATCTCCACACTGTATCCCTGCCTTCATCGCAGGAGATTCTTCTTGTGTACGCTCCACGTAAAGTCCCTGATCAATTCCCAGTTTTCTACATTGTGCCTGAGTTATCTCTGTTCCATAAATACCTGTATATCTGATTGTCTCTTTGTTAGCCAGATGTTCTACCAACGGAAGAATCTGCGAAATGGAAACTGCATGAATATTATCTCCGTCGTTTTCATTCTTCTTCAGTATCATACCTGCCACATTTCCGTCAGAATCAAGCAGCACACCACTTCCATCTTCATTCCCCTGCACATCTGTAGCCAACACATTATACTCCGTATCCGCTACCGATAGTTTTTCAGAAACAGAAGTGATCATTCCATAAACCACCGCATCACTGTCACCGGCAGGACTTCCGATAGCAATTACTATATCGCTCTGTCCCAGTTTCTTTGTGTCTGTCAGATCAGATACCACGATACCTTCTCTTGTACTGTCATTGAGAAGATTTTTTCTCACAGTTGCAACTGCAAATCCGGAATCTGCATCTCCCCTGCATATCTCTCCCTGCACTGTCGAACCATCTGCAAAAGTCACCTGCAGTTCCTGCAGATTTTCCAGTTCTTCCTCATAGGTCAGGATATAAAATTGCGTCTCTGTTTCAAGAAAGACAAGACCTTCCGTATCTTCCTGCTGAAAATAAGAATTATTCAGCAAATCCTCATCCTTTGAAATTCCTCTCACGTTTACAAGAGATTTTCGGGATTTTTGAGAAACCTTCAGCACTTCCCTATACATCTCCTGACGCATTGCCAGAAGACTCTTCTCCTCTTGTTCAGAAACTGAAGCGACAGATTCCCTCTCTGTTGCCTGTTCTTCAGATATCGTCTCCGCTACATCCGATCCTGTCAGTTCGATTTTCTGCTGTGTATTCTCTTCTCTGTCCGCCATAACCGGAAACACACTGGCAAAGGTTACGGCTGCGCAGCCTCCAAACAAAACGCCACAGCCTGCTATCATAAGCAGCCTGCGCAACAGACTGCCATTCTCTTTTGGCTGTTTTTTTACCGTTTCTTTTATAAACTGATATTCCTGTGTGTCCATTTTGTTTTTTTTCATACCTGATTCTCCTGCCGCACTCCATTCAGGATAACTGCCCAGTGTCATACAAAACAGCAATCTGCCAAACAGTTACCATTCAGGTTCAATATCGCTTGTATTCAAACAAATTATATCGTAACAATCTACACATTATTTTAACAAAAAGATATGAATTTTTTATGAATATACTATAAGTAATTTCCCACAGTACAAAAAAGAAGCTCCTACTGAAACACTTATCGTATCAGCGAAACACTGAAGCTCAGGTTATTATGATGACACAAAAAAACGGTTTAAATGCACATATAATAGCATTCAAACCGTTTCTTATGCGGAAGATGGGACTTGAACCCACACGAGCGCAATGCTCACAAGATCCTTAGTCTTGCTCGTCTGCCAGTTCCGACACTTCCGCATATCGCATTTCTGTTATAAGTTTTACTTATTGTTGCGACAATTGGTACTATACCAAAAACTATATAAACTGTCAATAGCTTTTTTGAATTTTTTTTATTTTTTTGTAAAAACTATCATTTTTATGTATTTCTATCCTTTTTGCTTTCCATAGATTCCAAAATCATATATAATAGGAAAAGTATTTGTAACTGCTTATTTCACAGTAACACAGTTACAATTATGTTACTGTTCACACACCACTATTCCGCGAGGTGTTTTGGCATGAATATGCCAAAATCCCGAGACATACAAGCCAAAATTCCATTGCCGCAGGCAATCTGGAATGAATTTTGGCTACGTTACTGTGAACGGAGTGAACAGTAACACAATTATTTTTTAGAATTGCTATAATCCCGGAGTACATTTCCATAACAAAAAATGCTATAATATCAGGGACAGCAAATTATAAAGATATCTATCAGGAGATTTAAACAGACAATGAATCAGAAAGCATATAAAGCACTTGAATATTATAAAATCGTCAATATGCTGACAGACAAGGCTTCCTCTTCCATGGGAAAAGAAATCTGCCGGAAGCTGGAGCCATCCACAGATATTGATGAAATCCGACATATGCAGACTCAGACCAGAGATGCACTTACCCGTCTTTTCCAGAAAGGAAATATTTCCTTTGGCAGCGTCAAAGATGTGCGTGGTTCTCTGAAACGTCTGGAAATCGGAAGTTCTCTGGGGATTGGTGAACTTCTTGCCATCTGCAGCCTTCTTGAGAACACCAATCGTGTCAAAGCTTATTCCAGAAGTGAGCGCGGTGATTCTCTCCCGGACTCTCTGGACGGGATGTTCGAGGCACTGGAACCACTGACTCCTCTTACAACAGAGATCCGCAGATGCATCCTCTCAGAAGATGAGATCAGTGATGATGCAAGCAGCAACCTCCGCCAGATTCGAAGAAACATGAAGATTACCGGAGACAGGATCCATACACAGCTCTCCTCTCTTGTAAACGGAAGTGCCCGCAATTATCTGCAGGATTCCGTTATTACCATGAGAAACGGACGCTACTGCATTCCGGTCAAGGCAGAATACAAAGGACAGGTTCCGGGTATGGTACACGATCAGTCCTCCACAGGTTCTACTTTATTTATCGAACCTATGGCAATCGTAAAACTAAATAATGACATCCGCGAGCTGGAACTGGAAGAACAAAAAGAGATTGAAGTGATCCTTTCCACCCTGAGCCAGCAAACTGCAGAACAGACCGACTCTATCCGCGCAGATCTTAATATCATGGTACAGCTTGACGTCATTTTTGCCAGAGCATCCCTTGCCATGGATATGAATGCAACAGAACCAATCTTCAATGATGAAGGACGCATCCGTCTGAAACAGGCACGCCACCCTCTCATTGATAAGAAGAAAGCTGTTCCCATTGATATCCGTCTCGGCGATGATTTCGACTTGCTTGTTATCACCGGTCCGAACACCGGTGGTAAAACTGTATCTTTAAAGACTGTCGGACTTCTCACTCTCATGGGCCAGTCCGGTCTTCATATTCCCACACTGGACCGCTCAGAGCTTGCACTGTTTGAAGAAGTTTATGCTGATATCGGTGATGAACAGAGTATTGAACAGTCATTAAGTACATTCTCCTCACATATGACCAACGTGGTTTCTTTCCTGAAAAAAGCCAACCGTCACTCTCTTGTCCTTTTCGATGAGCTTGGTGCAGGTACAGATCCGACAGAGGGTGCTGCCCTTGCCATTGCGATCCTTTCCCATCTTCATGAACAGGGAATCCGCACTATGGCAACCACCCATTACAGTGAGCTGAAGGTATATGCACTCTCCACCTCAGGTGTAGAAAATGCCTGCTGCGAATTTGACGTGGAAACGCTCCGCCCGACCTACCGCCTGCTGATCGGTGTTCCCGGGAAAAGTAATGCATTCGCCATTTCTTCCAAGCTTGGACTTCCGGACTATATCATCGATAAGGCCAAAGAACAGATCAGTGAACAGGATGAATCTTTCGAAGATGTTCTCAGTTCCCTGGAAAGCAGCCGTATAACTATTGAAAATGAACGCCGCGAGATTGAACAGTATAAACAGGAAATTGCCTCTCTGAAATCCGAAATGGAATCCAAGCAGGAGAAGTTGAACGAGCAGCGAGACCGCATCATCCGTCAGGCCAATGAGGAAGCTCATGCAGTTCTCCGCGAAGCCAAGGAATATGCAGACCAGACTATGAAGATGTTCCACAAATTCCAGAAAGACCATGTGGATCTCTCTGCTGTGGAAAAAGAACGCCAGAATCTGCGCAAACATATGAATAAAGCAGAGAAAGGCATGACTCAGAAAACTGCTGCAAAGAAACCGAAGAAGGAACTCACAGCCAAAGATATCTCCCTCGGCGATGCAGTTAAGGTTCTCAGCATGAATCTTAAGGGGACTGTCAGCAGCCGTCCGGACAACAAAGGTTTCCTCTTCGTTCAGATGGGTATCATCCGTTCCAAGGTTCACATCTCTGATCTGGAACTGATCGATGAAGCAGAGATCACCACACCAACCATGCAGCGTACAGGTGCAGGTAAAATCCGCATGTCAAAAGCAGCCCATGTATCCACAGAGATCAACCTGCTTGGCAAAACGGTAGATGAAGCAGTTGCAGAGCTTGACAAATATCTGGATGATGCTTATATCGCTCATCTGAAATCTGTCCGTATTGTTCATGGTAAAGGAACCGGTGCTCTAAGAAAAGGTGTACACAATTATCTGAAGCGCCAGAAGCATGTGGAATCCTTCCGCCTTGGAGAATTCGGCGAAGGAGATGCAGGTGTTACTATTGTAGAATTTAAGAAATAGGAGGGACCACCATGGTTTCCAAACAGAAAATCCTTATTGTTGATGATGATAACAATATCGCAGAGCTTATTGCCCTGTATCTTACCAAAGAATGCTTCGAGACAAAAATCGTAAATGACGGAGAAGAAGCGTTAAGGGAATTTGCCTCCTTCCGCCCGGATCTGATCATTCTGGATCTGATGCTTCCGGGAATTGACGGTTATCAGGTATGTCGTGAAATCCGACATACCTCTGATGTTCCCATCATTATGCTTTCAGCAAAAGGCGAAACCTTTGACAAGGTTCTCGGACTTGAACTGGGTGCAGATGACTATATGATCAAACCCTTTGATTCCAAGGAACTGGTTGCCCGTGTACGTGCTGTCCTGCGCCGTTTCCAGGTTAAGCAGCCATCGCCTTCTTCCAGTGAAAAATGTGTTACTTACCCGGATCTGACCGTTAATCTGACAAACTATGCAGTCACATACATGGGTCGTCAGGTTGATATGCCGCCAAAGGAACTGGAACTTCTCTATTTCCTTGCAGCATCACCAAACCAGGTATTTACCCGCGAGCAGCTTCTGGATCATATCTGGGGTTACGAATACATCGGTGATACCCGTACTGTAGACGTTCATATCAAACGTCTTCGTGAAAAGATCAAAGACAATCCTCACTGGTCCATTGCCACCGTATGGGGAATCGGATACAAATTTGAGGTAAAAAATCCATGAAACAGCATCATCTTTCCACAAAATTCCTGAGATTTTATATTCTCATCGGGATTTTAGGATTTTTCCTCATAACCCTCGGCGGTTCTTATATGGTGGAAAAGCATCTGGAACACTCTTTAAGTGCCGCACTTTATACAGAAGCGCACAATATCGCATCTAACGAAGCAGTTAAAAGCAATATCTCTTCCAGTACAGTAGATACTCTTCAGGAACACTTATGTGCAATTTCCGATTTTCAGGATGCTGTATTGTGGATCATCAACAGTAACGGTGAAATCATTGTAAGTACACAGAAAAATATTGATGTCCGGGATCCAATCCCACTGGAAGAATTCGATGCTTCCAAATGGGGAAGCAACTATTATCAGATTGGAAAGTTTTATGGTTTCTTTAAAACAGATCATTTGAGTGTTATTGCCCCGATCACCTCTGATATGGAAACCAAAGGTTACGTGGCAATCCATTATTCGATGACAAACCTTTATCAGAGCCGAAGCAGTATTCTTTTTATCATGCAGGTAATCTTTCTCCTGTGCTATGCAGCCACCAGTCTTCTGCTCTGGGCTTACAGCCACTACATACGTAAGCCCCTGGCCAGGATCATGAAAGGTGCCAGTGAATATGCAGGAGGTAATCTTGCATATAAAATAGACGTTACTTCTGATGATGAAATGGGATATCTTGCCAAAACTCTGAATTATATGTCCGATGAACTGAACAAAAACGGAGAATATCAGCGTAAATTCATTGCAAATGTCTCTCATGATTTCCGTTCTCCCCTTACCTCCATCAAGGGATATGTCAATGCCATACTGGACGGTACCATCCCCTATGAGATGCAGGAACGGTATCTGAAGATCATCGCTTTTGAATCTGAACGTCTTGAAAAACTCACCCGCAGTCTTCTGACTCTGAATGAACTGGATATGAAAAAACGGATGATGCACATTCAGCGTTTTGATATCAATGATACCATCAAAAACACAGCAGCTACATTTGAAGGCATCTGCACCAGCCGCCAGATCCGTCTGGAGCTGCTTCTCTCCGGACATGAACTTTATGTCAGAGCTGATATGGAACAGATTCAGCAGGTCCTTTACAACCTTCTTGATAATGCCATTAAATTCAGCAATGATAATTCCTCTGTTCAAATTGAAACAACTGTAAAAAGCGGTAAGGTCTTCGTTTCTGTAAAAGATTACGGAACCGGCATTCCCAAAGAAAGCCTGGGCAAAATCTGGGATCGTTTCTACAAAATTGATGCATCCCGCGGAAAAGACCGTAAAGGCACCGGACTTGGACTTTCTATAGTCAAAGAGATCATCAATGCACATAACCAAAATATTGATGTGATCAGTACAGAAGGTGTGGGAACCGAATTTATCTTTACTCTGGAGAAAACGAAATAAATTTCTTTCACTTGAAAAATATTGTCTTAAATATACCTGTAACAACCCTCTTACCTGGAGCGTGTCTGAGAGGACTGCTATAAAAAATACCGTAACAAAAGTATATATCATTTACTTTTATTACGGTATTTTTTTTATTCTATGGCAATCCTCGTAAATAATGCATTTAAGACATTTCACCCACCTTAACTAAACGGTGTTCTCAGCATTCTGTCTTCATTTACGAGATAGATTCCTCTCGGTGTGATCCTGATTTCAGGAATCACAGGAAGTGCCATAAATGACAGGGTGATAAACGGATCAAATCCTTCTTTCACTCCCATCTCATGGGCCTTCGGAATCATTTTTGCAAGTGCTTCGTTTACACTCTCGTAGCCGGCATCGCTCATCAGTCCCATGACAGGAAGTGGTAAGGTTCCATAAATCTCTCCATTGCATACCAGAGTATAACCACCTTGCGTCCGCATCATTTCTTTTACAGCAACAGCCATATCACGATCATTATCTCCTACTACAATAATATTGTGGGAATCATGAGAAACACTGGAAGCAATGGCTCCGCCGCGGATTCCATAGCCTTTTATAATGCCCACTCCCATCTTGCCCGTATTCTTATGACGCTCGATCACTGCAATCTTCTGATATTCCCCGTCCGGAGCAAAATATTTCTCACCATCCGATTCTATCCATGGAACCTCTTCCAGAACATCCCTTGTCACAATCTGTTTTTCAAGCATCTGAATCACTCTTGCCTTTGTTCCCGGATGTTTCAGTTTCAGACGTTCCTCACTGAAACCTGATACATGAACTGTATTTTTCAGATATGGAGGACATGGTTTCAATTCTGCTTTCTCATCTTTAATGATCTTCTTACCACAATGATATACATCTACAACATTCAGATCTGCCACATTATCCAGAATGACAAAATCTGCCTGTCTTCCGGGTGCGATCATTCCAAGTCTGTATAAACCATAGCATCTTGCAGGCTGGATCGTTGCCATCTGCAGTGCTTTCTCAACCGGAAGTCCAAGCTGTACAGCCCGCTTCACATTATAATTGATATGCCCCTCTTTACGAATTTCTTCGATATGCTTATCATCAGTACAGAAGCAGAAACCTGACGTATCTGTATGGTGTTCCACAATCCCCTTCACAATAGCATCCAGATTTCTTGCTGCACTTCCCTCACGTATCAATACCTGCATTCCATTTCTTGCCTCAGCCATTGCATACTCATAATCCACACACTCATGATCTGTGTCAATTCCGCCAAGTACATATGCAGCCAGATCCCCAGATGCCAGAAACGGTGCATGGCCATCCTTCACTCTGTCCTGAAACAGCTGGAGCTTTTCATGCATGGCAACACTTCCGTTAATCACAGAAGGCGCATCCATCACTTCACCAAGTCCCAGAATCCTCGGATGTTCCAGATATCCCTTCATCTTTCCTGCTGTAAGAATACACCCGTTATCATCCACATGAGTCGCCGGAACACAGGAAGGCATCATTACATATACATTTGCCGGTGCATCTTCTGTCTGATCCAGGATATAATCAATTCCATCCGTACCGGATACATTTGCAGACTCATGAGGATCTACAATAAATGTTGTAGTTCCACACTGTGCAGCCTGCCGGACCAGCTCACCCGGCGTCACCAGAGTAGATTCCAGATGCAGATGACTGTCGATAAATCCCGGACAGATTACTTTTCCTTCCAGATCAATCTCTGTCTCTCCTTCATATGTACCGACTCCGATCACAATTCCATCTGCAACAGCCACATCACCATCAATAAATTCTCCCGTACCAGAGCTGAACACACGCCCATTTTTAAACACCAACTCAGCCTTCTCAATACCTCTTGCCATCTGCGAATACCTGCGATACATCTCAAGTTCCATAAAAAAACCTCCTTTCGCTCCCTTGAAAGCCCTCCTGCGCCACACATTCATTATTACAGTAAAGCTTCCAATATATTATCATATTTACTTGTTTTTTCAGACTTTTTATTGTCCCAATCATTTTTTTCTATATATTTCATTATATATTATCATCTGTCTTTTTAATTTGCAACCTGTTTTTTCTTTACCAAAGCAACTTTCCATCAACTTTTAACGGCTTTACAAAAAGGCTGCCGGATATCTCCTGCAGCCTTTTCATATCACTTACATCTCTATATTTACATCATATAATCTTTGATCACATCATGATCTCTGAGTACTTTCTCGATCACAGTTCCCTTAACAGCTTTCAGAAGCGGTTTCTTCAGCATATCCAGTGGTCCCGGAAGTTCGATCTCCAGTGGAGATTTTCCATCCATCAGCTTCACACTGCTATCCAGTAATTCTCTGATATCATAAACACTGCCCCATACTTCCGGCACACCTCTGTCAACACCCAGAAGTCCATACACAGCCTCCATAGCAGTTCTTACGGAATATTCAGTAGTAAATACAGTATCTCTTGGTGTATCGGCAAACTGTCCGAGGAATGCGAAGTTTACACAGCCATCCGGAATAACATCAGGTCTGTCACCCTTTGTTCTCGGCATAAAGAATGCTGTAATATAAGGCATCATGGTCGGTACACAAACTGCACTGTTCTCAGCCATGTCTTCAATCTGGTCAACCGGAACGCCAAGATGATAGAGCCACTCTTCTGTGATTTCCTTACCTGTACACTCCTTCATAGGCTTCTTGATATAATCACCAGGTACATCTGTAAACAGACCATATACCCATACACAAACCTTGTCTTTGTCCTGATCCTTGAACTGTCCCTGTCTATTGATCGTCCAGCTTAATAACCAGCTGGAATCCTGACAGCTTACAATACCGCCTGTAACAACCTTGCCTGTTCTCGGATCACGTTTGCAGATATCTGTAATATAAGGAATGATCTTATCATCCAGAGTAGTCACTGTTGCTGACTCCCAATTTGTCTTAGCAATATCAGAACAGAATTTCTCAGGATGTCCGAAGGACGGATCCTGTTTTGCGATATTTTTCCAGAGACTCCAGCATCCACTTGTACGAACTTCTGCATCTCCGTTCGGTGCATGATTCTGATCGCCATAGATGGTTCCCTCTGTACAGCTTCCGTTTGTCACAAATACAAAGTCGTTTTCTGTAAGAACAATTCCCTTTTCTACGCCATTCACCTTACACTCGATTGCTTTTGCAATCTTCTTATTGCCTTCAAACTCAAAAAGTACGTTTGTAACCTCTGTATTGAACTGGAATTCAACACCTGCTTCTTCCAGATATTTCTGCATTGGCAGGATCAGGGATTCGTACTGATTATATTTTGTGAATTTCAGGGCACTGAAATCCGGAAGTCCGGAAATGTGATGGATAAATCTCTGGAAGTACAGTTTCATTTCCAGTGCACTGTGCCAGTTCTCAAATGCGAACATGGTTCTCCAGTATAACCAGAATGTGGAATCAAATACTTCATCGTCAAATACATCTTCAATTGTCTTGTCATAAAGATCTTCATCCTTTGTCATGAACAGCTTCATGATCTCCATGCAGCCCTTCTGGCTCAGATTGAATTTACCGTCTGTATGAGCATCCTTGCCTCTCTCTTTTGTTGCACGACAGAGAGAATAGTTGGGGTCTTCCTTATTCAGCCAGTAATATTCATCAAGTACAGATACACCAGGTGTTTCAATGGATGGAATACTTCTGAAAAGATCCCATAAGCACTCGAAATGGTTTTCCATCTCACGTCCCCCACGCATCACATATCCGCGGCTCGGATCAAAGATACCGTCACATGCTCCGCCTGCAATATCCATTGCCTCCAGAATGTGGATATTCTTTCCGGGCATCTGTCCGTCACGTACAAGGAAACAGGCTGCTGCAAGAGAAGCCAGTCCGCTTCCTACGATATAAGCATGTTTATCATCTACGCCTTCCGGCTTTCTTGGACGTGCAAATGCTTCATAGTTACCGTTTGTATAATAAATTCCCTTACTGTTTTTCTCATATTTTCCACGTTCTGTATTGCGATATTCACTTGTATTATGAAGTGCGTCATAATCTTCTTTTTTCTTTGTCTCAGCTGTTTTATACTTCTTTCCTGCTGCCACTGCTGCCACGCCTGCTCCAACTGCCAATGCGGATACAAGTCCTAAACCTTTATTTTTACTCATAATACACATCCACCTTTCTTCAATTCTTCTTTAGAAGTTCTTTCAGCTCTGTGATTTTAAATGCTTTTCGTTCTCTCTGCTTTACCCATTTCCCGGCAAAACATCTTCATGACTTTTACATTCTTATCTGTATGTTTTCCATATCATAAGCATTTCATCCGTCTGAATGATTTGTTTGTTGCTATGGCTGTATATTAACAGTTAAAATATGATTCTACAATTTACAAAAGCCGCCGAATGATAAGTTTTTTATCACCCTGCGGTTTTTGTAAAGAATTTTTATATGATTATTTTTCCATATTATTTTTCTGAAAATTATGAATGGATGTAGTCACTGTATCGTGAAGCGTCAGATCCATCATTCTTACCAGATCTTCAATATTTTCTTTCATTCCTTCCCTGATCCACTCAAGCATGATTCCCACAAAACCATATTTATAGAAGTCTGCAATAAATTTCTTATCCTCTTCTGTGATATTCAGGCCCTTGCTTTTTTCTTCCACCACACCCACGATCAGATCATAGGTTAATTTAAAAAGATAATTTTCTATCCGCTCCCTGTCCACATTTCTGTAAACATTCATAATAAACGGTTTATTTTCCAGCACTGCCTCAAATATCTGGGTCAGCCCTTCTGTCCAGGATTCAGAAGTCTTTTTGCCCTGAAGGGCTTTTGTCCCATCTTCCACACAGGACCATTCAACCAGATCATAAATATCCTTGAAATGATAATAAAAAGCCATGCGGCTTATTCCACAGTCTGTGGTAATATCTGTTATCGTGATCTTGTCCAGAGGTTTCTTCAGAAGAAGCCGTTTCAGGGATTCTTCCAGAGCTGCTTTTGTGGTATTTGGCATATAACTCCTCCAGTCTGCTTACTGTGATTATTTCCAGTCGTAGTTTCTCAGGTGTCCTTCCAGATTCATGTGGTCAAAATTATTCTGGCGCAGTGCCTCGTACAGAACAATTGCTACGGAATTGCTCAGGTTCAGAGAACGGATATCTCCGATCATAGGAATTCTTACACAGGTTTCCTGATTATTGACCAGAATGTCCTCCGGGATTCCTGCGCTCTCTTTTCCAAACATAATGTAGCAGTCTTCTTCATAATGAACATCAATATAAGTCTGAGGTGCTTTTGTTGTTGCATAGTAAATTTTTGCCCCGGGATTCTTCTCCAGAAAGTCCTCAAAGTCCAGATATGTAGTTACATCCAGATCTTTCCAGTAATCCATTCCTGCTCTCTTTAAGGCTTTCTCACTTAAGGAAAATCCCAGAGGCTCAATAAGATGGAGTCTGGTTCCTGTTGCCACACAGGTACGGCCGATATTTCCTGTGTTTGCAGGAATCTCCGGCTCATGAAGTACAATATTTAATTTTGCCATTTTGTTTTTATTCCTCTTGTTATTAATCGTCTGTCTTTTCTTAGAAAATTGTCTCTTAAGTTTCCTGCAGTTACTCTTTGAGAAGTTGCTGCAGTTCATCCTCTGCCGGACGTTCCAGATAGCGGGCACTGCCGCCACTGTAGAGAAGCCGGTCATTACCACTGTTAGTCTGACCGATAACCTCTGCCACAAAACCCTCATTGCGAAGTCTCTGTACCAGTGCTTCACCTCCGCGGATTCCAATCAGTACTGCTCCATCTGCCTGAAGCTTATATGGATTCAGGTCAAAAATCTCGCACACTTCTATGGTCTCCTGACGAATCGGTACCTTACGGAAGTCTGCTTCCAGTCCTACTTCTGAAGCTTCTGCCATCTTCCAGAGCGCACTTAAAAAGCCGCCCTCACCCATAGCATATAATGCGCTGGCATCTGCCTCCTGCGCAATTTTCCAGACAATACTGCCGGCTCCATAAGCATCCCAAAGTGAAACGCAATTCTGAATAAAACCGGCAGAGAATCTCTCTGCCAGTTTGTCCTTTTTATTTTTTGCTATTACAGAGGTTCCTTTCAAAGCCACCGGGCATGCCACTACCAGTTCATCTCCCGGTTTCAGGCATCCGGTTATTTCTGCCCTCAGAGCCTCCATTGCCGCCTGTCCCAGTCTCATTCTTTTCCTCCGAAAATTTATTATACGATCAGAGACAGAACTGTCGGCACTACCATTGCCAGTACCAGAATGATTGCAATAATTGCTGTGATCACTTTACGGTTCTTTGGATTAAACATTCCCATTTCTCTTCACCTCTTTAATCTCTGTTCAGGTTCTCAAACACATCTTTCGTCACATCTGTCACATGAGCGTTGTTAGTCAGCGGATCACGGTCTGCATAGTTAAACAGCAGCACTGTTCCATCTGCAAATACTTCCACATGTGCATTCTTTGCCACTTTTTCCCGTTTTCTGAAGTCCCATATCTGTCTCTCAAAAGGCTTCTGATCTCTGGCAAAGCCAGGACGGCTTTTCAGGTTTTCTCTCAGATAGAGATCATATACCATCTGGTCTTTTACCTGATCCATGGAAATCTCCGGCACATCTTCAAGAAATTCCAGCAGGATCTCATATCTTCGCATTCTTGTATGAGAAACATCACCATAGCCCTTTTCCATGTAAAAGCTGCCCAGTCTCTCATAAATCGAGAAAGCATCCTGGAAAAAGTTTTCCAGATATTCAAGTGTATTCTGGAATTGTCCACTATTATAATACACTTCCACCATATTTTCCACAGTTTTCAGCTTCAAAACATGGTCATAATCCAGCCACTTCGTGGAAAGTACCTCATAAGGCTCCTGTGTTTTGTATACAATACCATATTCCCTGCACATCTCCATCATATGGGAACCCTTTAACACCTTCAAAAAGCCCAGCTGAAGCTGCTGTGGTTTCAGTGCATAAACATCATTAAAGGAATGCCGAAAGCTGTCATAATCTTCATAGGGAAGTCCTGCAATCAGATCCAGATGCTGATGGATATTTCCAAAGCTATGGATTCTGTCAACAATTCCTTTCAATTTTTCAAAATCCATAGTTCTGTGAATTGCCTTAATCGTGTCCGGATTTGTTGACTGTACTCCAATCTCCAGCTGAATCAGACCCGGGCGCATGGTGGACATTTCCTGCAGTTCCTCTTCTCTTAACAGATCTGCTGAAATCTCAAAATGGAAGTTTGTCACACCATTATCGTGTTCATTAATATACTTCCAGATTGCCATTGCATGATCGTGTTTACAGTTAAAGGTACGGTCTACAAACTTTACCTGCGGAACCTTATTGTCTATAAAAAACTGCAGCTCTTTCTTTACTGTCTCTGTATCTCTGAAACGCAGTTTCTTATCAATGGAAGAAAGACAGTAACTGCAGGAGAAAGGACATCCTCTGCTGCTTTCATAATAAATGATCCTGTTCTTAAACTCGGACAAATCTTTGTAAATGAACGGAATACTGCTTAAGTCCATAATCTGGCGCCATCCATTATGTATAATCTGATCTCCGTCTCTGTAACAGATTCCTGTCATATCTTTCAGATCCTGCGGATTTTTTTCCACATAATATCCGGCAAGTTCTTTAAATGTTTCTTCACCTTCCCCGACCATAACACCTTTAAATTCTGAGTTTTCTGTCAGGAATTTCTCCGCATCATAAGAAACTTCCGGACCGCCGGCCCAGAAGTCGACGCCCGGAAGAATCTTTATCAGATCTGCCATCAGTTCTTTTACAAAAGAAAGGTTCCAGATATAACAGGACACGCATACCACCTCAGGATGCTCTAGGTAAATATCACGCATGATATCATCTTTCTGCTGGTTGATGGTATATTCCTTTAATACAATATGATCTGCGTAATCAGATGCATATGCCTGCAGATCATAAACAGCAAGATTAGAATGAATATATTTTGCATTGCATGCCACTAATAAAATCTTCATAAATCTTTAGCCTTCCAGTGCACTCTTCAGCTCTTCTTTGGAAGTAAGACCTACGAAGCGTTTCACTTCCGCACCGTCTTTAAACAGGATCAGTGTCGGAATGCTGACTACACGAAACTGCTGTGCAAGTGCCATATTCTGATCTACATCTACTTTTCCCACTGCGTATCCCTCTTCTGCCAGTTCTTCTACAACCGGACCCTGACGCATACATGGTCCACACCATGTTGCCCAGAAATCTATAAGAACCGGTTTCTCAGATTTTAATACTTCTGTTTCAAAATTTGCTGTTGTAATCTCTTTTGCCATGATTTATATCTCCTTTGCTTATTCTTTATAAAAATTTGCAATGTAAGTTCTCTGGTTTTATAATATCAACACTATAACCCTGTTAAATTTTCAATTTTTATTTTAGATTTTTTATTTTAAAGATCTTACATACTTCCCTGCATTAATACCTGCCTGTGCTCCCTCATATACAGCTTTCGCCACCTGAAGAAGCCCGCCTGTACAGTCACCTGCCGCATAGAGTCCCGGGATGGTTGTTTCCATATTTTCGTTAACTTTAATGTTGCCTTTTTCCGTAAGTTCAGCTCCCATCTGGCGGGCAATCTCAGTACTGCCTGCAGTTCCCATTGCAATAAATACACCCTCTGCAGGACAGAAATCATTTGCCTGCTGACCTGCTTCTGCCTTTATTTCCTCTGCCTGCACATCAGGTTCAAGACGGATTCCGGATACCAGATCATCGCCCTCTACAGACTGGATCTTCATTGTGTTTACACTGATATTTTCTTCAGGTGTAAATTCCGGTTCTTCACCGTTTGTATAAATGGTTACTGTAGAAGCAGTATTAGACAATTCCTTTGCTTCATGCATGGCGAAATCACCGTTTCCAAGAACTGCTACATCCTTGCCTCTGTAAAAGAAAGCATCGCAGATTGCACAGTAACTGACACCTTTTCCCTCAAATTCTTTAACACCCGGGATCTTCGGTGCAGCGCGCTTACTTCCTGTTGCAAGAATCAGACTCTGAGTCTCGAATTCACCTTCTGTAGTTTTTACCACAAAAGTATCAAACCCGCCGACTCCCAGAACCTGTGCATCCAATATTCGTACGCCCAGTGCTTTCACCTGAGCGATTCCTGTATCATATAATTCCTGACCGGACAGCGGATGTTCCAGTCCGTAATAGTTTTCTATTTTCTCTGCTTTTTCCAAAGCACCGATCCCATTATTGACCACCAGGGGATCCAGATTTCCACGAACTGCATAAAGCGCAGCGGAAATTCCTGCAGGTCCGGCACCTATGATTATCACTTTTTCCAAATTCTGTCACCTGCTCTCTGTTATTGTTTTCAATATACTGTGATATATCATCGTTACTGTTCACTCTGTTCTCAGTAACTTATTATCAGCTATTGTTACTATACTACGTTTTCTGAAAAAAATCCATGATTTTATTTGGATAATTTTGGTATAATTTGGTTAAGGTCCCCACCCACTGCTTATTGCTTTTTGTAACCTCCACAGGGGACTTACTTGATTCGGTTAAACAGCAAAAACTGTGCTGTTTTTTCCATCAGATAGAAACTTATTTCTATTTTACTTATTATAATTTTGCCCTATAGTTAAAATGATTATAGTTTTTTAAGGAGGTTCTTTTTATGCTTCAAAATACATATCACAATCCGCTTCTTCCCGGTTTTTATCCTGACCCTTCTATCTGCCGGGTAGGAGATGATTATTATATGGTTACTTCTTCATTCGTTTATTATCCGGGACTGCCGATTTTCCACAGTAAGGATTTGGTTCACTGGGAACAGGTTGGTCATGGAATCCACAGACCTGAGCAGCTTGACTATAAAAACTGCGAAACTTCTGAAGGATTATGGGCACCAAGTATCCGTTATCATAACGGAACTTATTACATCATTAACACTTTCGTATCTGCAGGACGTGAAGCAGACCGTGACAATTATATTATTACAGCAAAAAATCCTGCCGGCCCGTGGAGTAATCCGATTGTTGTAAAAGGTGCAGACGGCATCGACTCCAGTCTTTTCTTTGATGATGACGGTTCTCTGTGGTATGTAGGCAACTACATCAGCCCTGACTGCCTTTATGAAGGACATCATGGTATCTATCTAAACGAACTTGATCCGGAAACCTTCCAGTTCAAGGGACCTCGTTACATTATCTGGGATGGTGTAAAAACACGTAGTAAATGGATTGAGGCTCCGCATATTTACAAGAAGGACGGATGGTATTATCTCCTTGTTGCAGAGGGTGGTACTTTCGTAAATCACAGTGTACAGATGGCCCGCTGCCGTACAATTCAGGGAGATTACGAAATCTGCCCGAGAAATCCGATTGTTAGTCACAGACACATGCCTCTGTTGAACCCGATTTCTGTTACAGGACATGCTGATATCGTAGAAACTCAGAATGGTGAATGGTGGATGGTCCTTCTGGCTGTGCGTCCATATGAAGGAGGACATTATAATCTTGGCCGCGAGACCTTTATGGTTCCGATTATATGGGCCGAAGACGGATGGCCTATGGTTGACAATAAAACAGGACTTGTCCAGACAGAAGACCGTCTTCCGGATTTACCTAAGACCATTTATCCATTAATGCCTGAATCTGATAACTTCGAATGTGATACTCTGCAGATGCAGTGGAATACCATTCATCCGCCAGTTAAACAAATTTATTCTCTGACAGACCGCTTCGGATATCTGCGTCTGTATACAAGAAAAGAAGTTCTGAACGAAATCTGTCTTCCTTCTTTCATAGGACGCAGACAGCGTCACAAAATATTCCTGGCAAAAGCAGCTATGGAATTTACTCCTGCAAACGAGAATGAAGAGGCCGGAATTGCTCTTGTACAGGATGACCGTTTCCATTATCTTATGGTATTAGTTCAGAAAGACGGAAAGCCATTCCTTCAGGCTTACCAAACAGAAAATGGTACAAAATCTTTGCTTGCAGAAACTGAGATCAAAGATGTAAAACGCCTCTACCTCAGTGTTCAGGGTAATACTACTGATTATGACTTCTATTACGGATACACAGATCAGGAAATGCTCCCGCTTGTCAGAGGGCTGAATGCTTCTCTGTTAAGTTCTGTAGTAAATAACGGATTTACCGGAACATACATCGGTATGTATACAAGTTCCAACCATCAGCCAAGTACTAATTATGCTGACTTTGACTGGTTCAACTATCAGGGAGAATAATCACTGTTTACAATTAACAAATCCATAAAAAATTTAAAATATAACGCAAAAACGGATTGCCGTTCAACGTGAACTTCGCAATCCGTTTTTACTGTTTGCAATATCTATATCTCTTTAATCAATCAGATAAAATCATCCGCTTCTCCACTTACCCGTAACCAAATAACTGTTCCACAATTTATTCGATTAAAATGCTTTTTTAATCTGTTTTACCAGTGCATCCACATCTTCCGCTTTCACAAGAAATCTCTCGGTTCCATTGATTTCCAGACTATCATAAGTATCATCATATGTATAATATTTCAGAGTTACTTCCGGAGCTTCTTCTGTGTTTCTGTGGAATGTTACAGTCAGCACTTCTTCCTTATCTGCTGCATCTTTTGTTTCTTCGACTTCCGAATCAAGCATTATACTTTGAAGTGCCTGATACAATTCAGTAAATTTCTCCTTCTTTACAGTTTTCTTTTCAAATTTATAATCGCTGCCGTCCAGCTTCATCGTATATGTTTTCTTTCCGATGGTCATGTCTGCACTGCCAAGTGTATCAATATTTACCAATGCCGGAATCTTCAGAATCAGATTAAACGGTTTCAGCTCCAGAAGACTGTTCACCGACTCTTTTGAAAGCATATAAACAGCCTCTTCGTATCCTTTTACACATGCATAATAGTCACCATTCTCATCTGTATTTCCGATAAGGATCGTTGCTGTTGCATCTGCATCCTGTGTTTCTTTTGCTGTGTCATCGTTAACTGTATTTACAAAATCTACTGTAAAATATGTCTTTGTATTATCCAGTCCGGTATCTGTATTTGCTGCATCGACGCCGTTGCTGAGATCAAAAGCAGCCAGCACTCCAAACATTTCATACATATTCTCTGTGTTTACTGTTGCAGTCTCATCATACGGATTGGTAATTTCCCAGTAGTCGAAATCCATCTTATAATCTGCCGGTTCCTGTTTAATCTGAAATACTTCTTCGCCGTCCTTTACAATGGAAAATCTGCGAATGGAATAGACAGACATTCTTGGATGTTCTACAGTTTTTAAATCTGTATTTTCTGTTTTATCATCTGTCTGATCAGCAATTTCTTCTTCCACAGCTGCATCTTCTGCTTTTGGCTCTTCTGCAGTCTCAGAGTTTTGTTCTGCTTCATCTGCCCATACAGGACAGGATATAACTGCTGTGCCTGCTGCACCGGCAGTAAACATGGCTGTCATTCCAAGAAGTAATATTTTTTTAATTTTGTTTTTCATGTCTGTGTTCCTCCTGTCCATATATAATATGGTTTTTATTTTATGTTACTTTTCGCAATTGAAACAGAATACTTACTCCGTTCGGTTAAAGTGCAATTTCTATCTCAGCAGGCTTATGTCCTGTCAGTTCTGCACTTCTTGTATCCGGCTGGGATACTCCTGCAAATAAACGGAAATGTTTTCCTGCAATGTAACGATTTCCATCTTCATCAACTATATTCATTGCTTTATTAGAAATTGTAAATTCTACAGATTTCTCTTCTCCCGCTTTCAGAGATACTCTCTTAAATCCGCAGAGACTGTAGTTACGAACTGCAAGCGGAGAATCAAGGTCTTTGATATACACCTGAACAACTTCATCTGTATCTACTGTTCCATTGTTCTTAACAGTTGCTTTTAACACGATATCGGACTCTGCTGATACTTCACCGACAACCTCTGCTTCTGTTACGCAGGTATCACTGTATGTAAGTCCGTATCCAAATGGATAAAGTGCCTCTTTTTCCATATAACGGTAAGTTCTGTTTTTCATAGAGTAATCTGTGAATTCCGGCATTCCTTCCAAGTCTTTATAGAAGGTTATCGGAAGTTTTCCTGATGGAGATTCTTTTCCGAAGAGAAGATCTGCTATTGCACGTCCGCCTCTTGCTCCCGGATACCATGCAAGAAGGATTCCATTACAGTTATCCTGCGCATAATTCAGGTCAATCGCACTTCCTGCCATCAGAACTACGATGGTAGGTTTTCCTACTGCTGTTACTTTCTCGATCAGTTCTTCCTGTACTTTCGGAAGATGAAGATCAACTTTGTCCCCGGATGCATCACTGTTTCCGGTATCTCCTTCTTCTCCCTCCAGAGTCTCATTAAGACCTACGCAGAGTATGACTACATCGCTGTTTTCCGCTGTAATTACTGCCTCAGAAATTCTGTCCTGATCCCATGCCAGATTTTCAACTTTGTCTTTATATAAATCACATCCCTGAGAGTAAAGGATCCTTACATCGTCACCTGCTTCTTCACGGATTCCTTCAAGAACAGTAATATATTCTGAAGATGTTCCATGATAATTTCCAATAAGAGCTGCACGGCTATCTGCATTCGGGCCGATGACACCAATAGTATTTACTTTTGTTTTATCAATCGGAAGAACTCCATCATTCTTCAGAAGTACGCAGCTCTTTCTTGCCATCTTAAGAGCTTCATCAATGTGCTCTTTGCACTCTACCACACTATACGGTATCTTATCATATTCACTTCCGTCAAACAGGCCCAGCAGATATCTGGTTGTCAGCAGTCTTACTGCGGATTCTGTAATTTTCTCTTCTGTTACCAGTCCATCCTGATAAGCTCCCATCATATGAAGATATGTATTTCCACAGTTCAGGTCACAGCCTGCATTTAATGCCATAGCAGCGGACTGTCTTGGTGTGGAAGTTACCATGTGATGTTCATGAAAGTCACGGATTGCCCAGCAGTCAGAAGTATAATGACCTTCGAATTTCCATTTTCCTCTCAGGACATCTTCCATAAGATATTTATGTGCACAGCAGGGTTCTCCGTTTGTCCTGTTATAAGCACCCATTACAGCCTCAACATCCGCTTCTGTTACAAGCGCTTCAAAAGCCGGAAGATATGTTTCCCACATATCCTTCATGCTTGCCTGTGCATCAAATTCATGTCTGAGCGATTCCGGACCGCTGTGCACTGCATAATGCTTTGCACATGCTGCCGCTTTCATTACAGGTCCATCACCCTGGATTCCTTCTACGAATTTCACGCCAAGTCTGGACGTCAGATATGGATCCTCACCATAGGTTTCATGCCCTCTGCCCCATCTCGGATCTCTGAAAATGTTTACATTGGGGGACCAGAAAGTAAGACCCTTGTAAATATCTCTGTCTTCTTTTGCAGAATATGCATTGTATTTTGCTCTTCCCTCAGTTGCAATGATATCGCCAACTTTTTTCATCTCTTCATCGTCAAATACTGCAGCCATCGCAATTGCCTGTGGGAACATGGTTGCCACACCTGCTCTGGCCACTCCATGCAGTGCTTCATTCCAGTAATTGTATGCCGGAACACCCAGTCTTTTCACGGGAGCAGCATCGTATTTTAACTGGGAAGCCTTCTCCAGAAGCGTCATCTGTGATACCAGTTTTTCTGCTTTTTTTCTTGCTTCTGCTCTTTCTTTTCTGTGATCTTTCATTTCAGATCCTCCTGTTTATATAATTTGATAATTATTCAGCAGGTATTAACAAAGCCTCAGCGCAGCCCGCTACTCCTGCATTATGTATTCTGCATTTCTTCTCTGTATTTCGTCGGAGATTTTCCTGTATGTTTCTTAAATGCCAGTGAGAAATAATTCGTATCTCTGTATCCTACCATCATAGCAATCTTTCCAGTCTTGATGCTGGTAGTTTCCAGAAGGCTCTTCGCCTTCTCAATCCTCTTTCTGACAATGTATTCATTACATCCTTCACCTGTAATCCGCTTAAATAATCTGGAGAAATAATTCGGTGTGATATAGAGACTTTCCGCAATGCTGGAAACCGAAATATCCTCTGCAAGATGCTCATCTATATAGTGTCTGGCATTGGAAATGGTATAATGTACATCCTCTTCATCATTTTCAATGAGCTGCTCAATAAACATTCTCGTAATCTCACAGGCCTCTTCTTTTCCTGCTGATGACAGACTCTTGGAGAGTGCATCCAACTTTCCTTCTTCCACCTCACACGATACTTCCATGTAGGAAAAAATCAAAGAGGAGGCAATCTCGAAACAACATCTGCGCACAGCAGAAGGGGAAAGATTATAGGATTCTGTTGCCTTAATAAAGGTATTAAATGCCTTTAGTACATAATCTGGAGTTCCTATATTGGAAATCATGATATTTCGCAGTTCTGCATAGATTTCCCAGAAGATTTTCTTCTTGTTCTGAGCCCCCATCGTCTGTATAATGTCCTGAATATTCTTTTTTTCATGTTCCAGAAGATATCTGGCATCATTGTAGGAAATTGCCAGATTTTCAAATCCTTGCACAGCACTTCCAACCGTAATCTTTGGTTTATATTCAAATTCATCCTTCAGCACATCCGACAATTCTTCAATCTGTTCCAGAACGCTGTCGTCATCATCTTTTTCAAAACAGACAATCGCAATCGTACCGTCATCATCTACAAATGTGATTCCTCTGTTTTGGGAATCCACCATGCTCATGCAGACATTTTTAACAGTCATTGCACGGAATTTTCCGTCATTCTGCTGTTCTGTATACATTCCCTGTTCCAGAAGAATCAGGCTCATTTTCTGCTTAATATCAAACTGAAAATCTTTCTGGAGAATATACAACTGCATTTCTTTATCTGCTTTTGTATGCACCAAATTTCTCATGCACTGCTCCAGTCTCATCTGCACTACAGAGCCTTGAGAGCGCCACACTCTGGCCTGATTCTGCTCTTTGTTTTCCTGCTCTTTCAGTTCTTTTATCTGCTTTTCTATCGCATTGAAAAGATCATCTTCATCAATCGGTTTCAGGAAGAAATCCTGCACCTGAAGCCGCAGGCTCTCTCTTGCATACTCAAAATTATCAAAGCCTGTAAGCACGATCACACGCAGTTCAGGTACTGATTCTCTGGCCGCTTTAATCAGTTCCAGTCCTGTCATTTCTGTCATCTGAATATCTGTAACCATAATTTCAGGACCTTCTTCTTTAAGAATCTTCAAAGCCTCGTTTCCTGATGCAGCAGTAAATACGTCATCTACTTCCAGTTTCTTCCAGTCTATGGCATTTTTCATACCCATACGTATCATCTTTTCGTCATCAACAATCAGTACTCTATACACACGTCCACTCACCTCCTGCTGTATTCTTTTTGATTTCTGTCTGATATGGCAGATGGATCACGACAGTTACCCCACCCAAATCATTCTTCTGATAATTAAGACCATATCCCTCTCCAAAAAGAAGTTCAATCCTCTTGTTTACGTTTCGCACTCCATATCCAAAGGAATCCTCGTATCTGGAGAGCTGTTCATTCATTTCATCTATCTGTTCCTGACTCATTCCTGTGCCTGTATCTGATACCTTTATGATAACTTCATCCTCATTTTTATATGCTGTAAGATAAAGTGTACCTGTTTTTCCCTCTTTTACTTTCATTCCATGATAAATAGAATTCTCCACCAGTGGCTGCAGAGTCAGCTTCGGTATCAGGCTTTCTTCCACCTGAGATTCTACAACAATCTCACTTCCGATAATGTTGTCGTATCTCATGTTCTGGATAATCATATAATTCCTGATATGCTCTACTTCTTCTCTGATCGTGATCACGTCATGTCCTTTGCTGAGACAGATCCTGTAATATTTCGCCAGCGCCTTTACCATTGTGGAAATCTCTTTATTTCCTTCGGCAATCGCCTGCCAGTGGATACATTCCAGTGTATTATAAAGAAAATGCGGCTGAATCTGCGACTGAAGGGCATTAAAACGGATCTGCTCCAGCTGATGCTGTTCCAGTTTTACCTGTTCCATCAACACCTCGATTTCATCCATCATAGAGTTAAAACCAATTGCAAGCTTTGTGAAATCTTCACCCATATTGTCAACATTGATTCTTGTTCTCAGGGAACCTGTTGCAACATAATCCATATTAGATACTACCTTATTAAGGGGCTGATACATTTTCCTGACCAGTGCTCTTATAATAATGCTTACTATGATCAGCACTATGATCAGAACCAGAATCACAACAACCATTATATGGAATCCTGATTCCATCAGTTTATAAAAAGAAATCGAACTGACTACATAATAATTCCAGTTCTTAATCTTCTGGCATACATACATATTCCCATTCTTTGTAAATATCTGTATCCCTTTTTCCATCTCATCTATATAATTTACGTAACGGCCTGTCTCCTCTTTATCATTCGAAAGCAATATCATTCCACCTGTGTCAACTACTCTTGTTTCTGCTGAAGAATCTCCTACAGCCAGCATCCTCTGTACTGCCGGATCATCGAAATTCATGCACAGAAGCCCTCTTGCATCAGATACTTTTCTGGTATCATATAATGGATAATACAGACTCAATGTATATCTGTTCCCTTTATAATAATCGTTATAATAATCGTTATTATAGGAAACTTTCAGCGTTCCTTTCTGCGCATATTTGCTTCTCTCATATGCCTGGGGATACACTTCTTCAAACTGCGTAACTGATAAAGAACCCTTTCCTCTGTAGTAGTAACTTTTATAATCCGAACTGACAATGGCAGCAAAGTTCAGACTCTCATACATATTATTCAGATTCTCCAGCTTGCTGTAAACTGCATCAATGTCTGCTGTCTTCAGCTCATTTTTCTGCACCTGCCTGCAGTAATTCTGCACAGAATCATCCATGATCGTACCCAATACGATTTCTTTATATGAATCCATTGATCCCTTAAAAGATTCCGCAACTGTATTATTCTGCATCTGCAGAAGTTCTACAGACTGCTCTTTCATCGATGCTATAGAAAAAGTCAGAGAAACACCTGCAACCGTCAGCGTTACAATAAGAATACTGACGGTCACAAGTAAAAGTATTTTTTTATCAAATTTCCAGTGGCTGAATTTTGTTTTCCATTTGTTCATGTTGTCTTTCCTCATCTGTCACATAATTTCACATATACCCACATGATCAGGGGGGGATTTTACCTCCCCAATATCATACCATGTTCAATGGTAAATGGATACAACAGATTTCGCAGAAAGAATCAACCCTTTACAGCACCTGCAGTCATACCTTTTACCAGTTTATCCTGGAAAATAATAAACATGATAACCATTGGTAAAAGTGTTAATGTAAGAACCGCCATGATCATTGGTGTATTCATAGAATACTGTCCCTGAAATTCCCAGATTGCCAACGGCAGGGTACGATTCTGGGCAGACTGTGTCAGTGTATTTACAAATGAGAATTCATTCCACATATTTACACCATTGTAAATTGCCAGTGTCGCCATTCCGGGTTTGGAAAGCGGCAGGATCATGGAGAAGAACATCTGAATCTTTCCACATCCGTCAATTTCAGCAGATTCTTCGATTTCTCTCGGAATCTCTTTCATAAAGCTGGTCAGGATAAATACGGAAATCGGAACTGCGAATGCGACATACGGTCCGATCAGTGACCAGATTGTATCATAAAGTCCTGTTGACTTTGACATTTTGAATACAGGGATCAATGTAATATGTACAGGAATAGACATACAGGCTACAATAATCGCATAAATCGGCTGTGCCATTTTAAACTTAAATCTTGCCAGAGGATAAGAAGCGCATGCTGAAATAAACAGCAGCAGGATCAGGGAAATTGCAAGAACGATCACACTGTTCTTGAAGTAATTTGCAAACCCTCCTGTAAGTACCTCAGTGTAATTGGACCAGTTCAGTTGATCAGGAAGCTGGAATACACCCTTGGTAAGCATCTCAAATTTCTCTTTGAATGAGTTCAGCACCATGAATATAAAAGGTGTAAATGATACAATTGCTGCACCGATAGCAAGAACAAAAGCAATGACCCAAGCTATGATGCTTTTTCTTCTACTTTTCTTATAGCTGTCCATCCCTTAATCCTCCTGTTTTCCGTTTATAAGTTTCATAGTAATCATAGATACCATTGTAATCAGGATAAACATACCTCCTGCAATGGCTGAGCCATAACCCATGTTAAAGTTCTTGAATGATTCTTTGTACATATAGGTTGCCATCAGCTCTGTAGCAGTACCAGGACCGCCACCTGTCATAACATAGATCAGATCGAAGTATTTCAGAGATCCAACCATTGAAAGGATAGCTGCACTCTTAATTGACGGAATAAGAAGTGGAAGTGCAATCTTCCAGAAATACTGTCCTCTTGTAGCACCATCGATTCTTGCTGCTTCAAATACATCATATGGGATGTTTGTATAACCAGCCATAAAGTAAACCATGTAGAATGGTGTAAACTGCCATGCAATGATAAGAATAACTGTGATCAATGCTAATTTCGGATTACCAAGAAGGTCAATGTTGCCCCCTCCGAACCATCCGGAAATTGTGCTGACAATACCTCCGTTTGTTGCAAGTGCGTATGTGAAAAGGAAACCAATTGCAACAGAAGACATAAGCATTGGAATAAACCAGATAACCTTGAAAATTGTAAGTTTCTTACCGCCAAAGTCAAGGAATGTTGCCATTGCAAGTCCTAACGGAATCTGGATAATGATAGATAGGATCATGATAATAACGTTGTTCTTAAATGCTATCCAGAATTTTGTATCTTTGATCAGTTTTGCCCAGTTTGCAAGTCCTACCATCTTCTTGTCTGCGGAAATACCATTCCACTGGTATCCGCTTGTAATAAATGTATCAATAATCGGATACGCGATAAATACTACTAATAAAATGATAACAGGTGCCAGAAAAAGTGCTGCTGTCTGACGTGTTTTTCTCTGTCTTAACTGAACCAGAGATATCCCTTTTTCATTCATTTTGGTGCCTCCTTTTTAATACTTTCTGATATTTGATCATCTGACCTAACGTATGCCAGAGTATGTTTGAAAAATGCTTTCGGAATATGTTAGAGATATATTTCTGAGATGGTTTTTATATATTTTCTGACATGCTGTCTGATATGTAATTTGACATTGAAATGATTTTTCAAGCACGCTCTGTGTACTCACATATTGTTTTTCAAGATAAAGGGTTCTGCACTTTCAGCATGTGCAGAACCCTTCTTTTCTACCCTTACTCAGGTCAGAATGAATGCCTGCTTTCCTTTAAAGATTATTCAGCATCATCTGCTGCTGCATCTGTAGCTTCTTCTGCAGTATCATCTGCTGCGCCGGAATCAGATTTGGTACTTAAATATTCGTCCATTGCTTTCTGCATTTCTTCCTGTGCTTCCTGAGGAGTCTTTGTCAGACCAAATACTTCCTGTAAGCCATCAAGATGTGCAGATGCAACAGATGTTGGCAGATACTGGTCATACCACAACTGGATAGAAGATGCTTCCTGGGCTGCATCAAAAATTTCCTTTACAACAGGGTCTTTGATGTGGTCTCCTGCATCTTTTACAGGAACAATCTTGTTGTTAGAGTATGTAATGTCTGCAACTTCATCAGATAAATGATCTGCTGCACATTCAAATGCTGCTGCAAGTTTATCACCTTCACAGTTGAAGGAAATGAACTGATCACCTACAGTACCGATCTGGATTGTAGGATCAGCATCGGAATCATCAATTGCAGGGAATGGGAACCAGCCGATCTTCTGATAGAATTCCTCACTGTCAGTCTGGAATGTTCCTGTATACCATGAGCCACAGAGAAGCATACCTGCTGTTTCCTGATACATTAACTGTTTTGCCTGTCCGTCATCTTCGCTTAAGGAGTTTACGCCATCCGGGAAGTATCCGTTGTTAACCCACTCCTGAATCTTCTCACCTGCTTTGATGAAGCAGTCATCTGTGAATTTACCGGTTCCTGCAACTGCATTCTGGAATGGTTCCAGTCCGCCATAACGTGCTGCCAGAGACATGAAGTACATGGAACCTGTCCATTTGGAAGCATTAGCAAGTGCAAAAGGTGTAATTCCGTTTTCTTTTAATGTTGCACAGATATTTTCCAGATCAGCTAATGTCTTCGGTTCTTCAAGTCCGTACTGTTTAAACATATCTTTGTTGTAGAAGATACCTGCCAGAGAAACATTCAGATATGGGATCGCATATACATGTCCGTTGTAGCTTCCCTGTTCAATAGCTGCATCCAGAAGTTTATCTTTAACATCGGACTGATCAAGAAGATCATCAATCGGCTGAGCAAATCCGGAATCAATATATTCATACATCGGACCACCGGACCAGCTTGAGTACATATCAGGACACTCACCGGAGCTCATCGCGATAACAAGTTTTTCCTTGTATGTATCGTTCTGGATGGCTACCTGATTTACAGTATAGCCTGACTTTGTTTCTTTGTTAAACTTGTCTACTGCTGCAGTAACAATATCTTTGTCCGGGCTCTCTACCGCGATATTCCAGTAAGTAATTTCTTTGTCGTCAGCTGCAAATGCAGTTGTCTGCGCTGCCATCGGTACCACCATAGCTGCTGTCATGGCAAGTGCCATAATCTTGCACATTCTTTTTTTCATTTCTTGTTTCCTCCTTTTTTATTCACTTTGTATATTTAAGTGTATTTATCATAGCATTCCATTCACATAATGCCCATAAAATATTCTGTCCAAAATCTATAAATTTCTGTCTTTCCGTTTTCTGTGTGCAGAAAATTATAGATATCTGTACTGGAATCTTTCCAAAAATGTCTTCTGAGAACCAGCAAAAATTACTTTCAAATTTTAATTTTTTTATTATTTTTTGACTATACTTGTTATAGCTGATCGAGGTTATGAGTCTTTCAATAGCATGGCACATATACAAAAGAAAGGCTGGTTCTTTCTCATACGTGTCAAAGATGGTATTAACGGCATCAAAAATGGTTTAGATTTGCCAGCTACAGACTGTTTTGATACCGATATTTGTCTGAAGCTCACAAGAAAACAAACGAATGAAGCGAAGGAATTATTAAAAGATAAAAATCATTATCGCTTTATTTCAGCAACACAACCATTTGATTACTTGCCACTAAAAAACAAAAATAAGTGATCCCACAGTATTTATGAGTTGAAATTTAGGATTGTAAGATTTCCCATTTCAGAAGGTGTTTATGAAACAATAGTTACAAATCTTGACAGTACAAATTATTCGTCAGATGAGCTAAAAAAACTATATGCTACACGATGGGGAATTATGCAGATATCGGCATATGGCCGATAGAAATGTTTTTCCGCCAGTGTAAGGATAAAATGGCACTGGACAGCTACCAGATACGTTCTGCGCAGGGAATCCAAAGATATTGGCTACTCATGTCAATTGCACATTTTATGTGAGTGGCAGGGACTGGTGAATTCTGTTCTTTCGAAAAAGGCTACCACCGAATTGGAAGTATTATCCAGACAGAAAAATATCAGTATCTCTTCCAATGCGCAAAAGAAAGTAATGATTTTGATGCATTTATGAAGTTAGCGGGATAATTTTGTGCAATTTTTCAAATTTGCTCATTTATAGTACTACTAATAAAATGATAACAGGTGCCAGAAAAAGTGCTGCTGTCTGATATGTGATTTGACATTGAAATGATTTTTCAAGCACGCTCTGTGTACTCACATATTGTTTTTCAAGATAAAGGGTTCTGCACTTTCAGCATGTGCAGAACCCTTCTTTTCTACCCTTACTCAGGTCAGAATGAATGCCTGCTTTCTTTTAAAGATTATTCAGCATCATCTGCTGCTGCATCATCTGCTGCTGCATCATCTGTAGCTTCTTCTGCAGTATCATCTGCTGCGCCGGAATCAGATTTGGTACTTAAATATTCGTCCATTGCTGTCTGCATTTCTTCCTGTGCTTCCTGAGGAGTCTTTGTCAGACCAAATACTTCCTGTAAGCCATCAAGATGTGCAGATGCAACAGATGTTGGCAGATACTGGTCATACCACAACTGGATAGAAGATGCTTCCTGGGCTGCATCAAAAATTTCCTTTACAACAGGGTCTGAAATGTGGTCTCCTGCATCTTTTACAGGAGCAATCTTGCCGGTAGAGTATATCATGTCTTCAACTTCATCAGATAAATGATCTGCTGCACATTCAAATGCTGCTGCAAGTTTATCACCTTCACAGTTAAAGGAAATGAACTGATCACCTACAGTACCGATCTGGATTGTAGGATCAGCATCGGAATCATCAATTGCAGGGATTGGGAACCAGCCGATCTTCTTCTGATAGAATTCCTCACTGTCAGTCTGGAATGCTCCTGTATAAAATGAGCCACCGAGCATCATACCTGCTGTCTCCTGATACAGTAACTGTTTTGCCTGTCCGTCATCTTCGCTTAAGGAGTTTACGCCATCCGGGAAGTATCCGTTTTTAACCCACTCCTGAATCTTCTCACCTGCTTTGATGAAGCAGTCATCTGTGAATTTGCCGGTTCCTGCAACTGCATTCTGGAATGGTTCCAGTCCGCCATAACGCGCTGCCAGAGACATGAAGTACATGGAACCTGTCCATTTGGAACCATTAGCAAGTGCAAAAGGTGTAATTCCGTTTTCTTTTAATGTTGCACAGATATTTTCCAGATCAGCTAATGTCTTCGGTTCTTCAAGTCCGTACTGTTTAAACATATCTTTGTTGTAGAAGATACCTGCCAGAACAACATTCATATATGGGATTGCATATACATGTCCTTTGTAGCTTCCCTGTTCAATAGCTGCATCCAGAAGTTTATCTTTAATATCGGACTGATCAAGAAGATCATCAATCGGCTGAGCAAATCCGGAATCAATATATTCATACATCGGACCACCGGACCAGCTTGAGTACATATCAGGACACTCACCGGAGCTCATCGCGATAACAAGTTTTTCCTTGTATGTATCGTTCTGGATAGCTACCGAATTTACAGTATAGCCTGACTCTGTTTCTTTGTTAAACTTGTCTACTGCTGCAGTAACAATATCTTTGTCCGGGCTCTCTACCGCGATATTCCAGTAAGTAATTTCTTTGTCGTCAGCTGCAAATGCAGTTGTCTGCGCTGCCATCGGTACCACCATAGCTGCTGTCATGGCAAGTGCCATAATCTTGCACATTCTTTTTTTCATTTCTTGTTTCCTCCTTTTTTATTCACTTTGTATATTTAAGTGTATTTATCATAGCATTCCATTCACATAATGCCCATAAAATATTCTGTCCAAAATCTATAAATTCCTGTCTTTCCGTTTTCTGTGTGCAGAAAATTATAGATATCTGTACTGGAATCTTTCTAAAATGTCTTCTGAGAACCAGCAAAAATTACTTTCAAATTTTAATTTTTTTATTATTTTTTGACTATTTTTCCATTATTTGCTTTAATATAAAAAGGAAGTCCCACCTACTGCTCATTACATTTTACAATTAAAGCAGAGGACTTACCTGATTCAGTTAACCTTTCAATCTATAGGAGGTCGTTTACATATTATGAGAAATTTTGAATATTATACACCAACACAGGTTCTCTTTGGCAAAGATACCCACCTTCAGGCAGGTTCCCTGCTGAAGAAGTATGGAGCAAAAAAAGTTCTGATCCATTATGGAGGTCAGAGTGCTGTCCGTTCCGGACTGATTGATGAGATCACTTCTAATCTGAAAGAAGAAGGTCTTGAATACATCACCCTGGGTGGTGTTATTCCTAATCCACTTCTTTCCAAAGTCCGCGAGGGAATCGAATTATGCCAAAAAGAACATGTAGACTTTATCCTTGCTGTAGGAGGAGGAAGTGTTATTGACTCTTCCAAAGCCATCGGCTATGGCGTTGCCAATCCGAACAATGATGTCTGGGATTTCTGTCTGAAAAAAGCTGTTCCAACCGGCTGTCTGCCCATTGGTGTCATCCTTACAATTGCAGCTTCCGGAAGTGAAATGAGCAGTTCCAGTGTTATCACAAATGAAGAAACAAAAGAAAAACGTGGATGTGCAAAGACAGATTACTGCAGGCCGAAATTTGCCATCTTAAATCCACGTCTCACCTACACACTCCCACAGTATCAGACAGAAAGCGGATGTGTAGATATCCTCATGCACACCATGGAGCGATATTTTGTAAATATTGAAACTATGGAGATTACAGACAGCATCAGCGAAGCTCTGATGCAGACAGTCATTTACAATGCCCGTATTCTTATGAAAGAACCAGACAATTACAGCGCCAGGGCAGAAATTATGTGGGCAGGAAGCCTTTCCCACAACGGTCTGACCGGATGTGGTACAGGTGGTGGTGACTGGGCATGCCACCAGCTTGAACATGAACTGGGAGGTGTCTACAATGTAACTCACGGAGCAGGTCTGGCAGCTATCTGGGGAAGCTGGGCACGATACGTCTACGAGGTGAACCCTGAACGTTTTGCTCAGTTTGCCACCAATGTATTTGACATTCCATGTGGAACTGATTATAAAGAAACAGCCCTTGCAGGAATTGAAGCAATGGAAAATTTCTTCCGGTCTGTAGAAATGCCCACCAGTTTACATGAACTGGGTCTGGATCTCACAGATCAGCAACTTCATGATCTTGCATTCAAATGCAGTTTTGAGGACACTCGCACCATTGGAGTCTTTAAACAGCTCAATATGAGAGATATGGAAAAAATCTACCTTATGGCAAGATAAAATAAATTTTTGTTATAATTTTCTCTTTTTTCGCAAAAATCATAAAAATTACTTGCATTCAAACAATCAATATGCTATGATAAGGTCTGTGATACACAACAGTTCACAGACCAAATGCCCAGATAGCTCAGTTGGTAGAGCAGAGGACTGAAAATCCTCGTGTCGCTGGTTCGATTCCGGCTCTGGGCATTTTTTATTTTTTATTATCTTTTTTCTTTTTTTGCTCATGGCTGGTTAGAAAAAGCCTGAGCATTTTTTTATTTCATTTTTTAATATTGTCTTCTCTCACTTTCAGCAGTATAATTTTTCCAGAGTATGTTTGAAAAATGCTTTCCGCAAGATGTGCGTCACAATTTGTGGGAATGATTTTTCAAACACGCTCTAAGACTATCATGAAATTTTGTATCAATATCATCACAATTTTCCCAATATTAATACAATATTTTATTGAAGCAATATTTCACATAAGAAAGGAACTAAACTCATGAGTGACTTTAAAGTCGAGACTAAATGTCTCCATTCCGGTTACACTCCATCTAAGGGTGAACCATGCGCACTCCCGATTTATCAGAGTACCACTTATAAATATGATACTACTGATGAAATGGGACAGCTCTTCGATCTTAAGGCAGAAGGATACTTCTATACCCGTCTGCAGAACCCCACAAATGATGCTGTAGCAGCAAAAATTGCAGATCTGGAGGGTGGTGTTGCCGCTATCCTTACCTCTTCCGGACAGGCTGCCAACTTCTATGCAGTCTTCAATATCTGCGAAGCAGGTGATCATGTTGTGGCGGCTTCTACTATTTACGGAGGAACCTTTAACCTCCTGGCTGTTACCTTCAAAAAGCTTGGCATTGACTGCACTTTCGTTGACACCGATGCTAGCCCTGAAGAAATTGCAGCTGCCTTCCGTCCTAATACAAAGGTACTTTTCGCAGAGACCATCGCAAACCCGGCCCTGGTAATTCTTGATATTGAAAAATTCGCAAAGGTTGCTCACGAACATGAAGTTCCGCTTATTGTAGACAACACCTTCGCTACACCTGTAAACTGCCGTCCTTTTGAATGGGGAGCTGATATCGTCACCCATTCCACAACCAAATATATGGACGGACATGCTGTGCAGGTTGGCGGAGCTATCGTTGACAGCGGCAACTTTGACTGGGATGCCTATGGACATAAATATCATGGACTGACTGAACCGGATGAATCTTATCATGGTGTTATTTATACTAAACAGTTTGGAAAGAAGGCTTATATCACAAAGGCAACCTCTCAGCTGATGCGTGACCTTGGCTCCATCCCGTCTCCTACAAACTGTTTCCTGTTAAACCTTGGACTGGAAACTCTTCCTCTGCGTGTAGAACGTCACTGCTATAATGCACAAAGAATTGCAGAATTTCTGAATGCTCATGAGAAAGTATCTCACGTAAACTATGCAGGACTTCCTGATGACAAATACTATGCACTTGCTCAGAAATACATGAACGAAGGCAGAACCTGCGGTGTTATCTCCTTTGAACTGACAGGTGGCCGAGAAGCTGCAGTCCGCTTTATGGACAGCTTAAAGCTTGCCACCATCGCAACGCACGTAGCAGCATCCAAAACCATGATCCTGCATCCTGCAAGCCATACTCACCGCCAGATGAACGATGAACAGCTTGTGGAAGCCGGCGTATCACCGGGAATGATCCGTCTCTCCGTTGGTATTGAAAATGTTGAAGACATAATTGCTGACATCGAACAGGCATTAAAAAACGCTTAAAAATCAAATTCAAAAAATCCGACAAAACTTCTGAAATGATTTTATCATTTTCTGGTTTTTGCCGGATTTTTACTATTTTATCCAAAAATATTCTTCAGAATTTTTACTCAAGCAGATATACGTCTGTATAATATACGCCTTTATCTTCCCCTTCCTGATGAGTGGCAACATAAATATCAATACAATTATGTTTAATCGCACCGCCACAGTCCTCAGCCACATAAACCTGTCCATTGATCACAACTTTCGAACCATATGGAATCTGTGTAGGATCTACAGCAATCGTACGATTCGTCGTAGCCGTCACACCTGTGGAGGTAACCCCATTCGCCCAGGGGCCACAGCAGATACTACATGGACAGTAATGTGTGATCTTAAACGTTCCAAGAGGTTTCAGTGTTGCATCAGAAGACACAGCAATAGGAGTTCCTACCTGAACACCACTGACAGCCGCTCCTTTTGAAGCAGTTACACCATCCACAGCCTCTGCAAAAACGCCTTTGCCTTCACTTTTATGAATTGTTCCTGCTTCTTCACCGTCTACTTTAGCGACCTTTGACTCCTCTGTTTTCTCCTCTGCTGCTGTATTCTCCAGAACACTGGTAGGAATATATCCAATGCCTCTTTTTCCATTCTCTTTTTTATAGTAAATCTGACTCCAGATGCCATTTACTGTAGCCAGGCGCTTCACTTCATCCTCCTGAATGACCTCACCTACTACCTGTCCATCCTTCTTTCCCGGATAATCCAGAATATCACTGTCCTTCAGTGCTGTAAAAGTTCCCTTTGCCTGAGCAACCTGATCACTGTCATTGATATGTTTTGTGGGCACATAGCCACTGATCTTTTCCGTACCCTTTTTGCTCTTTTTCTCATAAGTCACTTTACTCCAGCCATTATCACATACGGCCACTCTCTCTACACCGGTACCAAGATACACTCTTACAAGTTTCTTTCCGTTTTTCCCCGGCATAGAGCGTATATAAGTTGCCTTTGCAGAAACAGAAACCTTATCCGACTTGGCAACTGCCGTTACCTTCTCTCCACTTCCATCATCAATCTCAAATGTCTGCGGTATCTTATTATCCTCCTTATAAGCATTAACTGTCCCCTCATAATCCAGGATATCCGCAGAAACTGTTGTTGGTAAAGTAAGCATACTGCAAACTAATAATACTAAAATTTTTTTCTTCATAAACTGAGCCTCAACTCCTTTATAGTCTCTCTCCGTCTGTCCTATCATAGCACACCCCCTCCCAATTTGCAATTTTCCAGTTACTGTTCACTCCGTTCTCAGTAACGTAGCCAAAATTCATTCCAGATTGCCTGCGGCAATGGAATTTTGGCTTGTATGTCTCGGGATTTTGGCATATTCATGCCAAAACACCTCGCGGGATAGTGGTGTGTGAACAATAACATTTTCCACCCCATCCTTCACGGAATCTTCATAAACTATGTTGCTTCTATGATTTCTATATGCTATAGTAAAATTATCAGAATTCTATTCTGCCTTACGAAAGATAAGATATAAATATTTTTTCGTAAAGGAGTGAGAAATCTGGAAATTAAATATTCAAAACAAGCCCTTAAATTTTTAAAGAAACAAGATACTATTACTCAAAAGAGGATTCTTAATGCAATATCAGTGCTCCCAAAGGGAGATGTTAAAGCATTGCAAGGCAAAGACGGTTATCGACTACGAATAGGCGATTATCGTGTAATTTTTAATAATATTGACAATATTATTTTTATTAGAATGATTGGCAATCGTGGACAGATTTATAAAGGAGTGTGATTTTATGACTGCTGTTAAAGAACGTATTATAGGTGCTGTATCAATTATGAGTGATAAAGATGCTAATATATTCTGGCATATTATTCAAAAACATTTTAAACTGCCTGATACATTCGCAGATATAGAAAAAGTAGAACCCGATGAAACAGATTTAATAATGTTAAAGGAAATCGAAAACAACCCTGACTGTCACGAATTCATTTCTCAGGAAGAATTAATGAAAGAACTTAATATGTAAGTATTGTTCCCTGAAAAGTGCCAATTTCAGCATTTTTCAGGGAGTCATAATTTTTCAATAAAACCATTATATAAAATTTCAAAATAAATAAAAAAACATTTGACAAACTCCACTGCATATAGTATCATATATTTTGTCGCTGAGGTAATCACTCAACTGACATCATAAATGCGATAGTGGCGTAGTTGGTAACGCGCGACCTTGCCAAGGTCGAGACCGCGGGTTCGAGCCCCGTCTATCGCTCTTAAAGCATCAGCTAAGGCTGATGCTTTTTTCATCCCCTTCTATTAACTTTCCATAACTATAGCAATTCCATATCTGCGAATAACATCTATAGCCAATATTCAGTGTGAAAAAAATAATGGTTTGGGGCGCATTTGCAGGAGTCTTAGAAAAAATTAGCGTCAGGAAATCTGCGTTATGTAAAAAAATCTCACTGTCTGAGCCGCATTTGCGGCGAGTTTGAGATTTTTTTACATGTTTTTAGCAGATTCCCTGACGCTTAGTTTTTCTTAGGCTCCGAAACCGCGCCCCAAACCATTATTTTTTTCACACGTCACTTGGATTTAGTGATGGAACAATCTGATACCAGTAAAACTCATCACCATTCCATATTTATTGCAAGTCTCGATCACAGCATCATCACGCACAGATCCACCCGGCTGCGCAATATACTTCACACCACTCTTATGAGCACGCTCAATATTATCACTGAATGGGAAGAATGCATCAGATCCCAGTGTAACATCCGTCATCTGATCCAGCCATGCACGTTTCTCTTCCTTTGTAAATACTTCCGGTTTCTCTGTGAAAGTTTTCTCCCACATACCATCAGCAAGTACATCCATATATTCATCCCCGATATAAACATCAATGGCATTGTCACGTTCCGCACGTGAAATTGTATCTTTAAATGGCAGATTCAGCACTTTCGGACACTGGCGAAGGAACCAGTTGTCTGCCTTCTGTCCTGCAAGTCTTGTACAATGTACACGTGACTGCTGTCCTGCACCAACACCGATAGCCTGTCCATCTTTTACGAAACATACAGAGTTGGACTGTGTATATTTCAGGATAATCAGAGAAATCTTCATATCTCGTTTTGCTTCCTCTGTAAGCTCTTTATTCTCTGTCACAATATTGGAAAGCATTGCATCATCGATTTCAAGCTCCTGACGGCCCTGCTCAAAAGTTACACCAAATACTTCTTTGTGTTCCAGCGGAGCCGGTACAAAGTTCTCATCAATCTGGATCACATTGTAGTTACCTTTTTTCTTCTGCTTCAGGATCTCCAGCGCTTCCTCTGTGTATCCAGGTGCAATAACACCGTCAGATACCTCTCTCTTGATCAGAAGTGCTGTATCTTTATCACACACATCAGAAAGAGAAATAAAATCACCAAAAGAGGACATTCTGTCAGCACCGCGAGCTCTTGCATAAGCGCATGCTAATGGTGAAAAATTCTTCCAGTCCATATCATTTACCCAGTAGATCTTTGCCAGAGTCTCTGTAAGAGGAAGTCCTACAGCAGCACCGGCAGGAGATACATGTTTAAAAGATGTAGCAGCAGGAAGTCCTGTTGCTTTCTTCAGATTGGATACCAGCTGCCAACCATTAAAAGCATCCAGGAAATTGATATATCCCGGTCTTCCGGAAAGGATCTTTACCGGAAGCTCAGATCCGTCTGCCATATAAATTTTTGCAGGTTTCTGATTCGGGTTACAGCCATATTTTAATTCGAATTCTTTCATTATATAAATCCTCCGTATGAACCAAATAAGTATTTTAAAATTAATTCCTGTAAATAATTTCTTACTGCGAAAGCATCGTCTTATGTTCACAATAATCTATGAGCACTATCTGTACTCAGTAAGTGACTATTATTTATTCTTATTAATGATCTTGCTTTCGTACTTACCTGTCTCAATATCAATATATCTTACAAACAGAGATACTTTGTTATCTTCGTTCAGGCTGTTCCAGAGAAGTTCTGCAAACTCATCCATATCATCCGGAATTGCTACCAGTTTCGGTTCGCCTTCAAAGCTTGGAAGTGGATTTCCGTCACATTTATAAGTATGGATGAAATGTCCCTCTCCTGCAATGGCATTCTCGTATGCAAATGTGTATCTGTTACATGCATCCGGATTTCCGTTGTTGCTCTTGAGAATTGACATTGCATAGTTGAATTTTCCGTTCTCTACGTGCATAACACCGGAGATACGAGGTGTATAGTTCGGACCGTCCGGCTCGAATTCTCTGCTTCTTAAGGACTGCTCAAAAGTAAGCTGATGATCCATTCCCTCATAAATGGTATCTGTCTGATCTCCGTTAGTTACGATTGTTTTGTTTCCCAGTACACGTACAGGTGCATAGATGATCAGACTCGGATCTGTAAGTTTGGACGGATCAAACGCCTGGGTACGGATTCCCTCACCATCCTCTACAAATACTCTGTTTCTGCTGTTCTCGCTTCTGCCCATGATGAAATAAGCTGTCACTGCTTTCTTACCGTCTGCGGAACGTCCAATCACAATTCCTCTGCCAGGATAGGAATTCTCTTTCAGTTCTTTTTCCAGTGATAACATTTCCATAATTTTTCTCCTTTTCGTTAAAAATAAGGTTAAAAAAAGCCTGGGAAACCTATTTATTCATTGAATAATTTCCAGGCTGCCCAGGCGGTCGGCTCATATACTCGCTGCACTCCCTGTAGGTAATCCTACTTCCGCCAGTCATGCAGGCACTGTTGTGAAAAAAATCACACGTTGTTATTATAGTACAATACTTCTTTGTGGATTTCAAGGCAAATTTTTTTGTACTGTGCTGAATTTTCGTTTTACTGAACATCCTGCAAACCATAATCAACATCAATCTGCGCCGCAATATCCGATTTCATCTGTATCCATGCATCCGGATTCTCCACATAATATTTCGGACAGTTTTTTCCGGTAACATCATAATGCCGGATCACATTCTCTGATGTAAGCCCAAACCGCACACACAACCACGCAGAAAGCTTCACTGCCGAATCATAAGTTGCCTCATTGAATTTCCCCGTCTCATCCGGATGACAGCACTCGATGGACAAAGTATCTACATTACGTGAGTTCGTCGCATAGGACATCTCTGACGTAGGAATACACTGCACCACTTCCCCATCCAGCCCCACCACAAAATGACTGCTCACCTTTGTGTCATGAGTAGTCGCCAGATTCTCGAAGTAGTTCCTGTTTGCAATGGCTGTTGCCCCCGGATTTGCAGTATAATGAATGGCAATATACTGTACACTCTCAATGGGAATCTGCGGTCTGGAATATTCATTCGGTGTCAGCAGTTCCACATCTATGTACGGCGCCCCTTCTTTCTGCCATTGTTCCGGTCCGCCTGAAGAATCCGCATTATCTGTTCCTGACTGTTCCGCATCAGAAATCATCGTGTCAGAATTATGTAAAAAGTCCCCAATACTCCATCCATTTTCACTGGCCCGATTTATTATGATCCACCCGATCAGAACTATGATCACGAGCAGCATAAGGCTCATAAGAATTCTCTGATTTCTCTGCCTTACTCTGCTGCTCTTTCGTCTTTTCGACCTGCTGTTTTTCTTTTTTACTGCAGTTTTCCCTGTTCTGGTATCTGTTTTTTTCTTTTTGTTTGTATGCTTTTGCATTTTTACCTTCTCTTACGGGATTTTACTCCCTGCAAAAAATACCCCGGCCGGCATGCCTGGAAATCTTATTTCTTTCCATCAGCAGCCAGCCGGGGCATATATTACACCTGAAATTTATTATTTGTCATCTACGCTATAGTTCGGAGCTTCTTTTGTGATATGAATATCATGTGGATGAGATTCCTTAAGAGATGCAGCAGAAATCTTGATGAATCTGCCTGTTTCTTTAAGCTTCTCAATAGTTTCTGCTCCACAATATCCCATACCGGAACGGAGACCGCCCATGAGCTGGAATACAGTATCCTCAACATGTCCTTTGTAAGCAACACGTCCTTCTACGCCTTCCGGAACAAGTTTCTTCGCATTCTCCTGGAAGTAACGGTCTTTACTTCCGTTCTCCATAGCTGCGATAGATCCCATACCGCGGTATACTTTATATTTTCTGCCCTGATACAGTTCGAATGTTCCCGGGCTCTCGTCGCATCCTGCAAACATACTTCCCATCATGCAGACATTCGCACCGGCTGCGATTGCCTTTGTGACATCTCCGGAATACTTGATACCACCGTCTGCAATGATCGGGATTCCATATTCTTTTGCAGCTTCGTAGCAGTCCATAACAGCAGTGATCTGCGGAACACCGATACCTGCAACAACTCGTGTGGTACAGATAGATCCAGGTCCGATACCAACCTTAACTGCATCTACACCGGCCTCGATCAGAGCCTTTGTCGCAGCACCTGTTGCTACGTTACCTGCGATCACCTGCAATTCCGGATATGCTGCCTTGATCTCGCGTACAGCCTTCAAAATGTTCTCTGAATGTCCATGTGCAGAGTCAATAACAATCACGTCTACAGATGCCTTTACAAGTGCATCAACACGCGCAAGTACATTAGCAGTGATTCCTACCGCAGCACCGCAGAGAAGACGTCCCTGCTCATCCTTTGCAGCCAGAGGATATTTGATCTGTTTCTCAATATCTTTAATAGTAATTAAGCCTTTTAAGTTAAAGTCATCATCTACAATAGGTAATTTCTCTTTACGTGATTTTGCCAGAATCTTCTTGGCATCTTCCAGTGTAATTCCTTCTTTGGCTGTGATCAGTCCCTCAGAAGTCATGCACTCTTTGATCTTCTTGCTGAAATCTGTCTCAAACTTCAGATCACGATTAGTAATGATTCCGACCAGTTTTCTGCCCTCTGTGATCGGCACACCGGAGATACGGAATTTTGCCATTAACTCATCTGCGTCCTTAAGTGTATGTTCAGGAGATAAATAGAAAGGATCTGTGATAACACCGTTCTCAGAACGTTTTACCTTGTCTACCTCTTCTGCCTGCGCTTCAATGGACATATTCTTATGAATAATACCAATACCACCCTGTCTCGCCATAGCGATTGCCATGCGATGCTCGGTTACTGTATCCATTCCTGCACTCATCATAGGAATGTTCAGTTTAACCTTCTTTGTTAAGTAAGTTGTGACATCTACCTGATTCGGAATTACCTTTGAATATGCCGGAACTAACAGCACGTCATCAAAAGTAATGCCTTCACCAATGATAGTACCCATTGCATTTCCTCCCTTGCGTATATGAAATTAAATTACTATTGTAATGTAAAAAGGAACCAGCAACTGGTCCTTTTATTTTCAACAAGTGTAACAAAAATCAGATTCTATGTCAATCCAAAAAAACTTTGCTCGGTGCTGAATTTTTCATAGCCTGTGCAAGTGCCTCATCCGGTTCCAGGATGATCTTGCATAAATTTCCGTCCAGTCTTGTGATAACACCAAAGCGTTTATGCTCCGGATTTCCTGATGAAAAGTCCAGTACTTTCATGTTCTGGTTTCCGTTGTAATAGTCCATTCTGTGGGAATCCAGCGGTGCTGCCAGATCTGCTTCTGATAATTTGAAGCTCTTTACTTTCTTTCTTTTTGTCTTTGACATGATCATGTCGATGTCAAAATCGCCATTGATAAACAGATATTCATATTCTACATCTGTTTTCGGGATTACAAAATAGCATGCAATTCCAAGCGCTACGGCAATGATCAGTGCCAGCGGTGTGATGATAAGTCCGGCAAATACTGCCAGCACTGTCAAAACGATCAGACCGTATTTGAGCAGGCTGTCTTTAGCCGTCTTATCTTTCTTTACCAGTAATTCTGAATACAAATCGCCCATTGTTTCGTCTCCTTTTCATTTGTTCAGCTGTTGAAAGCAGCTTTTTTTGCACAGCATATTTAACAATTATATTTTATTCATCATGCTGTTTTTCTGCATTATATCACAAAACGGAACCATCGTCTATGACGACGGTTCCGTTTCACATATTTCCGCCTGCGCTGTTTTTATCTATAGCAATCCTCGTAAATAATGCATTTAAGACAGTTCAGCAGAGTGCGAAAGACAAGGAAGATATCTGCAGGCGTGCTGACACATGGCAAAGATATCTGACGCAGGATTTCACACTCTGATGGGCTGGATTAAGATGCATTATTTCAGAGAATTGCTATAAGCATACTGCGGTATAATTTTATCGTTTATTAAAGATTACATCATTCCCATTCCCGGGTTAGCAGCCGGTGCAGGTGTGTCTTCTTTAATAATTGCAACAGCAGATTCTGTTGTAAGTAATGTAGAAGCAACGCTTGTAGCGTTCTGAAGAGCGCTTCTTGTAACCTTTGCAGGGTCAAGGATGCCTTCGCTTACCATGTCTACATATCTTTCATTCAGAGCATCGAAACCGATTCCTGGTTCGGATTCTCTTACTTTGTTGATGATTACGGAACCTTCAAGTCCTGCATTTGCAGAAATACGGAACAGAGGAGCTTCCAGAGCTTTCAGGATGATATTTGCACCTGTCTTCTCGTCACCTTCCAGAGTTGCTGCAAGTTTTGCAACTTCTTTGGATGCGTGGATGTAAGCAGATCCACCACCTGCGATGATACCTTCTTCTACTGCTGCTCTTGTAGCTGCAAGAGCATCTTCCAGACGAAGCTTCGCTTCTTTCATTTCTGTCTCAGTGGAAGCACCAACACGGATAACAGCTACGCCGCCAGCCAGTTTTGCAAGTCTTTCCTGTAATTTTTCTTTATCAAATTCAGATTTTGTTTCTTCAATCTGTCCACGGATCTGAGCAACACGGTTTGCGATTGCATCTTTGTCACCCATACCGTCAACGATAACTGTGTTCTCTTTTGCAACTTTAACAGATTTTGCACGTCCTAACTGCTCCATAGTTGCGTCTTTCAGTTCCAGACCAACTTCTTCGGAGATTACCTGGCCGCCTGTAAGGATTGCGATATCCTGAAGCATTTCTTTTCTTCTGTCACCATATCCCGGAGCTTTGACAGCTACTACCTGGAAGGTTCCTCTTAATTTGTTTACAATCAGAGTTGTAAGAGCTTCTCCCTCTACATCTTCAGCAATGATAAGAAGTTTCGCACCAACTTTTACGATCTGCTCCAGTAATGGAAGGATTTCCTGGATGTTGCTGATCTTCTTGTCTGTGATCAGGATATATGGATCTTCCAGATTTGCTTCCATTTTTTCCATATCTGTTGACATATATGCGGATACATATCCACGATCGAACTGCATACCTTCTACAAGGTCAAGTTCTGTGTGCATTGTCTTGGATTCTTCTACTGTGATAACGCCGTCTTTGGAAACTTTTTCCATAGCATCTGCTACTAATTGTCCAACAGTCTCATCGCTTGCGGAAATAGATGCAACGTTTGCAATCTGTTTCTTGCCGCTGATTGTCTGGCTCATGTTCTTGATTGCTTCTACAGCTACATCTGTAGCTTTCTTCATTCCTTTTCTGAGGATGATCGGGTTAGCGCCTGCTGCCAGGTTTCTCATTCCTTCGTGAACCATAGCCTGTGCAAGAACAGTAGCTGTTGTTGTACCATCACCTGCTACATCGTTTGTTTTGGAAGCAACTTCTTTGATCAGCTGTGCGCCCATGTTTTCGAATCCGTCTTCCAGTTCAATTTCTTTTGCGATTGTAACACCGTCGTTTGTGATAAGCGGAGCACCGTATGGTTTGTCAAGAACTACGTTTCTTCCTTTCGGTCCTAATGTTACTCTTACTGTATCAGCTAATTTATTTACACCAGCTTCAAGAGCTGCTCTGGCTTCTGCGCCGAATTTAATTTCTTTTGCCATGATAATATGACCTCCTGATTCAAATTTTGATCTCTATGAATTCTTTCTGATACTTAGCCGGTATTTCATGTTACATCCTGTAAATATTATCTTATAAGTATCTTCATTTATGTTTTCTATTTTGATATTGCTTATTTAACAATTGCAAGAATATCATTCTGTTTTACGATAATGTATTCTGTGCCATTCATCTTTACTTCTGTTCCTGAATATTTGGAGTAGATAACTTTATCACCTACAGCTACTTCCATTTTTACTTCTTTGCCGTCAACAACTCCGCCAGGTCCTACAGCTACAACTTCTGCCTGCTGTGGTTTCTCCTGTGCCTGTCCCGGAAGAACGATTCCGGATTTTGTTGTTTCTTCTGCTTCAACCTGTTTTAATACAACTCTGTCACCTAAAGGTACTAATGTCATGATCTATATCCTCCTTTATTCTCCAACCTGGAATCTCTGTTACCGTCTCTGCTATTCTTAATATCCGGTAACTGTTTCGGCACTCTGTCTGATTCTGCCGATTTTTGCTAGCACTCATTTACTTTGAGTGCTAATCACTGTCCTTATATTATTGAAAATGAGTCGATTTCGCAAGTGCTTTTATCATTATAAAATAATCTATATTCTCCTTTTTACTTATATATACTCTTTTTTTCTTTTGTTTTCTTAATTTACAAATAATTTTGTCATATCTTCCTTGTCTTTCGCACTCAATTGAATTGTCTTCAAATACATTAATTAAGAGGCTTGCTATAATTCCTGTAACATAATAAAAAGACCGTCCACCATACAGCAGACAGCCTTCTTGCATTCATTATTTATGGAAGCTTCTATATCAGGATTTCTTATTTCTCTGAGCTTTAATCTCTTCCAGTTCATCAAAGATGACTTCATTCAGCACTTTAATGTAGGTTCCTTTCATACCGGAAGATCTGGATTCGATCACACCGGCACTTTCAAACTTCCTCAAAGCGTTTACGATAACAGATCTGGTGATTCCCACGCGGTCTGCGATCTTACTTGCAACCAGGATTCCCTCATCTCCGTCAAGTTCATCAAAAATATGGATGATTGCCTCCAGTTCGGAGAAAGATAAAGTATTAAAGGCAGATTTCACTACCTGCTGCTTTCTGTCCTCCTCAGCATTCTCCTCATGAACCGCTCTCATCATCTCAAGCCCTACAACGGTTGTTCCATATTCACTGACAATAATATCTTCAATATCATATGGTTTCTCATAACGATACATAAATACAGTACCCAGTCGTTCCCCTGCAATATCTATCGGATTAATGATTCCCTGATAACTGCTTGATACATGTTCAAATCCCAGTGTCTGAAGATTTACATTCTCTTTTGTTGACAGGACACCCAGAAATCTCTCGTTTAACAGGGAATCTACATATCCGCCAACCTTGTCCTCGATCAATTCAGTGATCTCCTCTACTCCCGGGCATAAACTGACACCCAGAACCTTTCCTTTTTTACTGAGAACCAGAATGTTGGAACTCAGTGTCTCCATCAGAACCTGACAGATGTCATTAAATACCACTTTGCTGGAACTGCTGTTATGCAGAAGTTTATTAATTTTTCTTGTTCTATCCAGCAGCTGAACACTCATATTGTCCTCCTTTCACCCTGTACATATCCGAAATCTTTCTGTCATTATTTCATAAATGAGCAGTCACTTTCTTTTGCTCGCAAGGAAGATTCAGACACACACGGTCATTAACATTACTGATACTTTGATTTTACACGTTTTAAAGTCAAATTACAAGACAAATTTTACTATTTTTTTATTTATTTTTGCTTTTCTGAAAATAGATTCCTTTTATAATATTATTCAATAAATATCATCATCAAAAATTCAAAGGATTGAAGACAAAAAATCAGAAAGTCACTGACTGTAAGACAAAAAACGGAACTGTTGCATTAATGAAATTCATTTTCAACTGCTGCAACAGTCCCATTTATAACATTTACAATCCGTTATTATTCTTTCTCGTCCTTTGCCTCTACATATCCACATGTCTCCTGGCTGCAGACAAGCTTATTCCCCTTTTCCACCATATAGCTTCCACATTTCGGGCATTTCTTTGCTGATGGTTTCTGCCAGGACATGAAATCACAATCCGGATTATCCTCACATCCGTAGTACTTACGTCCTTTTTTGGTTTTCTTAAGCACAATCTCTTTTCCACATTTCGGACATGCCACCCCGATCTTCTCAAAATATGGTTTGGTATTTTTGCATTCCGGAAATCCCGGACATGCAAGGAATCGTCCATGAGGACCATATTTGATCACCATATGTCTGCCACAGTTTTCGCAGATCACATCTGTCACTTCATCCTGAATATCAACCTTTTCAAGTTCTTCCTCTGCAGCATCTACATCCTTCTTCAGATCCGGATAGAAGTTGCTTACTACTGTCTTCCACTTTACAGTTCCTGCTGCCACACAGTCCAGAAGCCCTTCCATAGTCGCAGTGAAGTTTACATCTACAATACTCGGGAAAGCCTGTTTCATAATATTATTGACAACTTCCCCCAACTCTGTAACATACAGGTTCTTCTGTTCTTTTGCAACATAACGGCGGCTGATGATCGTTGTGATCGTCGGCGCATAGGTACTTGGACGTCCAATCCCCAGTTCTTCCATAGTCTTGACCAGAGATGCCTCTGTATAATGTGCAGGCGGCTGCGTGAAATGCTGTTCTGGTTTCAGTTCCTTAAGACTAAGCTTCATTCCTCTTTCAAGACTCTGATTCAGAACATTTCCTTTTTTCTGGTCCTCTTCATCTGTGTATACAGACATAAATCCGTCAAATATGATCTTGGAGGCAGAGACTGTAAAAATATACTGGTCTGCACCAATCTTTACAGATGTTGTTTCGTATTTTGCAGGAGCCATTCTGCTGGCCGCAAAACGTCTCCAGATAAGCTGATACAGTCTGAACTGATCTCTTGAAAGAGATTCCTTCAGTACAGCCGGTGTACGGCTGATGTCTGTAGGACGGATCGCTTCGTGAGCATCCTGGATCTTCTGTCCCTTTTTCACAGCTTTCTCAGACTTTGAAACATAATCCTCTCCGTACTGAGCAGTGATATATTCTCTTGCAGCAGCATCTGCTTCCTCTGAGATTCGGGTGGAATCTGTACGCAGATAAGAGATCACACCTACCGTTCCATTTCCTTTGATATCAATTCCTTCATACAGCTGCTGTGCCAGACGCATTGTCTTCTGTGTGGAAAAGTTTAAGGTCTTGGCTGCTTCCTGCTGTAAGGTACTTGTAGTAAAGGGAAGCGGTGCATTCTTGATCCTCTCGCCTTTCTTTACTTCATTGATCTCATATTCTTTATCTTTCAGAGAGGCCAGAAGTTTATCCATTTCCTCTTTGCTGTGGATATCCATCTTTTTATCTGTTCCATAAAACTTCGCCTGCAACGGTTTCTTCTCACCCTTCACCTGAAAATCTCCCTCCAGGCTCCAGTATTCTTCCGGAATAAACGCATTGATCTCATCTTCTCTGTCACAGATGATACGAAGCGCAACAGACTGTACGCGCCCCGCACTTAAGCCTCTCTTGACTTTTGCCCAGAGAAGCGGGCTGATGGTATAACCTACCATACGGTCAAGCATACGTCTTGCCTGCTGTGCATCTACCAGATCCATATCCAGGTCTCTGGCCTGTTTGATTGATGATTTTACTGCTGTCTTGGTAATCTCGTTAAAGGTAATCCTGTGCATCTTCTTCGGATCTTCTTTTAATGCCTGCATCAGATGCCAGGAAATTGCCTCTCCCTCGCGGTCAGGGTCAGTTGCAAGATAAATCTTATCTGCTTTCTTTGCAGCCTTGCGAAGCTTTGCAAGCAGTTCTCCCTTTCCTCTGATCGTTATATATTTGGGTTCAAAATCATGCTCAACATCAATTCCGAACTGACTCTTCGGGAAATCACGGACATGTCCGTTAGAAGCTTCCACATCGTAATTCGCACCGAGAAATTTCTTTATTGTTTTCACTTTTGCAGGTGATTCTACTATCACCAGATATTTCGCCATGCTACCTCTCCTAGTCGTAATCTGTTATTCTTCACAGTGTCCCTGAATGGGCACATTGCCTGACAGCGATATTGTTACATATGAAAATCGCCCTGCGCCGCAGAAACGTGAAGCACAATAATCATAAATCGTCAACTGTCTTTTACATAATAATGTCTCCCGCTCTCTCTTATGAGCCCCCGCAGTGTCAGTTCCACAAGACAGTTGCTTACCTGTGCCGGGGAAAAGCCTGTTTTTCTCACAATGTAGTCGGGATTTTTTGGTCGTAAATCGAGACAACTATACACCATATTCAAATCTCTTGCAAGTCCCAAGTTGTTTTTTTCACCGTTTTGTGTTACTTTTTCCATCGAAATTCCAAGTTCTTCCAGCATAATTTCCGGACAGTATGCAATCCCTGCGCCGTCGTAGATCAGCTTATGGCAGCCTCTGCTGAGTTCATCTGTCACTGCCCCCGGAATCGCATAGACCATCTTTCCCTGTTCCAGTGCAAATCCCGCAGTAATCAGCGAACCGCTGTTTTCTTTTGCTTCCACTACCAGAACTGCGTCTGACAAAGCACTGATGATCCGGTTTCGCGCCGGGAAATGCCAGGAAACAGGTCCTGAACCCAGTGGACATTCACTGATGATCCCACCATTTTCCCATAAGATCCTCTCATAAAGTTTTCTGTTAGATTTCGGATAGCATACATCAACACCACTTCCAAGCACCGCAAATGTAGGCATCTTTCCTTCCAGTGCGCCTTTATGTCCTTCTGAATCAATGCCAAGTGCCATACCGCTGATAATCTGGACTCCAGCTACACTTAACGCTTTCGCATACCGGAATGCCTGCATCCTTCCATAAGGACTGCACATTCTGGCACCGATCACTGCCACCGTTCTTCTCTTAGGATCAGGAAGTCTGCCTTTTACATAAAGCTTTGCCGGCATGGAGGAATACTGCTTCATTATCTGAGGATATTCCGGATCTGATTTCTCAATACATCGTATCTGACCTGTACTGTATTCTTCTGTATGATTATTTTTCACATCAGTTCTTTCCATATAAAATACCTCACTGACCTTTATTTTATGACAGAATCTTTGTCAAATGCCCTGTACGAAAGTGCTTCTCCGATATGATGACCGGCAATCATTTCTTCCCCTTCCATATCCGCAATTGTTCTGGCTACCTTCAGGATCCTGTGATAGGATCTGGCACTGAATGCGATTTTTTCAAAGGCTCTTGCCAGAAGTCGGGATGCGCTGTCTGTAAGAGGGCAGAATTTATCGATCAGACTGCTCTTCAGCTGCCCGTTAAAATTTATTTTCTCATCTTTATACCGTTCTTCCTGAATCTTCTGTACTTTTTCCACTCTTTTTCTGATAGCAGCGGAATTTTCTCCCTTTCTTCCACAGTGAAGCTGTGAAAAAGAAACCGGCGGTACCTCAGTGCTGATATCAATTCTGTCCAGAAGGGGGCGACTGATCTTTCCCATATAATGTGTGATCTCACCTGCTGTACAGGTGCATCTGTTTAAATCCGGATAATAACCGCAGGGACAGGGATTCATCGCTGCACATAACATAAAATCCGCCGGAAAGTTGTAAGTTCCGCTTGCTCTGGCTATCTGGATCACTTTATCCTCCATGGGCTGTCGCAGAAGTTCCAGACTTGCTCTGGAAAATTCCGGCATTTCATCCAGAAAGAGTACACCTTTATGCGCAAGAGTGATTTCGCCGGGTCTGGGATTACGCCCGCCTCCTGCAATTGCCTGCGGAGTACTTGTATGATGAGGGCTGCGAAATGGTCGCTCATCGATCAGAGGATGTTCTCTTGAAAGAAGTCCTGCAATACTGTAAATTCTGGTAAGCTCCAGCTTTTCTTCAAAGCCAAGCCCAGGCATGATCGTCGGCAGTCTTCTGGCAAGCATGGTTTTGCCCGTTCCCGGAGGTCCGATAAGGAGAAGATTGTGAAATCCGCTTACTGCAATTTCCGCCGCTCTTTTTGCCCCTTCCTGTCCTTCAATGTCTGAAAAATCCATTCCCATATCTGTATTTATAATAGAAGGAATTTCTTCCTGTATTTCCCTCTTCAGATAGGGTTCCGGATTCTTAAGACACTCGACCAGTTCCCGTAAATTTTTTACTCCTGCTACCGTCACATCCCTGATTAGTCTTCCTTCTTTCAGATTCTCATAGGGAACTACGCAAAAACGACTGCCCAAACTTCTTGCACACAACACAATCGGCAGGATTCCGGATATCCCATGGATTTCTCCGTCCAGACCGATTTCCCCTGCCATCATAACTCTGCTGACAACCTGAGGGCTGATCATCTCAAAAGCAGCCAACACTGCTGCTGCCACCGGTACATCAAAACCGGCTCCCTCTTTCTTCATGTCTGCAGGAGCAAAATTGACGGTAATTCTCTTTGGTGGAAACTGATAACCATTATTCTTGAGTGCTGTGCGTACCCGTTCCTGCGCTTCCTTTACCTGCGCAGAAGGAAATCCTACCATGATAAAGGAAGGAAGTCCGTTACTTACATCAGCTTCTACCTGCACAGGGCATACTTCCACCCCAAAAATTGCAGCTGATAATACACTTGCAAACAAATATAAACTCCTTTCTTCCGGCATAAATCTCCCCCGATATTTATGCTCGCCAAACAGCGGACGACTGAATAGTTACATCACTTAAATTGTATTGGAAATTATTTCAGAAATCAGATTTGAAAAAAGATTATTTTTATAATAGACCATTTTGCTCTGTTTTGCAACCGTTCATTTTGTTCTGTTTTATACTTTTTTCAGTACATAATCTGCGAAGGCTTTTCACAGATCATGTTTGGGAGTACACTACAAAACAGAGAGGTGAACTATATGAAATTTCAGCGTATTCAGGATTTACGTACAGATGCTGACATGTCACAGAAACAGCTCAGCGAAATTCTTCACATCAGCCAGCGTTCCTACTCTCACTATGAGACAGGTTCACGCAATATCCCGGTTGAAATGCTTATCAGACTGGCAAATTATTACGATATAAGTGTTGATTATCTGGTAGGACGCACTGATAAGAAAGAGATGAATAAATAAGTAAAATCACTTTTTTTAATATAAAAGGATTCCTGTAACTGTTTATGTTACTGAATCCTTTTATATTTTTTGTATCTTTTATTCTTTTATCATAACAGTATCCACAGAAGGATGGACTTTTGCACCCTCCGCTTTTGTTTTTGTCTTAATATTCACATAAAGACGACCATTATCAAAGGTAAGATAACCCTTTGCTACATTTCCCAGCGAGTCTGTAAACGAGAATCTGGTTGCATTTCCTGCGACGGATTTCTTTACTTTTGCCTTGCAGGTGGCTGTCTTTTTCTTATTTGTCTGTGAATAAGTAAAGATAACCGACTTCTGACTGAGTTTCTTAATTTTGATCTTAACCCTGCCGTTCTTACTGCGCCAGGTTCCCAGATAATCCTCCGGGTTAAAAACATAAGCCCGTTCCAGAACCGGTGTTGGCGTTGCCGTAGGAATCGGTGTTGGGGTAGGTGTGGGCGTAGCTGCAGGTGTCGGTGTTACAGTGGGAACTCTTTCCAGTGCCGCGATCGCTTCTGCTTTTCTCTGCTCTCTGTCCACATTCTTTCTGTGTTGAAGCAGCAGAGTGCCTGCCAGCATAAGCAGGATAAACAGGATAATTACAATTATCAGAAGTTTTATAAGTCTTTTTTTCTTTTTATTCCGTTTCTGTTTCCCGTTGTTTGTTACCGACAAATCTGCATCTCCTCTTCTGTTTCTTGTTCGTTACTTATTCTTTTCCATCCCAGCAATAGGTACAGAGTTTACATGGTGAAATTCCAATGGAAGCTTTCAGATCATCAAGTCTGTGGAATTTCAGTGATGTGAAATTCAGCTCCTTACGGATTTCTTCCAGCATTTCTTTATAATTTGTTGAATTTGGATCTGCATAGTCTGCCAGGACTTTATCACTGACATTCTCTCCCTCGCGTTTGGCGATCACACGTCTTGTGATCAGATCCATCTCTGATTTTGAACGTGAGAAATTCAGATATTTGCATCCATAAAGTAAAGGCGGACACGCAGGACGGATATGTACTTCTTTCGCACCATTTCTGTAAAGAAATTCCGTCGTTTCTCTTAACTGTGTTCCACGTACAATAGAATCATCAATCATCAGAAGACTCTTATCCTTGATCAGACGATGTACAGGAATCAGCTTCATTCTTGCGATAAGATTTCTCTGGCTCTGCTGTGTAGGCATAAATGATCTTGGCCAGGTTGGTGTATATTTGATAAACGGACGGGCAAAAGGCACACCGGACTGGTTCGCATATCCAATCGCATGGGCAATACCGGAATCCGGAACACCGGCTACAATATCGGGATTTACTTCTCCCCTGTCTCTCCTGGCCAGCATATCACCGCAATGATAACGCATTTCTTCTACATTCACACCCTCGTATGCCGAAGTAGGATATCCGTAATATACCCAGAGGAAAGAACAGATTCGCATCTCTTCCCCTGGTTTCTGCAGGGTTTCCACACCGTCCGGAGTCACTGCAACAATTTCTCCGGGTCCCAGTTCTTTCAGGTCTTCATATCCAAGATTCAGATATGCAAAGCTCTCAAAAGATACACAACAGGCATCTTCTTTCTTTCCCACGATCAGCGGAGTTCTTCCAAGACGGTCACGTGCTGCCAGAATCCCCTTTGGTGTCAGGATAAGCATGGTCATAGAACCTTCTATCACTTCCTGCGCATAACGGATTCCCTCAATTATGTTGTCTTTCTGATTGATCAGTGCAGCTACCATTTCTGTGGGATTTACGCTTCCTCCACTCATTTCCAGAAAATGAGTGCATCCGTTTTTAAAACAGTTGGCAATCAGTTCATCCATGTTATTGATCTTTCCAACTGTGGTAATTGCAAAGTTGCCAAGATGAGAGCGCACCAGAAGAGGCTGAGGTTCATTATCTGAAATACATCCAATTCCCAGATTTCCCTCCATCTCACCAATGTCACCATCAAATTTGGTCCTGAACGGCGCATTTTCAATGTTATGAATCACGCGGTCAAAACCACGTTTCTTATCATACACTGCCATTCCGCCTCTGCGTGTTCCCAGATGGGAATGATAATCAATTCCGAAGAAAAGGTCCAGAACGCAACTGGACTTTGATGCTACTCCAAAAATTCCACCCATTATCGTATTCTCCTTTTGTTCATCATCTTCAGGCAACTTTTATCATAATCCTCTTCGATAATCCATTTAAAAAGATTACTATAGCCCGTTTCATAACGTTTTCCTTCACTATAACAGTTCTTATCCTGCCAAATTGCTGTAAAAACAGTTATATCACACAACACTCCCATTATATAGAATGAAAATTTAGAAGTAAAGAGTTTTAATCTTATTTCTTTTCCTTGATGATACCTGTTCTGTATGCATCCAGCAGCTGGATCAATTCCTGTATCCTCTCTTTCAGCGCATGACCTGTATCTGTATCACCCACAAGCTGGCGTCTGGACATGTAGCTGACTGCCACGCGGTTCGATACAATATCAGTCTCTCTTGCCACAGCATCTGCTTTGGACGTAAAAGGTTCATGAGCAGTAAGATTCAGTCCATAGGAATTATAGATCAGCGTATATCCGGCAATTCCCGTTACTTTCTGATATGGCTTGGAAAAACCACCGTCAATCACGATAACCTTTCCATCACATTTTACAGGACTTTCTCCTTCACTCTGGTGTACCGGAACATGGCCATTGATGATATGCCCTTTTTCCGGATCCAGACCAAATTCACGAAGCATATTATCTACCACTTCTTCATTCTCCCAGAGGCGGTAATAAGCATTCTTCTTCTCTTCATGTGTAGAAGGATCCTCTATGAAATATCTTTCAAAAGTACTCATCTTGCTCTTGCCAAACAATGGTGAATTCGGAGCTGCCCAGATATACCACATAATATCTCTGCCCTTCTTCTGTTCTTCTTTTCCTACAGAATAGAATGCTCTGCGCACATAGGTTTCCAGTACATCGTACAGTTCTTTTCCCTTGTAGCTTTTTCCATAAATCTGTACTTCCCGGAATGTTCCGTCTTCATTCAGAGGAATGCTTCCGTGAAACAGAAGATTTCCGTTATATACTGTATAAAGCCCACCTTTGTCAAGTAGGAGACGGATGTGGTTTTGCAGTTTTTCACAGTTTCTGAATGCAGAGGACAGTTTGTCCATAACTTCTTTTTCTCCGGCTGTAAGTTCGTATGGATGTTTCCAGTCAATAGTCGGAAAATTATTGTCGCGAAGCGGATATTCTTTTCCGTCAGGCAGTGTGATCGTCCCTTTTTCCGGATTGATCCGATGAAGAAGTGCTCTGTCTTCCATCTGGAATTCTTTATGTCTGCGCACCAGTTTACCTTCTAATTTAAACTGGATCACAGCAATAGCCTTGTGCATTTTTTTGCCCAGTTCTTCCTCAAGAACATTATAATTGAAAGCACCTTTCATAGCAAAAATCTCGCAGGGATCATCCTTATACGCCTCCATCACAAAGGTCGCCAGAGGAAGCATATTGATTCCGTATCCATCCTCAAGAATATCCAGATTTCCGTAACGGATACTGTTTCTTACCACTGTTGCAATACAGGCTTTCTGTCCTGCTGCCGCACCCATCCAGACAACATCATGGTTTCCCCACTGAATATCCAGGGAGTGATACTGCATCAGGCGATCCATAATGAAATGTGGAGCAGGACCTCTGTCATAAATATCCCCCAGAATATGTAAATGATCCACGACCAGACGCTGGATCAGTTCTGCAAGCGCAATGATAAAATTCTCCGCACTGCCGATCTCAATGATCGTATTTACAATGGAATCATAATATGCCTCTTTATCGAGAACTTCCGCTTTCTCTGTGATCAGTTCTTCGATCACATAGGCATAATCTGTGGGAAGAGCTTTTCGTACTTTGGACCTGGTATATTTGGAGGCTGTTGTCTTACAGATTTCAATAAGACGGTAGAGCGTGATCTTATACCAGTTTTCCATATCTTCTTCCGTATCTTTGACAAGATCCATCTTCTCTTTCGGATAATAGATCAGAGTTGCCAGAGAACGCTTATCATTGTTACTTAATGTATGTCCAAACACATCATCAATCTTCTTCCTCACTGCACCGGAACCATTTCTGAGCACATGTGAAAACGCCTGATACTCCCCATGAAGGTCTGACATAAAGTGTTCCGTTCCCTTCGGCAGATTCAGGATTGACTGAAGATTGATAATCTCCGTAGATGCCTTTCCGATTGTAGGATAAATTTCTGCAAGTCTCTGTAAATATCTAAGTTCGTCTTTCTTCATATCCATCTCCTGTTATCATATATTATGATGTCAGGGCATTTTATGTTGCTGTCTGCACCATGCCCTGCAACACACTTTGCGGTCACAGAATTTATGCTCATCCTGTAAAGTCAAATAATGACATCTGGTTCGACTGCGGGATATCTCCGAATAATTTCAGATCATCCATCAGATCAATAACCGTTTTGCTGACCTTTGTTCTGTCGCGGAAGTCGTCTTTTGACAAGAATTTTCCCTGTTTTGCAGCATCAACCACTGCATCTGCCGCCTTATCTCCCAGTCCGTCAATAGTTGCAAGTGACGGCATCAGTTTCCCATCCACGATCTGAAATCTCTGTGCCTTGGCAGTATAAAGATCAATCGGTACAAATTCAAATCCACGTGCGTACATTTCCTGTACAATACGCATATCCTTCAGGGTATCCAGTTCTTTTTTAGATGCTGAATCACCTTTTTTGCGAATTTCTGCCATATAATACTCCAGGCGTTCCTTTCCCATACACATCATCTCATAGGAGAACGCTGTGGCGCGGATACTGAAATATGCCGCATAGTATGCCAGTGGCTGAAACACCTTATACCACGCAATTCTGTACGCCATCATAACGTATGCTGCTGCATGAGCCTTCGGGAACATATACTTGATCAGCTTACAGGACCAGATATACCAGTCCGGAACTCCATGCTCTTTCATGGTCTCGATCCACTCATCACGAAGACCTTTTCCCTTACGGACGCTCTCCATGATCGTAAACGCAAGGCCACTTTCCACTCCTTTTCCGATAAGGTAGATCATAATATCGTCTCGGGTACAGATAGCTGTGGAAATGGTTGCCTTACCCTCCTGGATCAACACCTGGGCATTACCCAGCCATACATCCGTACCATGAGAAAGCCCTGCAATACGGATCAGGTCAGAGAAGTATTTCGGCTTGGTGTCAATAAGCATCTGCATGGCGAAATCTGTACCAAATTCCGGGATTCCCAGACATCCGAGCTTACATCCGCCAATATCTTCCGGTTCAATTTTCAAAGCCTTTGTACTTGCAAACAATGACATGACATCCCTCTGATCCAGGGGGACATCCCTAGCACTGATTCCCGTTAAATCCTCCAGCATTCGGATCATAGTGGGATCATCGTGTCCAAGTATATCAAGCTTCAGCAGGTTTCCGTCAATAGAATGGTAATCAAAATGTGTGGTGATAATGTCACTGTTCACATCATTCGCAGGGTGCTGGACAGGAGTAAATTTCTCAATCTCCTCACCTACAGGAAGTACGATAATGCCTCCCGGATGCTGTCCTGTTGTACGCCGCACGCCTGTACATCCCTGTACGATGCGGTTGATCTCACAGTAACGTTTATGCACACCACGCTCTTCAAAATAATTCTTCACATAACCAAATGCAGTTTTCTCCGCAAGCGTACCGATAGTCCCTGCCTTGAATGTCTGTCCCTTACCAAAAATAACCTCTGTATATCTGTGTGCATTAGCCTGATACTCTCCTGAAAAGTTAAGGTCAATATCCGGTTCCTTATCTCCCTTGAATCCAAGGAATGTCTCAAAAGGAATGTCAAACCCTTCCTTTTTCATCCTGGTTCCACATTTCGGACAGATCTTATCCGGCATATCACATCCCGCCATACCTGCATACTGCTTTACTTCCGGTGAATCAAAATCACTGTATTTGCAGTCCGGATTAGGACAGAGATAATGAGGCGGCAGAGGATTTACCTCTGTGATACCGGACATGGTAGCTGCCAGAGAAGATCCTACAGAACCTCGCGAACCTACCAGATAACCATCTTCATTTGACTTCCATACAAGCTTCTGTGCAATGATATACATTACGGCATACCCATTGGAAATGATTGAATTCAGTTCCCTGTCAAGCCTGCTTTCCACAATCTCCGGCAATGGATCTCCATACATTTCATGCGCTTTTGTAAAACAGATATTCTTCAGATCCTGGTCGGAATTCTCAATGACCGGCGGGAATTTGTCCGGATGAATAGGTGATATCTTCTCAATCATATCTGCGATCTTATTTGTATTTGTAATGACAACTTCTTCTGCTTTCTCGCTTCCCAGATAGGCAAATTCTTCCAGCATTTCCTCTGTGGTACGTAAATACAACGGTGCCTGCTCATCTGCATCTGAGAATCCGTTTCCGGCCATAATGATCCTTCTGTAAATCTCATCCTGTGGATCCATGAAATGCACATCACAGGTTGCAACTACCGGTTTCTTAAACTGCTCTCCAAGCTTAACGATCTTCCTGTTTATCTCCTTCAGGTCTTCTTCGGAACTGATCATATCATGCTTATCATCTGCTATCATAAATCTGTTATTTCCAACAGGCTGGATCTCCAGATAATCATAGAAATTTACCAGTCTGGCTATCTCCGGATCCGGTGCATTTCTCAGAATTGCCTGATACAGTTCCCCTGCTTCACAGGCACTTCCCACCAGAAGTCCGTCTCTGTACTGCTCCAGCACACTTTTGGGAACACGTGGACGTCTGTGATAATACTTCAGGTGCGACTGACTCACTAATTTATACAGATTAATGCGCCCTGTCTCATTTCTGGCAAAAATGATCACATGGTAGGTCGGCAGTTTCCTGATAGTATTTACAGAAACAGCTCCCTGCTCATTCAGCATATCCACATCCCGGATATCACGCTCTTCCAGCATCTTTACAAACTTCACAAAAATCTCTGCAGTACATGCGGCATCATCTACTGCCCGGTGATGATTTTCCAGTGAAACCCCAACTGCTTTTGCTACCGTATCCAGCTTAAATCTGTTCAATGCAGGAAGCAGGAAACGGGCCATACCGACCGTATCTACATAAGTAAAATCATGTGCGATTCCCAGTCTGTCACAGTTTTTCATAATAAATCCCATATCAAAGTCCGCATTGTGTGCAACCATAACCGCATCCTTGCTGAATTCAAGGAATTTCGGAAGCACTTCTTCGATAGTCGGGGCATCCATGACCATACTGTCATTGATACTGGTCAGCTGTTCAATGCGAAAAGGAATCGGTACCTTTGGATTTACAAATGTGGAAAAACGGTCCGTAATCTCACCATTTTCTACCAGTACGGCGCCAATCTCTATGATCTGACAGGTCAGCGAAGAAAAACCTGTTGTCTCAATATCAAAGACCACAAATCTACCGTTCAGCTTCTGACCTTTTCCATTGGTCACCATACCTTTTAAATCATCTACCAGATAGCCTTCCATTCCATAAAGGACCTTAAAATCAGAATCCTTCGGCACACATCCGCCCCAGGCATCGAAACAGTGATTTGCCTCCGGAAACGCCTGTACAACCCCATGGTCTGTAATGGCAATGGCAGGATGTCCCCACTCATAAGCACGTTTCACCAGAGATTTGGCATCCGTAACCCCATCCATATCGCTCATCTTTGTATGACAGTGAAGCTCTACTCTTTTCTGTGGGCTGGTATCTACTCTGGCAGTTGTAAAATTGGCAATTTTCTTAATCCCGGCTATGGATGCAATAGTCAGTTCACTGTCAAAACGGTCTACTGTTGTCACACCGCGAAACTTCAGAAAAGCCCCCTTCTTTACATGTTCTGTCACTTCCGGCACCTGTTCATTGCGCAAAAACATCTTCACAACAATACTGTCCGTAAAGTCTGTGATCGGGAAGATAAGAATTGTTTTTTCATTACGGATTTCTCTGGCTTCAACCTCCATAACCTGTCCGCGGACGATCACCTCACCCATCTCACCGGTAATCGTCTCAAGTGCAACAGGCTCTCCTTCGAAATCTCTTCCATAGATAACATCCGGATTGCTGTCCCTTCTGAATCCACCCCGGAAATCTCCCTTCCTGTTGTCTTTGCGGTCTGCAAATGCAGCTTTTTTGTCCTTCTTTTCCTGCTGTCCCTTATCAGTCTTTTTCTCTGCTTTCTTCTCTGCTGTTCCTGCTTCTTCAGACTGAGCCGGCTCTTCATTCTTACTGTTTAATTTCGCATGACGGATTACATTTTCCACTTCCTGAGCGATCTGCACTGCTGCATTCTTACGGTACTTACTTTCCTGCGTCTCCCTGAACTCAAGTTCCACCTTTAAGTCCATTCCGCATCTTTCGCAGAAAACCTTCTGCAGATATTCGATCAGGATCCCGCTCTTTTCTCTGGCTATTACAGAATCAGGAAGGATCATATGAAGATCATTTTCTCCGGGAAAAGAAATCTGCGCCTGTCTGAACATATTGTATTCCAGCATATTGTAGCTGCGCAGTTCCAGTTCCATGCTGGATCTGTAAGTTTCCAGAAAGTTCTGAGGATTGTACTGACCGGAAAGGCGGAATTTCTCAATAACTGTAACTGTTACATTCAGTCCTGCAAAAATCTGTCTCTCTATCTGTTCTTCCAGTTCAAAGATATGCTTCTTATGAATCCAGCGTTCACTTTTTATATACACCCATATATGAGTTCTGGAAGGATTGCAGGACACTCTGGTCACAAAAACCATGTCCAGCAGTTCTTCCAGTTCTTTCTTCACTTTTAAGCTGGGAAATACGTCAAAAAAGTCTTTTTCCAAAATAAAATCTCCTCGTTGATCTGACAGGAAGTCTTCGTTCCAAATGTTACTTCCAGTTCAGAAGTTCTTCCCGCAACGTATCCAAAAGCTGATCTTCCGGAACTTTCTTTATGATCTCACCATGTTTGATCAGAAGTCCCACACCAACTCCGCCTGCAATTCCGATATCTGCCTCTTTTGCTTCTCCGGGTCCGTTTACCACACAGCCCATAACTGCTACTTTAATATCAAGCGGGATATCCTGCACCATGGTTTCTACCTTATTTGCAAGACCGATCAGATCGATCTGTGTGCGTCCACAGGTTGGACATGACACAACTTCTATGCCACCTTTGCGAAGCCCCAGAGTTTTCAGGATACGTTTTGCGGATTTAATCTCTTCTAAAGGTGCTCCTGTAAGAGAGACACGAATGGTATCACCGATTCCCTGATTCAGGATGATCCCCAGTCCGATAGCAGATTTAATGTTTCCGGAATAAAGAGTTCCGGCTTCTGTGATTCCTACATGAAGTGGATAATTCGTCTTCTCCGCGATCAGTTCATGAGCCTTTGCACACATAAGGACATCCGAAGATTTGATGCTGATCACCAGATTGTCATATCCCAGGTCTTCGATGATATGAACTTTATCCAGCGCACTCTCCACCAGCCCCTCTGCAGTGACTCCATGATATTTCTCCACAAGTTCTTTCTCAAGAGAACCGCTGTTTACACCAACACGAATGGGTATTCCTCGCTCCTTTGCCACATCAACCACTGCTTTGATTCGCTCTGTACTGCCGATATTTCCGGGATTGATCCGGATCTTATCTGCACCGTTTTCCATGGCTGCAATGGCAAGACGATAATCAAAATGAATATCTGCCACAAGTGGTATATGGATCTGTTTTTTGATTTCCTTCAGTGCTTTTGCAGCTTCCATAGTCGGTACTGCACAACGGATAATATCACAGCCAGCCTGCTCCAGTGCCAGGATCTGAGCTACTGTCTGTTCTACATCTTCAGTTTTTGTATTTGTCATGGACTGAATCAAAATCGGGTTGCCGCCGCCAATCTTTCTGTCTCCGATCTGAATCACTTTTGTATGATCTCTGTACATAATTTTCCTCTTCTCTCATTTGGAATCAAAGGGATATTCACAATCCGCTTTACAGTTTGATTAATTTATGTGTACTGCTGAACAGTTATCTGATTTCCAGAAGTTTTCTCCTCAGTTCTTCTTCCATGCGGTGCATTTCCATCTCTGCTGCCTGTCTCTTCTGACGGCCTTCCATCTGAATCCGCATCACATCATCCAGAGTCTGGATCAGATCTGCATTTGTCTTCCGGAGAGTTTCAATGTCAACTATTCCACGCTCTGATTCTTTCGCTGTCTCAACCGTTGCCATATGAAGTGTCTCTGCGTTCTTTCTGAGAAGTTCATTGGTGATATCTGTTACCTGTCTCTGTGCCTGTGCTGCTTCTGCAGAGTGAGCAATTCCCAGTGCAAGCACCATCTGACTCTTCCATAATGGAATTGTGTTTACGATCGTTGTCTGTATTTTCTCAACCATTACCGTATCGTTATTCTGGATCAGCCGGATCTGAGGTGCGGTCTGCATGGCAATCGTACGGGTAAGTTCCAGATCATGCAGTTTCTTTTCAAATCTGCTGCATTTCTCATCCAGATCTCTGGCTGCCTGTGCGTCTTCGGGAAGTCCGCTCAGAGCTGCCTTATTTTTCATTTCTGCAAGCTTTCCGTTTCTGGTTTCTTCCAGTTTCTTTTTTCCGGCAAGGATATACATGGTAAGTTCTTTAAAATAATTCAGGTTCTGTTCATACATCTTGTCCAGCATGGCAGAATCTTTCATAAGGCGCACCTGATGTTGCTGAAGAGAATCTGTGATCTTCTCCACATTGACTTGTGCTTTGTCATATTTGTTTTTCAGATTTTCAATCTTAGAAGTCTGCTTTCTGAAAAATCCAAAGAATTTTCCCTCCTCCTGTACATCAAAATCTTTCAGTTCTCCCACAACATTACTGATCAGTTCTCCAATTTCACCCAGATCCTGTGTCTTTACATTCTCAAGAGCTGTATCAGAAAAGTCCGCCATTTTTTTCTGGGTTCCTGCACCATACTGAAGGATCTGGTTAGTATTCTCAATATCAATCTTTGCAGCAAAATCATTTACTATTTTCTGTTCTTCCGGTGTCAGTACAGGCGCTTCCTCTTCCTTCTGTGGCTGATTTTTGGGGATCACTTCTTCTTTCTTTGCAAACTCTCCAAGATCCGGCTCCAGTGTTAATGATGGTGTTTCCATTTCAAAATCTTTAAATTCGTTTCCCATGTCCTCTGCCGCTCCTTTTTATCCTTTTCTTATTTTCAGTTCTTTTTCATTTTTGCAAAATCATCATCTGTCAGACCTTCCTGTGCAAGCAGCGTATGAAGCACTGAAATATCACTTGAAACATCCCACGCAGTATCCTGAAAGACAGAATCCAGAAGTTTTTCAAATGCCTGATTCAGTGTATCCAGCGTATCCTCTATCTCCTTTTTGGATGCCTGGATATTCTCTCCCTGCACAGGCTGCTGATCCATTTCTTCATATGCATCCAGCAACTTTACTGTCATGGGCAGATAATAATTCATCAGTTTCTTCAGATCCGGAATAATCTCCGGATGCTTCTGCGCCCGTTCAAAAATCTTCTCCACGATCAGTTCCATTCTGGATATTTTTGCAGAAATCTCCTCTCCCGGAATCGCATCGTTGCTCCTGTGGATCTTATCCAAAAATTCATTTCCTTTATTCAGCACTTCCTGCACTTCAGGCGGTGTGTTCTTTCTGTTTCTCTCCTGTTCAGCCTGATGTTTTTCTTCTTCCTGTTTCTTCTGCTCAAGTGCCTTCTGCGTCTGCGTATATTGCAGATAAGTCTCATTACTGGTGATCAGACAGGTTTCCTGTTCATCAATATGTCCCTGACGGAACCATCTGTCATCAATCATCTTTTTAATATCTTTTTTAACGAATTTCACCGGCTTATTTACTGCTGCAGATAATTGTTCAAAATTACAGTATGTGTGATTTCCCAGTGTGTCAATATACTTCTGAAAACGTTCCAGTTTACCCAGTTTTTTAATGCCGCCTGCGAGAAGTCCCACTCCTGTCAAAGCTCCGACTGCCATAAAACAGGTTCCACCGGTCACAAGGGAACTCATATGCCCCACCGCTCCAAAGATGCTAAGGACCAGAGTTCCCAGTCCCATTCCACTGGCAAGGATTCCACCTGAAACAGCAATCATCATACCTTTCATTCTTCCCCCGGTGTTCCTTTCATAAAGAGTCAGCATCTTCTCTTTTGCTTTCTCCTTCTCAATTCTCTGACGTTCCTGCTCCTGTTCACGTTCCCGCCTGCGCTTTTCTTCAAATTCTTTTGTTTTATTGCGGTATACCCCGGAATCACCGGACTGACTGTTTCCGGTTCCAAATACATTATTCAGACCATTTTTGATTGCCTCGCTTCCGGAATCTACAGCAGAATTTACTGCGCTGTTAACAGTCTGTCCCACCGTCTGCTTAATATCCTCGGTCATCTGGCGGTAATCTTTAGTAGAAACTGCTGTGTCTATGATCTTTTTTATTTTGTCTCCAAGTTCTCCTAATTCATCAAAATTCTCGCTCATATTTTCCTCCATTTTCTATTCCATATTATAGCGAAATCCTCTATAAAAAACAAGACTGGCGGATTTTTTGTTACTGTATGTGAACAGTAACGATTTTTCAATTTTTCATTAAAATTGGAAATTTCCCATTGAACTTAGCAGACAAAAGTTTTACAATGGTAAAGAGATAAACAGTAATCACACTTGTAAATACTGTAAATATGTGTGAACGGAGGAAAGATTCATTATGGAAAAAAAGAATATCGACTGGAGCAGCTTAGGCTTCGGTTACGTACAGACCGATTATCGTTATGTATCTAAATTCAAAGACGGCGCATGGGATGCCGGAGAACTGACAACAGATCCTAATGTAACACTGAACGAATGTGCAGGTGTTTTCCAGTATGCGCAGACAGTTTTCGAAGGAATGAAGGCTTACACTACAGAAGACGGACATATCGTTACTTTCCGTCCTGACTTAAATGCAGAACGTATGGCAAACTCAGCAAAGAGACTTGAGATGCCTGTATTCCCGGAAGACCGTTTTGTTGATGCAATTGTTCAGACTGTAAAAGCTAACGCAGCATATGTTCCGCCATACGGTTCAGGCGCAACTTTATATGTTCGTCCATATATGATGGGTACTAACCCGGTTATCGGTGTAAAACCTGCTGATGAGTATATGTTCCGTGTATTCACTACACCTGTAGGACCATACTTCAAAGGCGGTGCTAAACCGATTACAATCCGCGTCAGTGATTTCGACCGCGCTGCACCTCATGGAACAGGCCATATCAAAGCAGGTCTTAACTATGCAATGAGCTTACATGCAATCGTAGATGCTCACAAGAACGGATTCGATGAGAACATGTATCTTGATGCAGCTACACGTACCAAGGTAGAAGAAACAGGCGGTGCTAACTTCATCTTCGTTACAAAAGACGGCAAAGTTGTCACACCGAAGTCCAACAGTATCCTTCCTTCTATCACACGTCGTTCCTTAATCTATGTTGCCAAGGAATACCTGGGATTAGAAGCTGAGGAAAGAGAAATATACTTCGATGAAGTGAAAGATTTCGCTGAATGTGGTCTCTGCGGTACTGCTGCAGTTATCTCTCCTGTCGGAAAGATTGTTGACCATGGTAAAGAAATCTGTTTCCCAAGCGGAATGGAGAAAATGGGTCCGGTTATCCAGAAACTCTATGACACATTAACAGGTATCCAGATGGGACGTATCCAGGCTCCGGAAGGATGGCTGAAAGTTATTGAATAAATAACATCTGACTGCCAGACAGTTAACGTCTTTCAACATCAGAAGAATTGTTGCTGTTCATACACTGCTATCCCGCTGAGAACGTAATGAATAGTAACGTAGATTTTCACTATACAAAAACATCCCTCAGAATCAGTTTAAACACATTCTGAGGGATATTTTTTCTTTTACATCACTGATTTTTCCGGCTCTGCTTTGTTCCTTCTATTTCTTTCTCTCATACTTCACAAACTGATACTCCAGATCAAAGTATGTCTGCTCATCGCTCTCTCCCGTAATTTCCCATTCATCATCTTCGTCCAGATTTGGGAAATGACTGTCTGCTTCATATGCAAAGTCAATCTTTGTCACATGAGCTACATCACAGTACGGAAGCATCTGCGCATAAATGCTGTCACCACCTAGACAGTAAACATCTTCTGCCGGATATTTCTTTATCTCTTCCAGCGCTTCTTCAATACTGTGTACTATGATCGCACCCTTTACCTCATATTCTTTATTGGATGTGATCACAATATTGATCCTGTTTTTAAGCGGAAGTCCGTTTGGAAAACTTTCCAGAGTTTTTCTTCCCATCACTACTACTTTTCCACTTGTTTCCTCACGAAACATCTTCATATCTGCCGGAATACTTACCAGAAGCTGGTTGTTCTTGCCGATTCCCCAGTTTTTATCTGCTGCTACGATAACATTCATTTGAATTTTCCTCTCTTGATTTTATATTGTCAATTTAAGTCAGGCGAATAAAATCATCCGCATTCGCTACTTGCTCATAACCAGATAATTGCTCCACAGTTTGGTTAAACGGCAATCGGAATATTCTTAATCTGCGGCCATGTCTCATAATTCTCCACGATCAGGTCATCTGTTGTAAACTGATAGAAATCCTTCACTTCCGGATTCAGTTTCACAACAGGTGCAGGATATGGTTTTCTCTGGATCAGTTCCTTTATCAGCGGGATATGACGGTCATAGATATGGCAGTCTGCCACTACATGAAGCAGTTCCCCTGCTTCCATATCACATACCTGAGCCATCATCATAAGCAGAAGTGCATACTGACATACATTCCAGTTATTCGCTGCAAGGATATCCTGTGAACGCTGATTGAGGATTGCATTCAGAGTCAGCTTATCGTTCCCCGGTGTCTGTGTCACATTAAATGTCATGGAATATGCACAGGGATACAGATTCATCTCATGGAGATCCTGATGCACATAAATATTGGTCATAATTCTTCGGCTGAACGGATTATTTTTCAGATCATAGATCACTCTGTCTACCTGATCCATCATTCCTTCTTTGTACTGATGTTTCACGCCAAGCTGATACCCATATGCCTTACCGATAGAACCACTCTCATCTGCCCAGCTGTCCCAGATATGGCTGTGAAGATCATGGATATTGTTGGATTTCTTCTGCCAGATCCAGAGGATCTCATCCATGGCACTCTTTAACGCTGTACGTCTGAGTGTCATAGCCGGAAATTCCTTTCTCAGATCATATCTGTTTACCACTCCGAATTTCTTGATCGTATATGCCGGAGTTCCATCCTCCCATACAGGACGAACCTTTTCTCCTTCCGTACTTGTCCCGTTTTCCAGGATATCCTGACACATTTTTATAAATACATCATCTGCGTAACTCATTTTTCTTTACACTCCTGTTTTTCTGTTTTTTATATTGTTTCAGGTCTTACTTTAATCCGTTACTGAAAACTTATAAAAAGTTATAAACTTCTATGTTCCATTCCTACTTCAACGAGTATGCTTTTGATGATATAAATATCAATCTACTCACAAGTTCCTGTACTCTCCATAGGCGTAAATTCCGGACTAACGTATCCGTACATATTTGCATTAACGTTTCAGTGTCAGCTTGCAAATTTTTCTCCATAAGTCTTGAGATTTATAGATGCCTGGAAATCTCTGTCAATCATATTCCCACACGCACATCTATAAACTCTGTCAGATAACTTCAGATCTTTTTTGATGTTTCCACAACAGCTGCAAAGCTTTGATGATGGATAAAACCGATCAGCCACAATAAGCTGGATCCCTTTATCTCTGCACCTATATTCAAGCTGTTTTCTAAACCAGAAAAATCCCTGTGCCTGAACTGCTTTGGATAAATGTCTGTTTTTCATCATTCCGCTGACATTCAGATCTTCAATACATATAAATCTTGGTTTTCGATTTACGATCTCCGATATGGTCTGATTTAAATGATTTTTACGGATGTTTGTTAATCTGTGATTTCGTTTTAATAAAAGTTTTTCCTTTTTGATTACATTATTTGTTTTACAGTAACTTTCCCCTTTCTTATTTTTCTCGTAAGAACGAGAGATACTACGCTGTAATCTGCGTTTCTGTTTTTCTGATTTCTTTACTTTCCGACTCTTATTGATGTTCTTATACTTAGTCCCATCAGAGCAGACAGCCAGATCTTTGATTCCCAGGTCTATGCCGACTCCGTCATCATTAAGTGTTTCCCTGCAGTCAGGAAATTCTACACATACACTGATCCACCAGTTCAATCCGTCAAAGGATATTCGCGGATTCATATATTTAGCATCTGTCGGAATCCTTCCATGTTCTGCAAGTCTTACCCAATTCATTTTTTGCTTATTTGCCTTCCTGCTGGAGGAAAAGCCTTCAAATTTAACGTGGGTATTACTGAATCGTATCTTAACGTTGTCCTGATAGAACTTCGGCATTGATCTCTTTTTTGACTTGAATCTTGGGAATTTCTGCAAACCTTTGAAAAAATTCTTATAAGCAGTACAGGCATCTTTGATCGCCTGTTTGGTTACATTATTTGAAATACTCAGTAACCATGCATATTCATCAGAATGTCTAAGCTTTGTAAATTCTTTTCTGAGTTCTGCATCTGAAATGAATTTTCCGCCTTTTTCATAGTTTTCTATTTCCCTTGCCAAAGCCCAGTTATAGGCAAATCTTGAAGCACCGGCGTACTGAAACAACTTAGTTTTCTGCACGTTATTTGGTATCAACATTACTTTTATGGCTTTTACCATCTGCTTCCTCCTGTATCAATTCCCGGATAAGTTTCTTAGCTTTGTTTGCTCGTTTTCCTTGTAATTTGCAACTGAATACAGTGATTATCTGAAACAGATCTTCAACAAGTTCCTGCTGTTCGGACTTTTCAGTATTATCAATAATCTCAATCTCACAATTATAAAGTGAAGCGATATATTCTATCAACTCAAAACCAAATCGCAGTAACCGATCTTTATACAAAACAACAACCTTTTCAACCTGATTTTGAGATATTCGCCTGATCAATTCCTGGAGCCCTTTTTTCTTATAATTAATTCCGGAACCGATATCACTTATTATCTCAAACGGCTGTCCTTTTGCCAGAAGATATGTTTTAACATTATCAATCTGTCGTTCCAGATCACCTTTTTGTTTATGACTGGAAACACGACAATATCCAATTGTAATGCGGTTTTTAGGCTTTACATTTATTACCTGGTTGAGTTGCTCATCAGAATAATATCTATAGCCACTTACTGTAGTATGATGCGGATGAAGTTTTCCATTGGCATCCCAATTTCGTAATGTCTGGGCAGATACACCTATAATTTTTGAAAATTTATGTATAGAACAATATTTACTCAAAGTATCCACTTTCAATAATATTCTACTCTAATGTCTTATAAAACTCAACATGTGCTTATATAATTTTATAATTTATATTTAACTGCTTATAACCCCTTTCTGCTCATGCAGCAGCCACAGTTTCTTCTCCAGACACCGAAATTCCACTCTCGTCACATCTGCACAGTACTCTCCGTCTGCATGGAGCACCATTGGCTTATCCAGAATCAGGCGAAATCCTTTTTCATTTCTGATAGTAAAACCATTAATATGCTCCTGCTTTGCAGCAACCAGAAACGGAAGCAGGAAAAAAGTCTGCCATTTGGCGATTCCGGATGCACTGCCAAGCGAGAGCAGACCGTCCTGCACTGATGCATGGGGTGCCATGGGAACTCCTCCGCCTTCTGCCGGCAGATTCATAGCTGCCGCAAAGATCATCTTCGGAAGAATATAGCCTCCATGTTCTGTCACCACCTTTGCATTGGCTGTCTCCATGGTAAAAAGAGACTGCACCGTCAATGCAAGATATGTAAGCTTACCCAGATGGAAACGGTTTAAAACCTGTTTCAGTCTGGAATGAAGTGCTTTTTTACACACAAGTGCATCCAGTCCCAGGCCGGAACTGATTCCAAAAATCCGCGGCTTCTCACAGCCTTCCCAGCTTACCTGCCCCAGATCTATCCTGTAAAGTGCTTCACCTCTCTGGTCCTTTCTGATACAGGCACAGATTTCCCTCAGGCTCTCCTTCGGTGTTTTCGGCAGTTTCAGATTTCTCCCAAAATCATTCCCTGAACCAGTAGGGATCACTCCAAGACGTACCTTATCAAAGTCAGTAATACCATTCAGGACTTCGTTGATCGTGCCATCTCCCCCAACCACCAGCAGATAGACAGGCTCTTCCCCCTTCACCCGGGAAATCTGCTCAGCCAGTTTCGCGGCATGCCCTTCATATCTGGTCATATGGGCTTCATATTTTATTTTGTATCCCCGAAGCAGACACTGCGTCTCATTCCATACCCTGTGCGCCTGTCCTGTCCCAGCTCCATTATTTACAATAATCTGTATCCTTCTCATTCTTCCTCACTCATATATTATATTTTCTGCCGTTTCTTCTATCTCGTTATAAATGCCAATACCTATACTATACAATATTTATCCATCACATACAAGACTTCGAAACTGCGAAAATCCTCTTTCACCGTCTGTCCAGTTGCTGTTCACACATCACTATCCTTAGACATTGTTCCGCATAATAGAACATTTTTCACCATCCTCATCTTCATATTCATCATCTTCCTCACCAGGACTGTAAAGAGGATAGATTTCATGAAGATACTCTTCTTCCAGATCAGACTGAAACCCTTCCTGTCTGTTTTTGATTTTATTGATGTTTTCGGTGAAGCAGAAAAGAAATTCGCCCTTTTCAACATCATAATATTTACTTTCCCTAAGCGAGATGTAAGTCCGATTTTTTCCATATTTAACTTATAGGCTGTAATATACAGGTATCTTACAGGCTTTTTGTCGGAGTCTTCGTATCTGGTAATAAAGGTTGCTTGTATGGATATGATGTTTCTGGCACCAGCATTTATCAGAAAGACCACTGAACCGGCATTCCTGGATCAGATCCAGCCATTCTTTATCTGTACGTCTTGAATTTCTTTTAAGCATAAAAATTCAACTCTTGTTTTTTATTTGGAGCGGGATCAACACAGGTACCAGAAGAACTGAAGTGAAATGGTCCTATATGCCAAAACTAGAAAAGTTATAGAGATACCACTCCTTCTCATAAATTTTGAATACTGAGAAACCGGTGGATTATTCAGCACTTACGAAGCAATGCTGACTCACCTGCATAGCAGGTGGTTTATTTGTTTTCCAAAGCTCCGTTTTTCGGATCAGCGAAAAAC